>JAYUOT010000023.1:0-7820 GCA_043760705.1 Betaproteobacteria bacterium
GTGATATGTTAAAAATCTGGGGGCGCACGACTTCGTCCAATGTGCAAAAGTTGCTCTGGTTTTGTGGCGAAGTGGGCATCCCTTACGCAAGAGTTGATGCGGGACTGTCGTTTGGCGTGACCAAGACACCCGAATATCTCGCCATGAACCCCAACGCCTTGGTGCCCACCATTGAGGACGAGGGCTTCGTGCTTTGGGAGTCCAACACTATTTTGCGTTACCTGGCGAGTCAGTATCAGCACTATGACTGGTACTCGCAGGACCTTCGTCAACGTGCTGAAATCGAGAAATGGATGGACTGGGCGAACAGCTCGCTGGGCGCGGCCATCACTCCCTTAATTTGGCAACTGTTTCGCACTTCACCGGAGTCCCGCGACCCCAAGCTCCTGCTCAGCTCGGCCAATCAATCAACCCAGATGATCAATACTCTTGAAGCCCATTTTGCCAAGAATAGTTATGCCGCAGGTTTGCATCCAACACTGGCCGATATCCCCATGGCAATTCAAGCCTATCGCTGGAGCGTGATGCCCTGGGAGAAGATTGGCTACCGAGCACCCGCCCGCCCTCAGGTTCAGGCCTGGCTGGATCGCCTCGCGCAGCGCCCGATCTTTCGCGACGTGGTGATGATAGGCCTGAGCTAAGCTGGCTCAGGCCAGGTGCGTTGGGCGGGGCGTAATTGCTCAAGCACTCTGCTCATTTGCAATACCCCGAGATCATCAAAACGCTGCCCTACCATTTGTACACCGATGGGTAAGCCCTCGTGACTGCCCGGCCCGGCATAGGCCCAGTTCGTCGATGACGCGGGGTTCTCGCTCATGTTGTAGGCCACCGTGTAATGAATATGCGGGAAAGCATTGCGCGGATCATTGCCTGGGCCTGCGATCTCGGCCTCAAACGGCAATACCGGTGAAGTGGGTGAGAGAACAAAATCGTATTGCGCAACCGCTTGCACAGCCGCCTCACGCATCATCACGACTTGGTGGTAGGCTGCCATCACCTCAGACCCTTTAAAATTTGGGGCACGCCAAGTCGCCCATTCAAGTATGAACGGCAAGACTTTCGCGCGCGTGGCGCCATCCATCGCGGCGATATCGTTACCGGAGCGGGCTTCGAAGAAGCGACCCATGTTCTCCATCATCTCAGGGCTCATAAAACCCTTGGCCGGTACCACGATGGCCCCGGCGGATTCGAGGGCTTTTGCCGCCGCCTGTACCGCAGCAATAATTTGCGGGTCGCTTGCTAAACCCAATGAGCCGGTGCTGCTCATATCCAGCATCAAACCAATGCGCTTACCCTTGACTGAAAATTGATCAAGCTTGGCCGCATAGCTTTCCGGCTGATAGGGCAGGCTCATAAAATCGCGTACGTCCGGGCGGCTCAGCACTTCAAGCAGATAGGCAGAGTCCTTGACCGTCCGCGTCATCGGCCCGGCCACGCGTCCCATAAACGGTGGGCTCACCGGGATACGACCAAAGCTGGGTTTGAGCGCAAAAATGCCGCAATGGGTCGCCGGCAAGCGTACAGAGCCACCAATATCCGTACCAATATGCAAAGGCCCATAACCTGCAACAGCGGCAGCCGCAGCACCGGAGGACGAGCCAGAGGTATTGCGATCCAAGCGCCAGGGATTACGGGTAATCCCGTGAAACGAGGACATGCCCGAGGAGAGCATCCCAAAGTCCGGCATCGTTGTCTTACCAAGAATGACCATACCGGCCTCACGAGCACGCGCCGAGGCGGGTGCATCGGCGGCTTTGGGGGTCAAGTCCATTGCCTGGGTGCCGATCGGTGCGGGGTCACCCTTGGTATAAATATTTTCCTTGATCGTGATGGGCACACCATCCATTGCACCCAAGGACTGACCACTCGTCCAGCGCGCCTCCGAGGCCTGCGCCGCAGCCATGGCCGCCTCGCGCTGCACCAGGTACATCGCATTGATACTAGGCTCCCAAGCCGCGATCCGCTCAAAACAACTTTCGACCACCTCGACCGGTGACAGCTCCTTGCGCGCGAATCCTTGGGACATTTGCTCAGCACTGAGTGCGAATAACTTTGCCGGGGTCGTCATTGAAAGCCCTATTCAATAGAAGTGCGATGCGGGAACCGGGGAAAGCAATAGCTTGCCACTGTTTTTGGATCGGTGGGCTTAGACTTCTTAATAAGTTTGCCGCACCGCTATGCAATATAGCATTCGTACTTTTAGCGGTCGGGTTGGCGTCTTGCTAAGGTTGGCCCAGCACAATCCGCCCGTGCTGGACACTCCGAACCTTGCAGTGGGAGACGGCCTGAAATATTCAGGCAATGGTAAGATCGCCTGGAAACCGGTAGATATCAAGGCACCGGTGTGGATGATTCAGGGTGAGTGGAATCAGGATACCCTGGCTTGAATGGCGCAAACCTGTTTTCTATATTGACGAGGGCCCCTGCAAGCGCTGTGACGAACTGCGCAAGGGCACCCGCAACATCCTATGAAAAAGAGCCGCATGAACGGGTTCCGCGAGATTCTTTTTTTTGGACGAGCAACACAGCCAGTCCCAATCGAGAACCCGTATTGTTGACTGCGTCGAAAATGCAATAAAGGACTACTCGGGTGCCACGAAAAAATGCAATAGTCTTCTCAGCCTTAGCCTTTGCCGTGGGTGGCGCGATCGCCCTAAAAACTTTTGGATGGGATCCCTTCGATCAGAAGGTGAATCCCTTAGGGCTAGATCTGGCCGTTCCAGATGCTTTGCTCAGTACGCAAAGCCTTGCAGCCTTACCACGCGACATACTCAAGCAGCCCCATGCAAAGCGCCTTCTCACGGAAGATCTTGCTTTTTACTACGAGGCTCATGAGGACAGATTAGGTGTGCTGGGTGCCATTCGACGAATTGCCTATGAGCACAACGTCACTTGGTCTGACGCTTTGCTTCGACGTGTTCTTGATGAACCGGCACAGATAGCCCTTTGGCGTGATAGCAAGGGTGCCTTGCGGCATTATGTGGTTTCAATCAAAAGAAGCGCGCTGACGGCCTTGCTCGAAGAAGCGGGGAAAATTGCCCTGAAGGACACGCAGTTGACTAAGGCGGGAGATATTTCGACTGGCTTTGGAAG
Source organism: Betaproteobacteria bacterium (assembly GCA_043760705.1). GTDB lineage: Bacteria > Pseudomonadota > Gammaproteobacteria > Burkholderiales > Burkholderiaceae_E > JAPOKJ01. The sequence continues at coordinate 3,094 of JAYUOT010000023.1, forward strand.
TGTGCCACTTTTTGCTTTGGCGATCTCACCTCGACGCACCTTTCTGATGGCCTCGCGTGGTGAGCGCATGGTCTTGCTGTCCGATCCTGGCATGCTATTGCTGAAGGACAAATCTATAGACAGTAAAGCAGGGGCCGCTATTGCAAGACTGCTTGAGGCATCAACCGATCCGGCAGCGACCAATTTTGCCGGTCGAGCGGCGCTCTCGACCGGTCCAGTGCCCAAGCATCGCTTGGCCGTCAATGCTCAGACTTTCGCCTTTGGCTATCAGAAATATTTCCCGGCTTTTGAGGGGCTACAGTTTGATCTTGATGCCCAAGGCAACGCCAGTACAGCGCTTCTTTTAGACCCGGCGCGCACTGGCGCTCAAGCTTTTGTCGGGCTGCCTTTGCTACAGAGTCTGCCCGCGCAGCCGGCGCTGTGCGCCCTGTTGCCGGTTGATTGGAACAGCGCGACGATTCTTGCGAACAAAGCAGGCGGTACCCAAAAGGACGCCGCCACAGGCCTGCTATCTTTGGTTCAGGGCCCTGCCGGCGCCTGTTGGTATGCTGATTCAAAACTCCACAGCCCGGTCTTCGCAACGAAGCTTAAAGACACCGTGCCCGTCACGACAGCACACCTCAAGACACTCACGAGTTGGGCCTTGACACCGACCACCGAGGTCAAGGGCGCTGGCGCCAAGGCAGGCGACGTTCCTGCCTTGCTCAGTGCTGACCAAGTGATTGTGTTTTCCCCGGATCAGAAGCTGGCGGAACGCGTCATGGCCGTGACGGGTAAGCGTTTGGCAAGTGTAGCGGATAGTTTTAGCGGTACCGCGGACAAAAGCCTAACTCTAGCCTTGGTTACGCCGAGTAGCCTAGCTGCATTGATTCGAAGCGATTCCAATCAATCGCTTTCAAACGAGGGCGAGCCGCACTTACGCGCTGCGGCTCAAAGGCATCTCTGGCCCCGCCTTGAGGAACTCGCGAAAATCCCCGCCTTTAAAGTCAGTTTGAGTGCTGACGCTTTGCAGGGCGAGCGCGGCTGGCGCGCTCTCAGTTGGCAGCCGTTGGACGGAAAGTGAACCAGAATCGGCTCCGCCCAAGCCTTACACGTCGTGCCTTGCTTGGCGGGGCGTTATTACCTTTTGCAGGCGCGACTTGCGCCGCCCCAGACTGGGTGCCGCCGAGCTGGGACGGGCCAACCCTCGGCCCTCAAGAAAGTCGGCAGTTGCGTGCCTGGATCGTCCGACTGGTGAGTGCTCAAATTCGCAATGGACCGTCGCCGCGCTGGTCGCATCGAGACTGCGCTGGTTTGGTGCGCTTCGCTGTGGCGGAAAGCTTTCGAGAGCATGACTTGGCATGGAAGCGGGCCAACGGTTTAACCGGCATGGCCTTGCCGCCTGAGCTGAAAATCGACCCGGCGGCGCGAGACGCTTTGCGACACCGATGGCGCTTGAGCGATGGATCAAAGGCGGCCTACGCCAGTGCTATCGACATTGTGCAAGGTAATTGTGCCTTTGCCTCGAAGGACTGGCAACGCGCCCAGCCAGCAGATTTACTTTTTTTTGATCACGGGGACGAGCAACACCTCATGGTATGGATGGGCCATCATGTGGCCTATCACACCGGTAGTGACTCGGCCCAAGATAACGGCCTTCGGGCCGTCACCATCCCAGCCCTCATGCAGTGGAGAGATACGCGTTGGCAGCCTCACAAAGACAATCCAAATTTTGCCGGAATCTATCGATTGGCTTTTTTAGCGCGCTAATCGCGCTAACAGTCTTCGGGCTAACCTTCGTTCAGCCCAGCCAAGCTCAGTCGGCGAAGTTAGCAAGCGGCTATGAGCCCAATCAAGGAGAGCCGTTTTTCCTGCTATCGGACGCTGTCATTGGTAGCGAAGAACAGGCGCGGGTACGCCTTGAACTTACCCAGAATACCGCTGCCGAGGCGATTGGTGGAGTCGACATCGCGCTCTATCGGGTAGAGAAATCCTTTGAGTTTCTCAAGGGGCAAAAAAATCTTCATCGCATAGTCATTCCCGCCGCTGCGCAGGACGAAGGCTTGGCCAATGTCCTTACACATCTTTGGGATTCTTGGAGCAAAAAAGCGCGCTTGGCTTGGCAGTCCATTTTCACAAAAGAGGCGCGCCGCACCGTGACTGAAGATGCGCCGGGCACCAAGCGCGCGGCGCGCTTGTTCGCACCCAGCCAGTTTGAGCAGCCCCCGCGTTTTCGTACGCCTGCTGGAATGAAGCCGATCGCGCAGTTTCGCTATCCCGTCACCAAGGCTGCAGCGATCAAGCCTCCAGAAGGCGTGACGCTACCCGGTTCATCAAGCGAATTCAAGCTCGCCTCGGAAGGCAATGTTTATATTCCTTTGGGCAAATTGGCGCCCGGCTTGTATGTTGTGGAAGCTGCTCTGGGCAGTCACCGAGCGGTAACCGTCGTATTTGTGTCCGACGTCATTTCAGTGACTAAGACAGCACCTCGTCAATTACTGGTTTGGACGGTCAACCGCCTGAGCGGTGCGCCCGCTGCGGGGGTTCAGTTGTTGTGGACGGATGGCGTAGGTGTTTTGCAAAGTGGCTCAAGCGATGCTAAAGGTTTGGCCAGCTTTGAGCGAGCCAATCCCGAGCAAAGCTACGTCATCGGGCAAGATCCCAAAGGCGGCGTGTTCATTACCGAGAACTTTTACTACGACAGCGAAATATATAACACCAAGCTTTACGCCGTGACTGATCGCCCCCTGTATCAGCCTGGTGATTCTGTTTTTGTAAAGTTTATGGGACGGGAATTTACTTCAGCTCGGGCTTCCAAGCCGGTCGCTGCGGGCGAGATCAACATGACTGCCTTTGACCCCAATGGCCTGCCCATCGCCCATCTGCGTACGGCCATGTCCTCAGAGACTGGCGCCGATGCTAGTTTTCGCCTGCCTCAAAACGCCAGCGCTGGCGGCTATGAACTGCGCTTCACGCTCAACGACAATCAGTACGCAGCGGCGTTTCGGGTGTCCGAGTACCAGAAGCCCCACTTCGAAATCAATGTGGTACCGGACAAGGCCGATTTTAAAACCGGTGAAGCGGTGAGCGGTATGCTGCAACTGAGCTACCCTGATGGTAGTCCGGTGAAAGACGCCGTGATCGATCTGACCGGGCGCGCGCAGGCCCTAACGATGGTCGATGGTGAACTTGATTACGCTGGTCAGTTTCCCCTCAAGCTAGCCACCAGTACGATCAAGACCGATGCCAGTGGCGTAGCAAAGTTTAGTTTGCCCTCGGCCGCCGTACCGAGTCGCTATATTTTGTCGGCTTTAGCGACTGATGGTGCGGCCTATCGCGTCAGGGTTTCTCGCGAACTCTTGATTGAGCGGGCGGCCGCCCTGTGGAGCCTGCGAGCGACCCAGCAATTTTCAGCGGTGAAAGAAAGTGTGAAGTTTAGCTTGGCACCTGCAACACCTGATGCGAGCACCAAGCCAACTCGTTGGGATTGGGTCCGGCTTGAAGATCGGGCCACGGCCAATGGCACACTGGCAAGCACCGCAGCTTTCGATCTGGCGCTGGACAAACCCGGCACCTATACCGTCACCGCCCGTGATGAGAAGGGCAATGTGCTGGCCGCAACGTCGCACTGGGTGAGCGGTGCCGGGATAAAGCCGGCGGCTGGAAATATCGACATGGTTTCAGATAAAAGTCGTTATGCACCTGAAGAAACGGCAACCATCCTGATTACCTTTCCGGAGGAAGTCGAGCATGCACTGTTCACACTCGAACGTGACGCCATTGAGAAAACAGCCTTGCTGACCGAGAGATCCGCCTGGATCAATGCGACAAAAATTGCGCCAAATCAGTGGCGCGCCGAAGTGAAGGTTGCAAGTGACTATTCTCCCAACATTACCTTGTCCGTGGCCTATGTGAAGAATGGAGAGTTTGTTTTCCAGAATCAAGGTATCGCTGTCGAGCAAGCGCGAATTGAAGTCGCCATTCAGCCCGGTAAGCCAAGCTATGCTCCGGGTGAGACTGCTACCGTTGAAGTCACCACGACGGTTGATGGCAAGCCCGGCGCAGCGCTACTCACCGTGGGTGTTGTTGATGAAATGATTTACGTGCTTCAGCCCGAGATTGCGCCCAACATCCTTGATTTTTTCTATCATCCAAGACGCAATAATGTTCGCACCACTTCGACCCAGGCCTTCATCGCCTACGATCTGGGCAGTCATGAAACGGCGGCTCAGCCACGGCGCAGAGGTACGCCTGAGAGAGCGGTCAAACTGCTCGAGCGTCCACGAAGAGAAAACATTGATACAGCGTTTTGGAGTCCTGCGCTTAGTACTGACGGTAATGGCAAGGCGAGCTTTAGTTTTCGCGTACCGGACTCCTTGACTCGCTGGCGTATCACGGTACGAGGCATCAATGCTGCCGGAACCGTCGGACAAAAAACTGCCCACGTGCTCTCCGATAAACCTTTCTATGTCAAATGGACAAGTCCAACCTGGCTGCGAAAAGGTGATGCGCCGATTGCCAGTGTGGCGGTCTTTAATAGCACGGGTAAAGAGCAGGAAGTTGCGCTTGCGGCACAAGGAGCGGGTTTGAACCTGAATCGCAAGTTCATTGCAAAACCTGGCGCTAATTTTGTTCCTCTAAGCTTTGGAGAAGTCAAACCTGGCGCTGCGGATCTCCATACTCCTATCAACCTTAGTCTTTCGACCCAGGGCAAGGTTGTGGACTCGCTCAGCGTAACCCTCAGTACC
>JAYUOT010000024.1:0-7809 GCA_043760705.1 Betaproteobacteria bacterium
GGGAAGCGAAACGCTCGTAGCTGACAAACTATTAAGCGACGAACTACTCAGTGACAAGACGGCTTCCACGATCTTGCGATACCCCGTGCAGCGACACAAAACACCCGCCAGAGCATCCAAAACCTGAGCTTCACTAGGCTGCGAGTTTTTGCGCAAAAGGTCAAAAGCGGCCATCAACATGCCTGGCGTGCAAATGCCGCACTGGGTTGCACCGTGGTTCAAGAAAGCTTGTTGAAGCCGTTTGCCGAGAGGGTCCTTCGCCAAAGCCTCTACCGTCACCACCGACTGATGCTCGACTTGTCCTATCGGAACCAAACACGCGCAGACCTGCTGCTCATTGAGGGACACCGTGCACAGGCCGCAATCTCCAGCACTACAGCCGAGCTTGGTACCGGTTAAGCCGAACTCATCGCGCAGCACATCACTCAGCCTGGTGATCGGCCACGAGTTCGAGATTTTTTGTTGACCATTGAGTTGAAAATGGATCACTTGAGTGAGCCGTTCAATGCCGGCTAGCGCTTGAGTGTCCATCCCCATTTGGGTATCGAGCATGTCAGACATGAGGCGCCTCTGCCTTCATCTCCAAGATAAGCTTTTCACATAGGACACTTGCCAGATCGCGGCGGTAAACCTGATCCGCCCGCACATCGGAGATGGGACTCAGCAGCTTCAAGGAGGCCTCCAAAGCCTTGGCTTTTTTTCCCGTCGGCATGCCCTCCAGGTACCAAGTTTCAAGTGGCTCCAAACGCCGAGCGACCGGTGAACAGGCACCCACAGCAATTCGGCACCCTCCATTTTTGCCACGCTGCCACTGCGCGGCCAGCATGGCGATGGAAATAACGAGATAGCGTCGTGAGCCCATTTTCAGGAATAGTGAATTGACCGGGGTCGACATCAGGGGCACTTCGATCGCGGTGACGATTTCGCCGGGTGCCAAGGCAATTTTACGCGCGCCCTTTACAAAATTTTCCAGGCTCATCCAGCGCCGCGCCTCGGAAGAGCGAATTTCGAGATTCGCACCCAAGGCCATCAACACCGGAATGCCATCGGCGGCGGGTGAGGCATTACAGACATTGCCGACCAGGGTCGCGCGATTCTGAATTTGTGGGCCGCCGACTTCTTTGGCGCACTGACGCAAAGCAAGAAAACCCCGGCTAGAAAGCTCTGGGTGACGCAAAACATCGCTCCAACTGACCATCGCGCCCATTCTCAGGAAATGCACACCGCCCCTTTGCAATCGGGTAATTTCTCGCAATTCTGGCACCGCCGAAAGGTCGAGAACGTCGCAGGTGACCGCTCGATCCGCCAAGACGGGGTAGAAATCGGTGCCGCCCGCCATCAGTCGGGGCCCGAACCGCTCGGCCATGATCAAAGCCTGACTGAGGTCACTTGGACGCAAATAGCGGGTACTTTCCAGCATCGCAGCCTCAATGGTTCCCAAAACTTGAAAAACACATGAAAATTAACCTACTTTTAGAACGATTCAACGAAATAATCGATGGTTTGAAGGATACTTCGCCGGACGCTTTACAGGCTCCCCGAGCACCAAGTCTAGGCGAAAAGCGCCGCACGGTACAATTTAGTCTATCCCAATACAGGCTAATTTTGGTCAGTAGAAGGAACCTTTTCAAGTTCTCCCCGAGAAAATCGCAATGACCCATGTTGTCACTGAATCCTGCATCCGTTGTAAACACACCGATTGCGTTGATGTTTGCCCTGTTGATTGCTTCCGCGAGGGGCCTAACTTTCTGGTCATCGATCCAGACGAGTGCATCGATTGCGCCGTATGCATTCCGGAGTGTCCTGAAGAGGCCATTTTTGCGGAAGAAGACGTGCCCAAAGGACAAGAAAAATTTGTCGCGCTCAATATTGAGCTGGCCAAGCTTTGGCCAAGCATCACACGCACCAAGCCAGGCTTACCCGATGCCGAAGAATGGAAGAACAAACCCAATAAGCTCGTTGAATTGAAGCGCTAATCGGAGCACATTCATCGACAAAGCGAGCCGGAGCCAGGACGAAACCGAAACCGAAAACGGGCACGCGGCGGGCGCAAGTCATGCCCCCGGAGCAGGCCAGACCGCAGCATTGGACGAGACCCTGTCCTTAAAGTTTGATCTGGACTTCCAGGCACTGCATTCGGACCCAGGGCTCGAAACGCTTGACAGGCTTTTTTGGCACGAATTTAATCAGCCACCCATCGACGGCGGTGCGCCCTCCTCGCAGACTGGCCCGTCTGCCTATCTCCTCGCCCTCGCGCGCGCTTGTGAAACCTTCATTGAAAGGCTTTTTGGTATAGAAAAACCGCTTGAGAGCTATCGTCAGCGCGACGCCGCCTTCACCTTGCTGCAGACCATCAAGTACAAGTTCGTGAAACGTAAAGCCATGCTGAGCGTTACCGTGGAAGACGTACTTGCCTATGATCCAGGGGCTGCGCGTCTGCGCTGGCTCGCTCTGGGCGTGATCGATCCAGCCCACCAGCAATTTGACGAACTGGCTTTCGCCCAGTACATACAGGCTTGGCAAAACGCGAAAAGCGATGATCGTCAAGCGGAGAACGATCTCGAAAGCGCCCGCCTCTACAGCGCCTGGGCCTGCCTAACTCAGAGTGGCCAGCACCTGCATCGCGGTCAAGTATTGTTCGACCATGCGCAAGGCGTTGATCCGAACCATCTGCTCCATCGCCTGGACCTTGAGGCCTCCGAGGCGCAGCCCACGCCCGTCAAGACTAAGCATCGCGTCATCAAGATCAAAGCGGAATTTCAGGAGCCTCGTCAGGGCTTCGATTTGAGCGACCATGGCCCACAACCAGCTCGAGGATTAGATCAGGCGAGGTACTGCCTGATCTGTCATGTCAGTAAAACAGACTCCTGTTCACACGGCATGCCTGGCGACGATATCGCGCTGGCCTCAACAAACTTGTATTCACCGCCAGCGGCTCCGAAATCACTGGCTCGAAACGCGCTGGGCCTGAGTCTTGGTGGCTGCCCGCTTGGCGAGAAGATTTCCGAGTTTCAGCTCCTGCGCCGCGAAAGCCGTCCCATTGCCGCCCTGGCGATGATCACTCGCGACAATCCGATGGTCGCCGCCACCGGGCATCGCATCTGCAATGACTGCTCGCGAGCCTGCATCTTTCAGCAGCAAACCCCGGTCGATATTCCTGCGGGCGAAACGCGCATCCTGGAGGATGTTCTCAACCTGCCTTGGGGCGTAGAGATCTACAGCCTGCTCACACGCTGGAATCCGCTCCGAAGTGCGGAGAGCGAATCTATTTTGGGATTCTCGGAATCAAAGCCGAAACGCGACACTCACAAAAAAATATTAGTCGCAGGCCTAGGGCCAGCGGGTTTCACCCTCGCCCACCATTTACTGAACCTCGGTCACCAGGTTGTCGCGATTGACGGGCAGAAGATTGAGCCTCTCGAGCCGGCGTTAATCAAGCAGCCAATTTATTCCTGGCAGCACTTCCAAGAATCCTTGGCCAAGCGCACCCCGGCCGGTTTCGGTGGCGTGGCCGAGTACGGCATTACGGTGCGATGGAACAAGAACTACCTCAAACTGATTCGTCTGCTGCTGCAACGGCGCCCGAGATTTCAGCTTCAAGGGGGCGTTCGTTTGGGCTCACAAGTTAGTATTGAGCAAGCCTTTGGTCTCGGCTTCGACCATATTGGCTTAGCCTTGGGCGCGGGCAAGCCAAAGTTGTGGAAGCAAAAAAACGCTTTTCCACAGGGCGTGAGAATGGCCAGTGATTTCCTTATGGCCTTACAGTTGACTGGGGCCTACCGAGAAGACACCTTGGCCGCGCTACAAATAGAGTTACCTGCGGTCGTGATCGGCGCCGGCCTCACCGCGGTAGATACGGCAACCGAGGTGCTGGCCTACTACGCACTACAGGTCGAGCGCTTCGCCCAACGTCACCGCGCGTTAAGGGAGGCGGGGTGGCAACCCAAGGGTCGCAGTACCGATTATTTTGAAGCACTATCGCCTGTGGATCGGGCCAAGGCGGAACGTTTTATTGCTCACGGCGAGATTTTGATCGACGAGAAAAGGCGTGCAGCCCTTGAAGGCAGACCCGGCAATGTCTTGCCGCATTTGCAGGCCTGGGGTGGCGTTCGCTTGATCTATCGTCGCCCGTTGGAAGAGAGCCCGGCTTATCGGCTCAATCACGAAGAGTTACAAAAAGGGCTCGCAGAAGGTATCTGGGTACTTGAGCAAACCGAAGTGCTAGAAGTTCTCAGCGACGCGACTGGTGCCCTCCGTGGCTTAAGACTTCAATCGGCCGACCAGGAAGGCGCCGAGTACGAACTCGAAGCCAAAACGGCCTTGTTGGCGATGGGTGCAGATCGGAACGACTTTCTGACTCAATCGTCTGCTCGTGTACAGCCGACATCGCCTACGATTTTGGAGCATGGCGTCGCAGCCACCGCACATCGAACCGAAGGGTTTGCGGTTGATGGATACGAGGCCATGAGTATTCTCGGAGACATGCATCCCAATTACGCCGGTAGCGTTGTCAAGGCGATGGCCTCCGCGGCACGCGCCAGTACCTTAATTGACGGACTGTTGGCTGGCGCGATGCAAGCCCGAACCGAGGAGCCTTTCGAGCATTTTTCCGCTCGCCTTAAGTCGCTTTGGGGTGCCCATTTGGTGGACAGCACAAATTTCCGGAAGGGGATCGTTGAGCTAGGACTCAACGCGCCTGCTGCGGCCATCAATTTCCGGCCCGGTCAGTTTTTTAAACTACAGAATTACGAAGCCTTACAGACCAGTCATCGGGCAAGTGGTTTGCAGGCTGCCGAACCTCTGGCGATGACCGGCGCCGATGCCAATACTCGAAGCGGTCGCATTTCGACCATCATTTTGCAAGAAGGGGCTTCAAGCATTTTGACCAGCGATTGGGGTTTGGGCCAGGAGGTGGTTTTCATGGGCCCCTGCGGCAGTCCCAGCGAGATTCCAAATCAAAAGAAAGTTTTGCTTGTGGGCGGAGGACTGGGCAATGCCGTGCTATTTTCGATCGGTGAAGCCTGCCGGACTCAGGCTTGCGAGGTATTTTATATCGCGGCATATCACAGTATCAAAGACTTGTTTCATCAGGCTTCCATCGAAGCCGCAGCCGATCACGTGATCTGGTGCTTCGAAAGTTTGGCGGAGGGGGCGCCCCGGTGCCGAGCCCAAGACCAAGTGATCACGGGCAATGTCTTGCACGCGGTACGTCACCTTCAGCACCTTCAAATTCTTAGCAAAATTGAGCATCTTCTCGTGATTGGCTCGCACCGGATGATGGGTGCCGTCGCTCAGTCCTTCAGAACGGAGTTCTCCAGAGATCTCCATCCCGAGCTGAAAGCTTTCGCTTCAGTGAACGCCTCCATGCAGTGCATGATGAAGGGAATTTGTGGCCAATGCTTGCAGGCCGTGAGCGACCCTATCACCGGGCACAAGCGCTATATTTTTGCATGCGAAGCACAAGATCAGCCGCTTTTTGCCTTGGATTTTGACGAGCTCAAGGCAAGGCTATCCCAAAATCGGGTGCTGGAAGTGCAGCATTCGGCCTGGCTCGGGCTCTCTCGTTAGCTACAACTCTCAGCAAGGTGTCGCTTATGTCCGTCGACTCATCCCAACCCAGCTCTGTCGCGAAAGGCCACCCAGAACGCGGTTCTGACCACCCCAGGGTCGAGCGCCTCCTGATCTACCCGGTGAAGTCATGTCGGGGCATCTCGCTTTCGGACAGCGTTGTTTTGGACGAGGGTCTGCAACATGATCGACGTTGGATGATCGTCGATCCCCAAGGCGTATTTCTTACCCAACGCGAATGTCCTGAAATGGCCAGAATTGTGCCGAGCCTGCCCAGTAATGCAGCCGGAGTGACAGAACTGAACTTGCAACTGGCGAACGCTACAGGCCAGCTCGATCAAACATCGCCCGAATTGCGGGTCGAGTCCTCGCGCGACGCCGGATCGCGCAAAGTTCTGATCTGGAAATTCGAAGGGCAAGCCATCGACTGCGGCCATCAGGCTTCGAAGTTCTTAAGTGATTTTTTACAGCGACCTGTGCGCTTAGTGCGATTTAGCGACGCTGAAAACAGGCTATGCAACAAGGCCTGGACGGGTGAACTCACCGGCCGAACCTATTTTTCGGATGGTTATCCGATTTTGGTGCTGGGCCAAGCATCTGTCGTCGATCTTGCAAAGAGAATGAATCTCGCGAACCTTGACATTGAGCGCTTTCGACCCAATATTGTCCTCTCAGGCCTGGCGGCTTACGAAGAGGATTTCCTACGATCCCTACAGCTCATCGACAGCGAGGACACGAGTGAGGCACAACGCCAAGCTGCGCCGCGTTCCAAGCCGCTTGCGCTTCGCTTGGTCAAGCCCTGCCCGCGTTGCCCCATCCCCAAGGTTGACCCCTGGACCGGAAGGGTGGCCTGGTTCGATCCCGCGGCAGAATTGGCCACATATCGATACCATCAAGCGGCTGAGGGAGCGGTACTCGGCATGAACTCCATGGCCACCCAAGGACAGGGCCAAAAGATCGCCGTTGGTCAGAGATTAGAGGCGATTTATGATTTTTAGATAAACTGCGGAGAAGTTCCACCCAAAACTGCCCATTTCGGGCGATTCTAAACCGACGAACCATTTTCAAGCCAAACCATGCTTTATCAAATTCGCGAAGCCCAACGCGCCATTCTCAATCCGGTCTCGGATTGGGCAACCTCGATGAGCCAGCTTTACGCTAATCCGTATAGCCCGTTGTCCTACCTGCCGATGGCAAGCCGTTTCTCGGCTGGCTTTGATTTACTCAATCGTCTCGGCAAAGAATACGAAAAGCCCGCCTTTGGCTTGACCACGACTACCATCGACGGTGAAACCGTGTCAGTTGTCGAAAAAGTGCAACTCAGTAAACCTTTTTGCCGTCTTCTGCGCTTCGAGCGACTGCTGCCGGATCGCCTGACCATGCGCTCGGCGGACCCCAGCGTGCTTATTTTTGCACCACTTTCGGGTCACCATGCGACCTTGCTGCGCGACACGGTGCGAGGGATGTTGCCCGATCACAATGTTTACATCACGGATTGGATTGATGCGCGCCAGGTGCCTGTCTCGGCGGGTCCCTTTCATCTCGACGATTACGTCGCTTACGCCATGGAATTCATGCGCTTGCTAGGCCCCGATTTGCATATCATGTCGGTCTGTCAACCGACCGTGCCAGTCCTGGCGGCCGTCTCTTTGATGGCCACTCTGAAAGAGCGCTATATGCCTCTCTCGATGACAATGATGGGCGGTCCGATCGATCCAAGTCGTAGCCCCACCGAAGTCAACAACTTAGCCGTCAAGAAGCCGTTTTCTTGGTTTGAAAACTCGCTGATTTATCGTGTGCCAAGCAAGTACGCGGGCGCCGGGCGTCAAGTGTATCCGGGTTTCTTGCAGCACGCCGGTTTCGTCGCCATGAACCCGGATCGCCACGCCCAGTCACACTGGGACTACTACTCGGACCTGGTCAAAGGCGACCTGAACGATGCAGCTTTCCACCGGGAGTTTTACGATGAATACAATGCCGTCATCGACCTTCCAGCGGAATACTATCTGGACACTATTAAAACCGTGTTTCAAGATCACTTATTGCCTAAAGGTCAATGGCACGTCAAAGTGGCAGGCCAATTGGTTCGGGTCGCCCCAGAAGATATCAAAGGTGTGAAGCTCCTGACGGTAGAAGGTGAACTCGACGATATTTCTGGATCAGGTCAAACCGAAGCCGCGCAAGGACTTTGCAAAGGCATCGGCGCCAAGGACAAAAAACATATCGTGGCCATTGGAGCCG
>JAYUOT010000025.1:0-3764 GCA_043760705.1 Betaproteobacteria bacterium
GCCCAGAAGAGGACTCGAACCTCCACAGTGTTGCCACCGCTAGGACCTGAACCTAGTGCGTCTACCAATTTCGCCATCTGGGCATGTGCGAACCATTCACCGAGGCGCGAAGTTTAATGTTCCTGTCAAAAAAGTCAAATAACCGGGTACCGTTTCTTCAATGAACCAAAAACGCTGGAATCCCCCAGGCCGAGAAGAGATTCTCGAAGTGCTGCGAGCGACCGCTTTGCCGCTGACTCCCATTCAGTTGGGCGAACATTTCGGACTGAGCGGCGAGCAGTACGAGGTACTGAACCGGCGCGTCAATGCCATGGAGCGTGATGGACAACTTTTGCCCAATCGTAAAGGGGTCCTGCTCCTCGCCAGCAAATTAGAGCTGATCGCGGGGCGGGTTCAAGGCCATCGCGATGGATTCGGCTTTCTCATTCCGGATCACGGCGGTCAGGATCTATTCCTGTCCACTCGCGAAATGCAGAAAGTGATGCACGGTGACCGGGTTTTGGTGAAGCATATTGGCGAGGATGCGCGAGGTCGACCCGAGGGTCGTATTATTGAGGTCACCGAGAGGATCCATCGCAAAATTGTGGGCCGCTTCCTCAATGAGCGCGGCATTACAATCGTCGCTCCGGAAGATCAACGCATTAAGCATGACATTCTGATTGCGCCGGGCGACAGCGCGGGGGCGGAGCATGGGCAAGTAGTCTCCTGTGAGATCACAGATCCGCCCTCTGGCCACCATCAGCCCCTCGGGCGCGTGGTTGAAGTGCTGGGCGCGATTGATGATCCCGGCATGGAGATTGAAATCGCGGTTCGCAAATTCAACGTACCTCATGAATTTTCGGAGGCTGCAAGAGCGGAGGCCGAAAAATTCACAACCCTGCTCAGACCGACGGACCTGAAGCACCGGGTCGATCTGCGCGATGTCGCCTTCGTGACGATTGATGGCGAGGATGCCCGTGACTTTGATGATGCAGTGTATTGCGAGCCCCTCACGACAACCGTAGGCCGCAAGAAGTCCGAGGGCTACAGGCTGATGGTTGCGATCGCCGACGTTGCGCACTATGTGCAAACCGATACGGCCATCGACGACGATGCGGGCGCGCGCTCGACCTCCGTGTACTTTCCCCGTCGGGTCATCCCGATGTTGCCCGAGGTGTTGTCCAATGGCCTGTGCTCACTGAACCCTCAGGTTGACCGACTTGTCCTGGTGTGCGATATGGTGATCGACGCGGACGGGGCGACCACTGCCTATCAATTTTTTGAAGCGGTGATCCATTCTGCCGCTCGCCTGACCTATAACCAGGTTTGGGCCATCCTTTCAAACGACCCTGCCACTCCCAAATTACCTGAGATCAAACCCCATCTTCTTCACTTGCATGACCTGTTCAGGACCCTGAGCAAGGCCAGAGAGATTCGTGGCGCCTTAGATTTCGATACGGTTGAAACCAAGATTGTGTGTGACCAAGCGGGCCGCATCGAGAAGATCATTCCTTCCATGCGTAACGACGCTCACAAGCTGATTGAAGAGGCCATGCTGGCGGCCAATGTGTGCGCCGCAGATTATCTGCACCGAAATGAGCATCCTGGCCTGTACCGGGTCCACGAAGGACCGACGCCTGAAAAGCTCGTGAAGCTTAGGACCTTCTTGAAGTCACTGGGCCTCGGATTGGGCGGTGGCGATGATCCTTCCCCTTTGGACTATGCGCGCCTGACTGAACCAGTGCGCGCCCGCCCGGATGCCAGTTTGATCCAAACCATGATGCTGCGTTCGATGCAACAGGCGATTTATACGCCCGACAATAGCGGGCATTTTGGCTTGGCCTATGCCCATTACGCGCATTTCACCTCACCGATTCGCCGCTATCCGGATCTCCTAACCCACAGGGCGATCAAGGCAATTTTGCACGGTCAGAAATACCATCCGATCGACCCCAGTTTAGCCGAAGCCCAGCGTAATCCGCCACCTAAGAAAGGCCATGACATCAACGCGTGGCGTGCCTGGGGTGTGCAATGCTCCGGCCATGAACGCCGTGCCGACGAAGCTTCGCGAGATGTTGAGGCCTGGTTGAAGTGTCAGTTCATGCGCGAGCGTGTCGGTGAACAGTACGCCGGCAAAGTGACCGGTGTTGCAGCTTTCGGCTTGTTTGTGACCTTAGATCAACTTTACGTGGAAGGCCTGGTGCATGTGTCCGAATTAGGAAGCGAGTATTTCCAATATAGCGACACCTCCCATGAACTTCGCGGTGAGCGAACCGGCCAGCGCTACCGCTTGACGGACCCCATCGAGATTCAAGTGCAAAGGGTCGACCTGGAAACTCGCCGCATTGAGTTTCGGTTAGTGCAACGTGCCACCCAAAAAGCTGTCATCCAAGCGGTGACCCGTGAAGTTGCCCGGGAACAGGGCTTTCCCAATCACCGTGCAGGTCTGAAGTCAGCAGCCAAGCCCAAGCCATCCAAACTTCAAAAGGCCAGCTTATTGGGCGGCGGTAAATCCGGCGACAAGGCGCGTGCAGAACCTGAAGCCATAAGGGCGACCCCCAACAAGAGGTCCATCCCTGCTAAACCCATCACACCCTCGGCGCTTAAAGCCTCTTCAAAAGGGACGTCCAACGGACCTTCAAAAAGTGCTAAGCGTCGGCGCAAAAAGTAGAGCAAGATGCAGATTTTCGGTTTTCATTCAGTCATGTCGCGCCTCAGGCGCAGCCCCAGCTCGGTGATTGAGCTTTACCTTGATGAAGCTCGCTCGGATCCAAGGGCGAAAGAGGTCATCAAGCTTTGTAAAGACCTTAGCATGCATGTCATGCTGGTTCCGAGCGCCCGGATTGACAAAATATGTCCAGGCCGCAAGCACCAAGGCGTTGTGGCCAAGGTTGAGATTGCTGCGGCAAGCTTGAGCTTGCCCGATCTGCTAGAGGATTTGCGTGACAAGCCGAGTCTTTTACTAGTGTTGGACGGCGTGACAGACCCACGTAACCTTGGGGCCTGTATGCGCGCCGCTGACGGTGCGGGCGCTCAGGCTGTCATCGCTCCAAAAGATCACGCCTGCGCGTTGACTGAGATAGCCATTCAAACCTCAAGTGGTGCAGCCGATAGCTTGCCCTACATTATGGTCACCAATCTTGGACGCGCATTGGACGACATTCAAGAGGCCGGTATCTGGTGTTATGGCACGGCCGATGAGGCTGAGAAAAGTCTTTACGAAGTGGAGCTTCCTAATTCGGTCGCCTGGGTTCTTGGGGCGGAGGGCAGCGGCATGCGTCGACTCACTCGTGAACGCTGTGATGAGTTAGTGAAAATTCCGATGTTGGGCTCGGTTTCAAGCTTAAATGTGTCTGTGGCCACGGGTGTCGTCATGTACGAAACGCTCAGACAAAGGATGATGAAAGTTTAGTGGTGCAGCGCCAATACTTCATCCATGCTTGCCTAGCCCGGTACCCAATTTTTTGATTTGGCGGCCCTTTGTTGTTCTCTGAAAATCCAAGGAGCGAGCGGACTTGGATTTGCCCACAGCCCCAGGTTCGCAGCACGCGCTTTTTCCTCGGCAAGCGAATAGCTTTGTCGATCCTCGACGACCTGATCTTTGGCATAGCGCTTGAAATGCCAGGCCAGGCCTTGCTCAAGAAGGCGTAACGAGACATCGCCCGCATACTGACCCGATTCAAGCTGAACTTTGCAAACAAGGCGCTTGTAGGGGTCGATTTTGAGCACGTCGATGCGCACAAACTGACTGGCGGTCCATTGGCGCAGGGCCTGTCTGGCTTGGT
>JAYUOT010000026.1:0-20587 GCA_043760705.1 Betaproteobacteria bacterium
CATGATCGCGGGTCAAGCGACTGATTTGGTTCGCTTGAATTCGATACAGTCGGGAGTCACCGATATGGGCGTACAAGGCGCCCAGCGGCGTATGCCACAGCAAAGTCAAGGTCGTACACATGCCCAGGCATTCTGGTCGTCTTGCACTGGTGCGTAACACAGCCGCATTGGCTTCGTTGACCGCACTCAAGACCATAGATTCGTAACTTTTATGATCCATGACCGGGGGATTCGCCAAGCGTTTCTCCAGGGTCTCGACCACCAGGTGGCTCGCCACTTCGCCTGCGTTGAAGCCGCCCATGCCGTCAGCCACGCAAAACAAACCCAAGTCGGGCCGACACAGCAACGCGTCTTCATTATGAGTTCGGCCGACCCCAGCGTCGCTCGCAAACGACGCTCGCACAGGACTGCCGTTTGCAAAGCCTATGGGAAACGAACCAGGAACTCCTAGCGCTTCATCGGAAGTCTCTGACCCGAACGGCGTTCGAGAGTCGTGTTCCGAAGGGGCGGTGAGGCCGCGCACCAATGCGTCTTGCAAGTCTGCATGGGTGGCAGGGGAAGTCGGTGTGCGGGTCAGAGTAGTCATTCCCTAAGGCTAGACCTAGAGAAAGACGATTTAAAGGCAAAAATCTACCAACGGTGTGATTGCCAGAGCGAGTGGCAAAGCAAGTGTTGCCAGCGCGTTACGCCGCGCAGGTCTTTAGGCGCCGATCGCCTTTTTGAGCAGACTGGCCATCTCGGAAGGATCCTTGGTCACGGTGATGCCGCAAGCTTCCATCACTGCGAGCTTTTCTTGCGCCGTACCCTTGCCACCCGAGATGATGGCACCGGCATGGCCCATACGCTTGCCTGGCGGCGCGGTCACGCCGGCGATAAAGCCCACCACCGGCTTTTTCATGTGGTCCTTGATCCAGTAGGCCGCGGTTTCTTCGTCCGTACCTCCGATTTCGCCAATCATCACGACGGCGTCAGTGTCCGGATCATCGTTGAACATTTTCATGATATCGATATGCTTCAAGCCGTTGACCGGATCGCCGCCAATGCCGACCGCGGTGGACTGACCTAAGCCAAGAGAGGTCAGTTGGCCGACGGCTTCATAGGTCAGGGTGCCCGAACGGGAGACCACGCCGATCCGCCCTTTTTTATGAATATGGCCTGGCATGATGCCGATTTTTAGCTCGTCCGGCGTAATCACGCCCGGGCAATTAGGGCCGAGTAACAGGGTCTTGCTGTTCGCTTTACGCATTTTGTCGCGCACCATCATCATGTCGCGTACGGGGATACCTTCCGTAATACAAATCACGAGATCAAGTTCAGCTTCGACGGCCTCCCAAATCGCATCCGCAGCGCCTGCCGGCGGCACATAAATCACCGAGACATTGGCACCGGTTTGAGCTTTGGCTTCCTTGGCGGTGGCGTAAATGGGCACGCCCTCAAAGTTCTCGCCCGCTTTTTTGGGATTGACACCGGCTACAAAAGCATTCTTGCCATTGGCATATTCACGACACAGTCGGGTATGGAATTGGCCAGTCTTACCGGTAATGCCTTGGGTCATTACACGAGAGTTTTTATCGATCAGGATACTCATTCGGGAGTCCTCTTGGTTTTGTAAGTCTAAATTAGGTGGAGGGTGCTTGAGAGCGGTGGCCAGGCCAGAGTTTCAGGCCACGGCCTCAGGCCGCCTGGGTTGCCGCGACCACTTTTTGAGCCGCTTCGGCCATGGTGTCCGCAGCAATGATCGGCAGGCCAGATTCCGCCAGCAATTTTTTGCCAAGGTCCTCGTTGGTCCCTTTCATGCGCACCACTAGCGGAACCGCCAACCCTACTGCTTTGGAGGCCGAAATAACCCCTTCAGCAATGGTGTCGCATTTCATGATGCCGCCGAAGATGTTGACCAAGATGGCTTTCAGGCCAGGGTTACGCAACATGATCTTGAACGCTTCCGTAACCTTCTCTGCGGTGGCACCGCCACCGACGTCCAGGAAGTTGGCAGGCTCGCCACCGAACAATTTGATGGTATCCATAGTGGCCATGGCCAAACCTGCGCCGTTCACCAGACAACCGATATTGCCGTCTAATTGAATGTAGGCCAGATCGAATTTTGAGGCTTCGATTTCGGCAGGATCTTCTTCATCCAGGTCGCGCAGCGCCACCAATTCAGGATGGCGGAAAAGTGCATTCGAATCAAAGTTCAGTTTGCAGTCGAGCGCAATCACTTTGCCATCACCGGTGAGAATCAGGGGGTTAATTTCAGCCAGCGATGCATCGGTGTCCCAGAACGCCTTGTAGAGCCCCTGAAGCACCACGCGGGCTTGCGGCAAGGCGGCGGCAGGCAGACCCATCTTGGTGGAAAGATCGTCAGACTGGGCATCAGTCAAACCCGCAACCGGATCGATCGAGGCTTTGTGGATGAGCTCAGGGGTGTGTTCGGCGACATGCTCGATGTCCATCCCGCCCTCACTGGAGGCCATCACCGTCACTTGTTGAGTGACCCGATCCACGACCAGGCCCACATAGAGCTCTTTCTTGATGTCCGCACCCTCTTCGATCAGCAGTCGACGAACCTTTTGGCCGGTGGGGCTGGTCTGATGGGTAATCAACATCATGCCCAAAATCGCCGTGGCATGAGCTTTCACTTCTTCGAGCGAGCGAGCCAGCTTCACGCCACCGCCTTTGCCTCGCCCGCCAGCATGAATCTGCGCCTTGACGACCCATACCGACCCACCCAGCTTTTTGGCCGCCTCAACCGCCTCATCTACCGAAAAAACCGGGATACTTCGTGGCACGGGTACGCCGAACTGTTTCAGGATTTCTTTGCCCTGGTATTCGTGGATCTTCATGAGTGTGGGGTCCTTACGGGTTTAAACCATTTAGGGAAATATAACTGAACGGCCGGACCATCTGAACGCATCGCATTGCAGCGGTCGATCTGAAAATGTTTGTCGTCAGGTTCCGGTTCTGCGCGCGGATCGGCAAGCACCGACTTAATGCTGGCAAAAGTGTCAGACTCACCGGCGAAGGCTTGAATGGCTGCAGTGGGCAGAAATTGGGAGAGCTCTGAGATATGGGTACAACCCAGCACAGCGCCCAGACGTTCACGCACGGCCTTGCGGAAACCTTTGATGAGGTTGAGCCCTACGAGCTTGTCATAACCGGCAGCAGCCCCTTCGCAATGGCCTGGATAAGGGTTGCGACGGGAATAAGCCTTCGAGGCCACCACGTTGAAACCTTGATCAACGGTCAGGCACAAAAGCATGTCATGCATGGGATCGCCCGCCTTACGCTCACCGCTGGGCAAAGGTGCATTCTGAGTTTTGACGTCACGAAGCGTGGCTTCAATATCCCAAAGCTCATCTTCACGGCGAAAGACTTGTATTTCTACCTGACGGGTGTGAACAAGCTTACGGATAACCACGTTTGAATAAAGAGCTGCTTGGAGGTGGAAAGGTAGTGCCAGTAAGGGACTAAAGTAGCCATTGACGAGGGTTGCTACCGATCATCTTGGATCGCGGATTCTAGCATCACCAGAAAGCGAACCATTGCGGCGCAGCATTGTGCGCCCTGCGGGTTTGGAGAGTGCAGCTTTTTGTTGCTTATCAGCTCAAGAAGTCTCAGTCTTCGTCACTCACCCGTCCTTTGAGCACTTTGTAGACCACCGAAGGGGTGAAGCCACGACCGGCTAAAAAGCGCTGCTGCTTGGCGCGATCAGCGGTTGACTCGGGTAGCGCTTCAAACTTTTTGGACCAAACATCGCCGGCTCGCTCTAACTCTGAAGCGCGCGCGCGCTCTAAAGCTTCTTTGAGTACGGGTTCGGCAATTTTATGGGATTTGAGTTCATGCTTCAGCTTAAGTACCCCAAACCGGCTAGCGCGCCGATGGACAAGGGATTCTACAAAGCGCTCATCCGAGAGATATTTGAGGGACTCCAGCTCGTCGAGGACCGCATCCACACTCGCGCTTTGTTCCTTGCCCTGCGCCGAGTCGTGGTCGCTTTCAAGATCAGGGTCAAGGTGCTCGGCATGAGCGAATGAGCCACGGTGAGGTTTAGGCCGCAGGGATCGGAGCAGCTTGGCTCGCAACTCGCTGCGACTATGCTCCCGCGCGGCAAGATAGGCCAGAGCGCGCGCCTTCAGCGAAAGCGGGGGCTGGCCAGATCGCACACTAACCTCTTTACGCGGCTTCTTGCGCCCCTAATGGGCGGGCAATGACACCGAAATGCTCTCGTACTTTGTTCTCAATTTCAAAAGCAATTTCTGGATGCTCGCGCAAATAATCGCGAGAATTTTCCTTGCCCTGACCAATACGATTGCCGTTGTAGCTATACCAGGCCCCGGACTTTTCGACGATATTGGCGACCACGCCAAGGTCGACAATTTCGCCATGGCGTGATACGCCTTCACCATAAAGAATGTCAAACTCTGCGGCCTTGAAAGGCGGCGCAACTTTGTTCTTGACGACCTTGACACGGGTTTCGCTACCCACAACCTCCTCACCCTTCTTGATGGAACCGGTACGGCGAATATCCAGACGCACGGAGGCGTAGAACTTCAAGGCATTGCCGCCGGTCGTGGTTTCTGGACTACCAAACATGACACCAATTTTCATTCGGATTTGATTAATGAAAATCACCAGGGTATTGGTGCGACTAATCGTGCCGGTGAGCTTACGCAGGGCCTGCGACATTAAGCGAGCTTGCAGACCCGGCAAGGAATCGCCCATCTCGCCTTCGATCTCGGCTTTGGGTGTGAGTGCCGCGACGGAGTCGATGACAATGAGATCGACCGAACCAGAGCGCACGAGAGCGTCAGCAATTTCCAGAGCTTGCTCGCCGGTATCCGGCTGAGAGATGAGCAGGTCGGATAAGTTAACCCCGAGCTTTGCGGCGTATTGAGCATCGAGCGCATGCTCGGCATCGATAAAAGCGCAGGTGCCGCCAATTTTCTGCATTTCCGCGATGACTTGCAGGGTTAATGTGGTTTTACCAGACGATTCCGGGCCATAAATTTCGACGACGCGGCCACGGGGCAAACCGCCCACACCAAGAGCGATATCCAGGCCCAGCGAGCCGGTGGATACCACTTGAATGTCTCGAACGACTTCGCCGTCGGCCAGGCGCATGACCGAGCCTTTGCCAAACTGCTTTTCAATTTGAGCGATCGCTGCCGCCAGCGCCTTAACGCGCTCGCCGCCATCTTTTTTCTTAGCGTCTTCCATATTGATGACTTTTTCCATGATTGCCTTCTCCTAAATCACCCCGGCCTTGAAGACAATTCTTCAGGATTCGGTTTGTTACCTTGACTGGATTATGGCATTTAAATACTGTACGTGCAACCAGTTACTGTTTAAAACAACAGTTATTTTGGCTGAAGTTCGATCTGCATTGGACCTAGGCCGCCCGGATTAACTCGTCCGCTCGCAGCAAGGCATAGCAAACTGTGCGCAATCGTACCTCATAGCGATCACCGGCTATTTGTAAGGTTTGGGTGAAAACAACTGGACGGGATGCTTCCGAGCTCAATGCCCAACCGAAGCAAACCATGCCCACCGGTTTTTCGGTACTGCCCCCGCCGGGGCCCGCCACGCCAGACACGGCGAGAGCCAACTGGCAGGTGCTGCGCTCAAGCGCTCCAAGCGCCATGGCGGACACAACCGGCTCGCTCACCGCGCCATAGGAATCCAGGGTGCTCGCCTGAACCCCGAGGCTCGCCCTTTTGGCGCGGTTGCTATAGGTAATGTAGGCTGAATCGAACCAGGCAGAGGAGCCGCCAGTCTCGGTAAGTGCGCGGGCAATGGCACCCCCCGTGCAGGATTCCGCCGTACACACAAGCCACCCGCGGCACTCAAGCTCACGCCCTAAGTGCGTTGCAATCAGTACCGCCTGCGCCTCGAGGTCCTCTTTGGCGAGAGCGAGCATCACGTCCAGCGACTTCATAAGGCCCGCCAAACTGCCAGAGCCAACAAAGTGTAGAAGGCCGCGATCAGATCATCGATCATTACCCCCCACCCCCCTTTTAAGGTTGCGTCGTAATGACTGATCGGCGGCGGCTTCAAAATATCAAAGAAGCGAAATAAAATAAACAGCGCCAATTGAGTTGAAAACCCGGCGCCGCTCGGAGTGTTGGCCAGCCACAATACGAGCCAGAAAGCGATGACTTCGTCCCACACCATGGATCCATGATCGGACACGCCAAGATCACGGCCACATCGACCACAGGCCCAGACGCCCAGCCAAAGGCCCAGCGTCAGAATGACTGGCCAGGCCCAAGTGGACAGGGCGAGAGACTCGAACGGGGTACCCTGAAAAAACCTAAGGACACCCATGCTGGTCGATAGCTTGCCTAACAAGCTATCGACCATCAAAAAACTTACCCAGGCCCACAGCGTGCCGAAAGTGCCCGGACTAAAAGGGGCAAGACCACTGCCAAAACCCAAGGCGACCCATCGCGACAGCTTGGGGCGCATGAAAGTGAATGTAGGCCTTTTAATCGATGCCGCGGGGGGTCGGTTGCCCGTAGTTGGAAGGGTTGACATGAGGTTTAACGGCGTCCGTGCCCAGGGATCTAGGGCGCGAAGTGTTGATGGGAGTGCCCACCAAAAACAACCGGGCGGTCATCCTGATCGACCCATTCAATGGTTCCTCCGGCGGTCATCTCTCCAATGATCGTCAGGGGCAAGCCGAGATCTTGGGCGATGCGCCTGATATGGGAGCGATTTTCAGTGGCGGCGGTAAAGCACAGCTCGTATTCGTCGCCTCCTGCCAGCAGTAATGCGAGGGACGCATTCAAGGGCAAATGGCACAGGCTTTCAAAGACGGGGATTTGGTCAACGCGAATCCTCGCGCCACAACGCGAACGCTCGCAAAGATGGCCGACATCGCCCATCAATCCGTCCGAGAGATCAATGGCACTACTGGCGAAATGCCTCAGAGCGAGTCCAAGACTCAGGCGTGGCTCAGGGCGCTCGAGCTTATCAATACAGGCCTGCGGGACGTGCGCCGGGAAGGCAAGCAGGCCCGGTGCAAGGGCGATTGCTGCATAGCGCTCTTGCACTGCGTAGCTGGGCCCGCCTAAGCGACCCGACACCCAAAGATCGTCTCCGATCTGAGCGCCATCACGGCGTAGCGCCACGCCTTTTGGCAGGCGACCCAGCACGGTAATCGTTAGGTTCAATGGTCCTTGAGTCGTGTCGCCGCCCATCAGCTCGCAGCCAGAGCGATCAGCAAGCTCGAACAGACCTCGCGAAAACTCTTGAAGCCAGGCGGCATCGGCCCTAGGCAAAGCCATCGCCAATGTAAAGCTCATGGGTTGCGCACCCATGGCGGCAAGATCAGAAAGATTGACCGCAAGGGCCTTGTGTCCGAGACTGCGCGGATTGACATCGGCAAAAAAATGCCGACCTTCGACCAACATATCGGTCGATATTGCAAGGGTTTCATTGGGGGCTAAATCGACCAAGGCACAGTCATCGCCAATTCCGAGGGTGGCATGACGCGCCGGGCCACGATCAAAGTAGGTTTTGATGAGCTCAAATTCAAGCATGGAAACTAGCCGTGGGGACGGACCTGGGACGCTAATTTATCGAGCACGCCATTGACATATTTATGGCCATCGGTCCCACCAAAGGATTTGGCCAACTCGATGCTCTCATTAATAATGACGCGGTAGGGTGTTTCTTGGAAATGAATCAGCTCGTAGGCACCCGCCAAAAGAATAGCGTGCTCGACTGGGCTGACCTCGATTTGCGGGCGATCCAAGTACGGCAAAAGCGCATCATGCAGTCTTGGCATTTCAGCCACGACACCTTCAAACAAGGCTACGTAAAACGCTTTGTCGTAACGCTTGGGCGCATCCTTGGCGAGTACATCCACCTGAATCACACCGACATCTTCGGGATTCAGCAACCAGTGATACAGGCTTTGGAGAGCGAGCTCACGAGCCTTGCGTCGCGGGCTCTTGACCATCGGGCGAGCCTCTGGTTTGAGCACACTGGGCGCACCGATATCCGGCAGCTCACTCGGCGCTCGTCCAACAGAACTGGCCAGCTCCCGCAACTCCTTACTCGGTGCAGCATCCGCTTTGGGATCAATCATTCAATACTTCTCAAGCGTCGACATGACGGGGCGTCCAAATCTTTAAGCGTCCAAATCACTCAAGCCCTGAAGGGCAATGAGTAAGTTGGCCATCTCGACGGCGCAGCGAGCGCAGTCCTGGGCTTTCTCAACGATGCGCTCGCGGGCCTGCTCTTCAGTATCGCAAGTAAGCACGCCGTTGGCGACCGGGGTGTCCATATCGGTTTGCACCTGACTCACACCGCGACCGATTTCGTTGGATACCAATTCGAAGTGATAGGTTTCACCGCGCACCACAGCACCCAGGGCGACCAAGGCGTCAAATTGATCAGAGGCTGCCAAACGTTGCAACACCAGCGGAATTTCCAGGGCACCCGGCACGGTACAAACAAAAATGTCGTCCTGTGAAACGCCAAGCGCCAAGAGCTCTTCAATGCAGGCGTCACGCAAGCCCACGCAAATGTCTTCATTAAAGCGCGACTGAACGACACCAATGCGTAAGCCCTCGCCCGCAAGCTCGCCTTCATACACACTGATCTTGGCGGCACGAGGCTTCTTGGCCTTAGCCGTGATCGCCGATTTCTTGCTGGCCGTAGACTTGCCGCCGGCATCGTTTGGTTTGGGTTTTCTCATTTGGACTCCCCGGCATTAAAGCCGGAAATTTGTAAATCGTAGCCCTGCATCGAAGGCATTTTCCGGGGTTGCGATAGTAACCTCATTTTGCCCACGCCCAAATCCTTGAGAATTTGTGCGCCGATACCGTAGGTGCGTAAATCCATTTTTCCTGAGCGGCGAGCTTGCAATTGCTTGGCGTTTGAACCTTGATCCAAAGACTTCAGGGCATCCAGCCGGTCCAAAATATCAGCACCTGCCTGCGAGCAATTCAGCAGCACCAGTACCCCAGACCCTTCGTCGGCAATCGCCTTCATTGCTTTCGCGACGGTCCAGGAGTGGGTGGTGACTTCTACTTCAAGAAGGTCCAGCAGGGAAGTCGGCTCGTGCACCCGGACCAAGGTTTCTTGGTCCTCTTCAATCTTGCCTTTCACCAAGGCGAGATGAGTCGATCCACTGGGGCCATCTTCGAAAGCCACTAAAGTGAACGCTCCGAACATCGTGGCGATCTTGCGTTCAGACATGCGTTTGATGAGGCTTTCATTGGCACTACGGTATTGAATCAAGTCGGCAATCGTACCGATTTTCAAACCATGCAGTGTCGCAAATTCAACCAGATCGGGCAGACGGGCCATCGAGCCGTCGTCCTTTAAAATTTCACAGATCACGGAAGCAGGGGTCAGGCCCGCCATCTGAGCCAGATCGCAACCTGCTTCAGTATGCCCGGCACGCATCAGCACCCCGCCACGCTGCGCCTTAAGCGGGAAAATATGTCCGGGCTGAACCAGGTCATCGATCTTGACATTCTTCGCGACGGCGGTTTTCACGGTATGCGCGCGGTCCGCTGCCGAAATACCCGTAGTGACACCTTCTGCCGCCTCAATGGAGACCGTGAAGTTGGTACTGTACTTCGTGCCATTGCGGCTCACCATCAAGGGTAATTGCAATTGCTCACAACGTTCTTCCGTTAAAGTAAGACAGATCAAGCCGCGGCCATAGCGGGCCATAAAATTAATTGCTTCGGGTGTGACGAAATCTGCAGCCAGCACTAAATCGCCCTCATTCTCACGATCTTCCTCATCGACCAGAATGACCATGCGGCCCAGCTTAAGTTCGGAGACAATCTCTTCAACACTGGAAATGCTTGACGCCAGATCCGAGACTGACGAGCGCGAAACCAAGGAGGGCTTATTCATGGCGGGTGCACACAGAGGAGGTGAAAAAGCAGAAATCGGGCCGAAACCCTGACGACAGGAAAGCGGCGCGGCTAGAGCTGGATTGTACGCTGCCAAGCGGTAGACAAGAGCAGATGCCCGGTCTTTCGGAAAGTCACGGGTCTGCGCATAATCCGGGTTGACTTCGAGCATAAGCCCCACATTGGCCAACCATCCCACCCCACCTTCATTTACCTACCAGCAGCTCAATGGTCGAGAGGCTGGCCTGTCGGCGTTTGATACCTGCTTGGAAGCCGCCGAACATGAAATCTCCATGTTTGATCGTGACGGTCAGTTCTACGGCCTGGAGCGCCGCCAAGTGGCCGAGCTGGTCAGCGTGTTTTTGCTGAAAAACAGCTCAGCTCGAATCGAGATTATTGTTCAGGACATTCGCTTTCTTGAAAACAAATGCCCACGCTTGATCGCCGTCCTGAGGCGATTTGCACCTCGTATGAACGTGCGGACGAGCGAGCCAGAACTGCAACACTTTGCGCGCGGTTTCGCGATTTTTGACAGCAAGGCGGTGTTGCGCCGCCCTCATTTTGACCGTTCACTCAGCTATTGGGATACCGATGAGGTAGCGATTGGCCAGGCCAAGGAGCTGATCGAGCAAATCCGCCAACATTCGGTGGGCGCACTCCAACAAGCGACCGGTCTTTAAGCGCTCAAGCCGCTTGCCATCCAAGGCCTAGATGATTGATTAAACTCAATGAATTGTGGGTTGAATCAGCGCGCAACAATGCTTGAACTTCCTGCCGCTGCCACAAGTACAAAGCTCATTGCGCCCAATTTTCACTGGGACACGTTTTTGAAGCCTGGCTCCGGCCGAGAACATGCGACGTTGTGGGGCAAAATAGCGGTAGATACGAGCCAGACTGGTAATCATCTCCACCAATAGATCATTTCTTTTTTCGGGAGTAAACGGCTCGTCTGGCCGCATCGAAGGATCGGGATCATTTTCATGGGCAAAGGCCATGATGATGATGATGGATCCACCATCCTCCTCGTTTTGCATCAGCTCTCGCCAGCTTTCAGCGCGCATGCGCACCCCGCGCATGAAACCCAGGGCCCAATCATTGCCATAGGTCACGCCGTCACTGGCTGCATGCATGATCGGCAAATGTGCTTTGCGAAGCTTTAAAGTTCGCTCCAGACCGCTCGCAATCGAGTTCCAGTGACGGCTCGTTAAGCCTGCGATATCGGCCATTTGTTGTTCACTCTCGAATGCAAAGTCCTCACCCCAAATCTCGGGCAAGTACTCACTCGGCATCACGGCTTCGGGGCCACAAATCAGCGCGGAAAAGTAGCCATCCAGCGACTCCAAGTTCATCGCTTGCGAACCCATCGTTTTAAGATGCCCGGCAAGTCGTTCTAACTCTGCTTTACTGAGAGGCTGATGAATATCGACATTTTTCATTGAGAAAGGTTTTCTGAGAAAGTAGGTGCTGAGCGCAGGCGTTGATTTTATAGGCAAGCCAGCGAACTATCGATTCATTCCTTCCCGCATTTTGTGAAAAACCGGATTTTTTTGGAGCCTAAACTAAGCTTTGGAGCATCATGAACTAGTGCCCCGCGTCGAAACTTGTCGCCGCAAAGTCCTGACACCTGTGTCGCCTTCGTCTTGCTAAAGAAACTCACCCTCCAATTCAATCAGGCTTCAGGCCCCACTCGCGCCATCCTTTGGACGCTGATCGGAGGGTTGTCGTTCTCGGTGATGAATATGCTCTTGCGCAAGCTCTCGCAGCAGATGAATCCTTTCGAGGCGCAGTTTCTGCGCCACCTCTTTGGGCTAGTCGTCTTACTGCCCTTCATTTTACGAAGTGGCTTGGCTAGCTTTCGGCCCAGCAGCATCAGCGGCCAAGTCACCCGCGGCATGGTGCATACCGTGGCGATCAGCTTGTGGTTTTTCGCGCTGCCCCATTTGGCCTTAGCGGACACCACCGCGATCAGCTTCACCGGCCCCATCTTCACCATGATTGGTGCGGCCTACTTGCTGGGCGAGGCCATGCGGCGCGACCGCTGGATCGCCTCCATCATCGGGTTTTTAGGCGTGTTGATTGTGGTTGGCCCACGCTGGGCAGGAAATGGCGGATGGTATTACCTCGTCATGCTCGCGTCCGCGCCGGTCTTTTCCTTGTCTGCCTTGCTCAACAAAATTCTGACCCGCAAGGACAGCCCGCAAGTGATTGTCGCTTGGCAAACTCTGGTGGTCTCCACTCTTACCCTACCCATGGCCATCGCCTTTTGGGTCTGGCCCACCCCGATTCAGTGGATGACATTCGCCTTCACCGGCCTCTTTGGAAGCATTAGCCACCTCTGCATCACGCACGCACTGAAAGCGGCGGACATGTCGGTCAGCCAGTCCGTGAAATTTCTGGATCTTGTCTGGGCCACGATGTGGGGATTCCTGGTATTTGGGGATATCCCCAGCGAATATACTTTGCTGGGCGGGCTGGTGATTGTGGGCGCGACCCTTTGGATTAGTCGACGCGAGGCGAATGGGGCGCTCCGTCAATAGCTTACGACCATGCGGCGTTAATGGGCGGTTTTCAAATATGCAGTGCTATGCCAATAGTCAAGGGTTCCAAGATAGGGCTTGGCGAGCACAAATATGTTCACCTCATGTGAGCGAAAAGCATTCCGCTCAACGCGACCTTTGCGAAAAAAGTCTTTAGAGATCACTGACCAATTCCCCTCAATCGCCAACTTCTTCAACCAAACGACATCTGGAGTGTCAGGTGCGAAATCATCGCTTAGCTTGCATACTCGATGCTTAGGTCCGAACTTTCTTGCTGTGAGCATACTCAGAACAGGAGCCCACACCGGCGGCAGGTTATGATCCAGAAGAAAGTTCATGCAGCCAACTTGACTCGCAATCCTTCTTCAAACTTCACTGCTCTTCGCACCTCCAGA
Source organism: Betaproteobacteria bacterium (assembly GCA_043760705.1). Classification (GTDB taxonomy): domain Bacteria; phylum Pseudomonadota; class Gammaproteobacteria; order Burkholderiales; family Burkholderiaceae_E; genus JAPOKJ01. The sequence continues at coordinate 12,808 of JAYUOT010000026.1, forward strand.
ACGGTGACTTCGTAGATGCGTGCGACCGATTGAATCGCGTCGCTGTTAGATCCGTTTGCAACATATAGCCCATAGAGGGCGGCGGTGGGAACGCCACTCGCTTTTATAATCGGCTCACCAAAACTAATCTCAGGATCCAGCACAATGACAGGCTTACCCGCTATCTCGGGGAACCAACGCTTTGCCACGTTACCTTGAAACTCTACGCCAGCAAATAGTGAGCGCTGAATGATGTTTCTAAATACGTATTGGCCGCTTGAAAGCGCAATGGTGTCCTTGAAAGCCGCTTCGTTTCCAGTACTCAGGTAAATATCCTGGCCATCTGTTTCAAATCGCTTTGATGAAAACGGGTAGGCATTGCCTCCAAATTTAGCTCTCGCGTTGTCCAAACATCGGCGAATGAATTGAAACGATAGGTCTCTTTTGATAAATTGCCTTACAACCCTGCGTTCCATGAGGTCATTAAACCCAATGAATTTCTCCCCAACAACATCTTCATCGTATTGTGACTTCCAAAGCGGCGAAGACGTTCGTTTCACTTCGCCACCCACAAGGGTCTTGGAATGAGTGGTTCCAAATAGCCAACGCGAAATTGTCGTCGGCTTTTCTCCAATGAGTCGTCCGGCCTGGGAAAGCGTATATACGCCCGTGCCGGAATATTCAAGAGGGGTTGTGGAAAGCTTGCTCATTTACAAGGATTGAATTGCAGTCCAGAAAAGCCTTACTTTAGGCCTCACAACTTTTGAAAAACTGGGGCGAAGGCGGTCGCGAGCTCTCGGCAATTCGGGGTTTACCTGATATTAGCGATCTTAGAACAAGCAGGCCAAGACTCCACTTAGGAGCGGGGAGCCCGACTGGGCTTTGCTGGTGTGGGGCTTCCACGCTTGACGGCGTAGTGTCGGACGGGTCCAACCCTCTCGCAGGGCCTGGTTAGTCAAGATAAAGGTGTCTGCAAGCGCCCTATCGACCTTTTACGGTCTCTGAAAACACGGTATTTCGAGAGACCGTCAAAAGTACCGTAAACATCACGGTATCCCATGGTATCCCATGGTATCCCATGGGATCGCTTGCGTTTGCTTGAGACAAGAAAAAACCCGCGTCCCTATGAAAGAAGCGGGTTTTGAGACGATTTGAGACTTCGTGAAACTGATATTTGGTGCCCCCGACAAGAATCGAACTCGTGACCTTCGGTTTACAAAACCGCTGCTCTACCAACTGAGCTACAAGGGCTTATTTTCGTTGCAGGCGGCATTCTAACCTGCTTTTGGATTTTTTTCTGGCGCTTACTTCACTCGGGTCAGCTTAGGCTTGCCGCTAGTCGGCTTGGTGGGCCCTGGCGTTGGGTCCGGGGGAGGCTCTGTCAAGTGATTTCTATTTTTTTTCTCGCCTTCCGTGATGGCCGACTCTCCTCCGGGCAGGCTATCAGATTGCTCGACGTTCAGGCCCGACTTCCTCTGTGGCTGAGCGGGTGGCTGCTGCGCGGCTTCGATGCGCGTCGTCTCTTGGCTCTCAGTCGCTGCGCCAGACTCCGAGGCCAGGTGATCAACCTTAAATTTACTGCTTTCACTCGTTGACTCAAGTGCCAGGGAAACCACTTCCTCGGCGTGACGAGCCGGGTGAGACTCGATGCCTTGGGAGGGGCGATCACCTGTACCCACTGATTTCAACTTGCGCGCACTGGGACGCTTGACTTCATTGGGACCCGGACTGGGGTTTTTAGGCGCTGAACTGGGTTTGACGCTCGATAAGCCGCGTGTCCCACCCGTGGAAACCGCTTCCGTACGCCCGCCCGGAGATGAGTTCTCTTGAACCTCAGACCCATCTTCAACGATGCCCAAAGGCTTCGCCACCTCAAACGACATGCCATGCCCATTCTCGCGCGCATAGATAGCGCTGACATTGGCAATCGGAATCACGATGTCTCGGGCTTGACCACCAAAACGCGCCTGGAACTCAACATACTCATTGCCCAGTTGCAATTTATTGGTCGCCTCGAGCGACACGTTCAGCACAATCTCACCGGCACGCACGTATTCACGCGGCACTTGCGTGGTTTGATCCACCGCCACGGCCAGGTAGGGCGTGAAGCCATTATCCGAGCACCACTCGTGAATGGCGCGAATCAGGTAAGGCTTGGTACTTGCTTCACTCATGAGGGTTCACTCGTTGCAACGCGCTCATTATCGCTGGTCAACATCAAGGCAAGACGGCCGCTTAGCGACGCATCACCTTCTCGGAGGGCGTGAGTGCTTCGATATAACCGGGACGCGCAAACATGCGCTCCGCATAGCGCAGCAATGGAGCGGCGGTTTTCGGCATCTCAATGCCGTAATGATCCAAGCGCCACAACAATGGAGCAATGGCCACATCCAGCATGGAGAAGTCATCGCCCAGCATGTATTTGTTTTTCAGGAAGATGGGGGAGAGCTGGGTCAAGCGATCACGAATTTGCTGACGCGCTTTTTCCATGGCCTTACCGGCATCTTTCGGTGCTTCACGCTTTTCGAGCGCCTGCACATGGACAAAGAGTTCACGTTCGAAGTTGAACAAGAACAAACGGGCACGCGAGCGCATGACAGGATCAGGCGGCATCAATTGTGGATGAGGGAAGCGCTCATCAATGTATTCGTTGATGATGTTCGACTCGTACAAGATCAGGTCGCGTTCAACCAGGATGGGCACCTGACCATAGGGGTTCATGATCGAAATGTCTTCAGGCTTGTTGAACAGGTCAACGTCACGGATTTCGAAATCCATGCCTTTTTCAAAAAGCACAAAACGGCAACGCTGACTAAAAGGGCAGGTCGTGCCGGAATATAAAACCATCATAGCGAGAACTCCGAAAGCGAAGTCAAAGGCCTAGGGATTCCTAGGCCTTGAATGAGGAAAGTTTTGAGTGAAAAACCGAACAAAGCAAGGCTAGAAAAACGGGTGCCACGCTTGCAAGGCTTTTCTTACTTAATGTCTTTCCAATAATTACGGTTCAAGTTCCAGGCGAGGAACGTGAAGATCATCAAAAACAAAATCACCCAGACGCCAAGACGTGAACGCTGTTTAGCGCTTGGGTCAGACATATAGGTCATGTAAGCGACGAGATCGGCAATATCTGAGTCGTAGCCACTTTGGCTGCGCAACCCACCTTCGGCTTTGCCGAGGGTGATTTCAGAGCTTGCGTGAGGATGACCTTCCTTGATCTCTTCGATCTTTTCTGTGCGCATTCCGTCAGTCGCGAAATTGACGGTCGTACGCATGAACTTACCGGGACCGCCCTTCTCGTCTTTGACGACTTTCACATCGATTTGTTCGGCGCCACGGGAACCTTGCAATTGCCACAAGACATTGGGCATACCGACGTTCGGGAACACGGCATTGTTCCAACCCGTTGCCCGACTACCGTCTCGGTAAAAAGCGCGCAAATAGGTGTAAAGCCAATCCGCGCCGGAGCCCGCGCCGGAAGCGCGCGCTCGAGCAATCACGGAAAGATCGGGCGGCAGGGCACCAAACCACTCTTTTGCATCGGCTGGGCGCAAGGAGGTGGTCATGGGGTCGCCCACCTTATTTCCAGTGAACAGCAGATTTTTCTTGATCTGATCTTCCGTGAGACCGAGATCGGTCAGACGGTTGTAGCGCATCGACGCTGCGGCGTGGCAATTCAAGCAATAGTTGACAAACAACTTGGCACCGTTTTGCAGGGCCGCGTTATCGGTGAGCTTTTGCTCGGGGAAGTGATCCAGAGGGTAACCCGCCTCATTGGCGAACGCGGCTATGGAGCCCAGTGCGAGAGGAATGCTCAGGCTCAGGCCGAGGACGAATTGTTTCAGTGCTTTCATGGTTCTTATCAGGGCTGTGACGATTAATGAGCGGCGAAGGTGACGCGGTCAGGCGGTGTTTTGAACTGACCCATCTTGCTCCACCAGGGCATCAAGAGAAAGAAGCCAAAGTAAACAATCGTGAGGATTTGCGACAGGCGCTCGCCAAAAGCCGACGGCGGTTGTACACCGAAGTAACCCAGGACGACGAAGGCCACAACAAACAAGGCGTAAATATATTTATGCCAGTCGGGGCGATAGCGAATCGAACGCACTGGGCTGTGATCAATCCATGGCAAGGCAAAGAAGATCAACGTAGAAGCACCCATGGCCACCACACCCCAAACTTTTGCATCGAACACGAAGAAACCGATCACCATGGCGCCAATCGCCAAAGTTGCAATGAGCTTACTTAAGCTGCTCTTGGAAGTCATCCAAATCAGGATAAGGAACAAGACCAGGACCACGGCGAGGACGATCACAAATTCCGAAGTGATCGCTCGCAGAATCGAGTAAAACGGTGTGAAATACCACACCGGTGCAATATGCGAAGGAGTCTTCAAAGGATCGGCCGGAATGAAGTTGTTGTACTCCAAAAAGTAACCGCCCATCTCGGGTGCGAAGAACACAATGAGAGAGAAGAACACGAGGAATACCGCCACCCCAAAAAGGTCATGGACCGTGTAGTAGGGATGGAAAGGAATGCCATCCAGTGGCTTGCCGTCCTTGTCTTTCTTGGCCTTGATCTCAATGCCGTCAGGGTTATTGGAGCCAACTTCATGCAGAGCAATGATATGCGCAGCCACCAAACCGACCAGGACGAAAGGAATTGCTATCACGTGGAAGGAGAAGAAGCGATTCAAGGTGGCATCGCCCACGACGTAGTCGCCGCGAATCCAGATCGACAGTTCAGGACCGATAAACGGGATCGCCGCAAACAAGTTGACGATCACCTGAGCGCCCCAATAAGACATCTGGCCCCAGGGCAACAAGTAACCGAAGAACGCTTCGCCCATCAGGCACAGGAAAATCATGCAGCCGAAGATCCAGATCAGCTCGCGGGGCTTGCGATACGAGCCATACATTAGCCCGCGGAACATATGTAAATACACCACCACAAAGAAGGCGGAGGCACCCGTCGAGTGCATATAGCGAATCAGCCAACCCCAGGGCACATCGCGCATGATGTACTCGACTGAAGCAAAAGCAGACGCCGCATCAGGCTTGTAATGCATCACCAGGAAAATACCGGTAAGAATTTGGATGACCAGTACGACCATGGCGAGCGAGCCAAAGAAATACCAGAAGTTAAAGTTTTTCGGTGCGTAGTACTCGGAAAGATGCTCTTTCCAGAGTTTGGTCGCAGGGAATCGTTGATCAACCCAACCGAGCAGGCCAGTGGTGTCTACTTGTTTCTCAGCCATGAGAGTGATGCCTCAATATTTTTTTGTGCGTGATAAGAAGATTAAAGAATGCCGAATTAGGCCTTCTTGTCTTCTCCAATCAGCAAACGTGAGTCGCTGAGATACATATGCGGAGGTACTTCCAGATTGTCTGGAGCCGGCTTGTTCTTGAACACCCGTCCAGCCAGATCGAAGGTCGAGCCGTGGCATGGGCACAGGAACCCGCCTAGCCAATCGTCCGGCAAGGACGGCTGGCTACCCGGAGCGAATTTGTCGGACGGGGAACAGCCCAAATGGGAGCAGATTCCAACGACGACCAAATACTCGGGCTTGATAGAACGCGTTGGGTTCTTGGCATAGTCCGGGGTTGGGAATGCAGTGCGCGCTGATTTCGGGTCGGCCAGTTGCGGATCCGTCTTGGCCAGGGTATCCAGCATTTCTTTCGTGCGGCGCACCACCCATACGGGTTTGCCACGCCACTCGACGCGCTTGAGCTCGCCTGGGTTCATCGCAGAAATATCGACCTCGACCGGGGCTCCAGCAGCTTTCGCCTTTTCTGAAGGGGCGAAAGTGCTTACAAAGGGAACGACGACTGCAGCACCACCAGCGGCACCGGCCGCACAAGTGAGGCCCAGCGCCGTACGACGGGAGGAATCCATGGGTTTACTGACGTTACTCATGCTTCAAAAAGAATGGGATGGATGGAATTGGCGCGAAGACTCCGCATGAACCATGCAGATTTTCGGCGAAATTTTTCTAGCTAACCCGCTATTTTAACGTATTGCGGCCAGGCATGAAAAACCTCCCTGATTTCAGTCCAACAATGTGGGGTTCAACCCCATTCTGAATTGTTAAATCTCCTCCGATGCATCCAAAAAACCACGCAGAAGCTTGGCCGCTGGCAAAGCAAGTGCTATCGTCAAGGCTGACTCCGGCGGGTCTCGTGAATTGACCGGAGACATCAAACTAAAACTTAGAGAGGAACTACCCAATGGGAATGATGCAAGAGTTTCGCGATTTCGCGGTTAAAGGGAATGTAGTCGACCTGGCAGTGGGTGTGATTATCGGAGCCGCTTTCGGCAAGATTGTTGATTCGCTCGTCAAGGACATCATCATGCCAATCGTTGGCGCAATCTTCGGCAACGTCGATTTTTCAAACAAGTTTTGGCTATTGGGTTCAATTCCAGCCGATTTCAAGGGCAATCCAGCTTCTTATGCCGATTTGTCCAAGGCTGGTGTGAACATGCTCGGTTGGGGTAACTTCGTGACAATCCTGATCAATTTCTTGATCCTGGCCTTCGTTATTTTCCAACTGATCCGCGTCTATACCAAGGCCAAGGGCAACCTCAACCTGGACGCCGCGGCAGCGCCACCCGCTCCAAGCGAGGTCTACCTCAAAGAAATTCGCGATGCTTTGACCAAGAAGTAGTCACGGCTCGCCGAACTATTCGGTAGTCACGGAAAAAGCGCTGCGGCAGGTCCAAGGCGCTTTTTTTTGTCTACTGCTGTCCTATTCGACTCCTTCAGCCACCTTCGAATTCGTCAGCCTAATTTGAATTCTTTTAACCTACTTCGTATCCTTCAACCACTAACTAGCCTTTTAGAGGGGACCGCGCCTAAACCGGATTCGGATCATCCACGAATTGCCAAGCCACACCCAGGGCTTCGCCTGCCGCCCGAGCCAGGGCCTGCACACCAAATCTCTCGGTCGCATGATGACCCGCCGCGGCGTAAATGACGCCGGCCTCACGGGCGAGGTGGGTGGTTCTTTCACTGATCTCGCCGCTCACAAACGCGTCACAACCGGCATCAATCGCTTCTTGCAAAGAGTCTTGAGCGCCCCCTGTACACCAAGCGATGCGCTGCACCTTACGGTTCAAGTCGCCCACCAGAAGCGGCGTTCGTTTGAGCTGACGCTTCAACGCCTGTGCCCATTGAGCGGCGGTGATCGGCACCTTTAGTCGCGTTGCACAGATCAGGTTCTGCTCGCCAAAGCGCTCGTCCACCGCCCAGCCCATGCGAGCCCCTAATTGAGCGTTATTACCCAAGCTGGGGTGAACATCGAGTGGCAAGTGGTAGGCAAACAGATTGATATTGTGTTTTAAAAGAAGTTGAATTCGTTGGTGCTTGACGCCCACCAAACAGGGGTCCTCGCCACGCCAGAAATACCCGTGGTGCACCAGCAGTGCCTGAGCGCCCAGGGCGTGCGCCGCTTCAATGGCATTCAGGGATGCGGTGACCGCACACGCCAGCAACTTAACCCGACGGGCACCTTGGATTTGCAGACCATTCGGGCAATAGTCCTTAAAATGCTGGGGAGATAAGGTATTGTCGAACCAAGCGCTCAATACTTGGCGATCAACGCCCACGCTTGTGCTCTTGGTCGTTTCAGGCAGGGTCGATTGCGCCTTCCTGGATCGCACTTTCATCGCTTTTTCGTTCGTCATTTGTGTTTTCTGGATCATGCTAAAGAAACTTTGGTTATTGTTTGCTCAGGCTATCACCCTGATGTTGGCCGTCTTGTTCATCCTGGCGAGTTTTAGGCCGGAATGGCTGCCTAAACGCTAC
>JAYUOT010000027.1:0-7799 GCA_043760705.1 Betaproteobacteria bacterium
GTGGCGCTTTACGATGTGCGCGATGCAAATGCCAATCAAGCCGCAGGCAAAGAGCCGCGTAAAACGGTCGAGGAGGCCAGGCTTTACTTGCCAGCCTATGCGGTGACGATGCGAGATCAATTACAAATGCTCTACACCTTTGACATTACCAAGCCGGAAGGCGAATGCCCCGAGCTCGCGCCCGATAATTTGGTCGCTTCAATCGATGCGGAGTCGACCATTGACTTTAGCGTCTTTCCAAAATTTGCGGCATTACCCAATCTTGCCTATTTCACTCAGATGGGTTTTCCCTTCACTCGTATCGCTGATCTTTCTGAAACCAGTGTCGTGATTCCGGAGCGCGCCAGTGCCGAGGAAATTGGCCTCTATCTGGCCGTGATGGGACGCATGGGCGAGGCCACCGGATACCCTGCGACCCGTCATACGGTGATCAGTGCCGCGGAGGTCTCGAAAGCTCCAGACAAGGACATGATCGTGATTGGCACCGCTCAAAATCAAAGGCTATTTGCGGATTGGGGCAATAGCTTGCCGATGTTTGTGGAGAACGGCGTGCGGCGCCTGCGCGAGCCTGATGTGAATTGGCGACCCATGTACCGCTGGGAGCAGCAAGATATCGATGAAAGTACAAAGCCTAAGGCCAACGTGAACCTCTCCGGGCCTGGGACCTTGGTGACAATGATGGGTTTCGAGTCACCCCTCAAGCCCACTCGTAGTGTGGTCTTTTTGTATGCTGACAAGCCCGCTGACATGACTAGAATTGCGGATGTACTCACTGACCCTGAGCGTCTCAATACCATTCAGGGCGACTTCGTGGTGTTGAACGAGAAGTCTCTCAGTCATGCCAAAGTCAGTAACACCTATTACCTGGGCCAACTACCCTGGACGAATAAGCTTCGTTGGTTTCTGGCGGATCATCCGATTTTAGTGGCGCTCATGGCCTTAGTCTTTTCCATCCTCGCTGCGGCTGCACTCTACCGTCCCCTAAAGTTCATGGTCGGTAAGCTCAAGAAGAAAGCATGAAGACGGTCGCGTTCATTTCTGGCAAAGGCGGTGTCGGAAAATCGACCGTGACCGCAAACTTGGCGGTCGCTTTGGCGCAACGCAAGAAGAAAGTGGTCATCATTGATTTGGACCCTCAAAACAGTCAGCGACTGCATCTCGGATTGGACTCCGAAGAAATCGCAGGTCTGGTGAGAGAGGGCATCGCGATTCCCTCACTTTTCGATAGCCCCTTTGGTGTGCATTTCATTCCCTTCGGTCGAGCGAGTGATGTGGAGCTGGAGGAGTTTCGGCGCGAGCTTTTACAAAATCCGTATTGGGTGCGCGACCAATTGCAAAGTCTCCTGCCCTGTGGCTTTGACTACGCATTGATTGATACCCCACCCGGAGCGTCGGTGTACCTGGAGCAAGCACTCAACGCGGCTCAGAAAGCGATCGTGGTATTGCTGGCCGATGCTGCGTCTTTCGTGACTTTACCCAAGATCACGACCTTGATTGAGCATTACACCCATGCCCGTGACGATTTTCTCGGGGCCAGCAGACTGATCAATCAAATGCCCAGTGAAAGTAGGCTGGCGCATCAAGTGCGCGATGCGCTATACGGCGATTCGAGTGCTGAGCTGGTCCCTTTGGCAATCCATAAAGATCCCTCGGTCTCACAAGCCCTGGCCTATGAACGGCCGGTGTTGGAGTATCTGCCAGGCAGTATGGCCAGCCTGGACTTTCAGTACCTGGCGGATTGGTTTCTGGGTAGTCTGGGTCAATGAGCCCGCTACTGTTCATCCCGCATGCTGTGCGCATCGTCCCGGTCGGTAGGCTGTTGCGACGGTTCGGACTCTTGATGCTGCTGTGCTCCTCGCTATCGGGTACGGCCTTGGCGGCCGAGTCCGGTAAGGCTTGGGCGTATTTCGCCTGGTGGTTGCCCCAGAGTTGGCGTAGCGCACCCCTGGCTCAAATAGATCGTCTTCTTTTTTTCGAGTTGAAGGTCAGTCCTCAAGGCCTCATCAATGAACGCAATGGGTGGCCCGAGAAGTGGGGAGAGCTTAGAGAAGCGCTGAGCAAGAGCGCAACCCCACTCGACCTCGTATTGACGGTGCTGAATGAGCAAGATTTTCAGAGCGTTTTTTCTTCTCAGGCGGCAACGCACCAGCTACTCGAACAAGCTGCAGGTTTGGCGAGTGACCCGAGTGTGGCCGGGTTACACCTGGACTTTGAGGTATTTTCTGCGGCGCCGATCGCCGTGCAAGCGCGATTCAGGCAATTCGTCGTGGATCTTTCAAAGACACTTCACGCTCAGAAGCCGGCCAAAAAATTATCGGTGTTTTTACCGATTGGTGGTGAAATTCAAATGTATGACGGGCGTTCCATCGCGGTCGTGGACCACGTAGTCGCTCAGGGTTACGACGCGCATTGGAGCTCTGGCCCAAAGGCCGGGCCGGTCGCTCCTCTTGACGGGGAAAGTAGCGTCACCTGGAAAAAGGCCGTCGCGCAAGCCCTGGCCTTGGGCGTGAAAAGAGACCAACTAATCCTTAGTTATCCCTTGTTCGGATACGAATGGCCGACCCAGGACAAAGATCCGCGCAGCCTCACTCGGGGCCTTGGTATCACCACGACCTTGGCGCCCGTGGATGCTCGAATTTTGCCAGCCATTCAAATTAATGTTCAAGATCGGATCAAGTTATTCGGTGCGACCCATGACGCCCTGAGCGGATCGTCTTATTATCAATTTCAAAAGAACGGCCGCTGGACCACCGGTTGGTATGAGGGGCAGTGGGCCCTTGGGAAAAAGATGGCCTACCTGCATGAGCAAAGACTCGGCGGCATGGCCTTTTTTCTGATGGGCTATGACGAAGGCAAGGTGATGGAGTCCTTTTTGCGTCGGCGAGGGGCCCAGCAAAATCGACCTTGCCAGGGAGTTTGTCCTTCGAAGGCCGCTGCGCTGTAGCTAAAAAAACCTAGAAAAAATCCAACTCAAGAAGCGGCACTATGGTTTTCAGCTCAAATCTCTTTCTCTTTGCCTTTCTGCCCTTGTTCCTGGTGCTCTACTATTTGACACCCTTCAAGTTCAAGTCGGCATTGATTTTACTTTTTAGTTATGGCTTCTATGCCTGGTGGCGTCCCGATTTTCTGCTGCTCTTGGTGGCGGTGTCCGCCGGTAGTTACGGCTTTGCCTTAGCCATCGATGCCAGCAAGGACGAGGTCCGGCGCTACCGGCTCTTGTTCGTCGCAGTAGCCTTGAACCTGATGACGCTCGCGTACTTCAAGTATGCAAACTTCGGTGTTGAAAGTTTGAATCACGCGCTGTTAGCCCTGGGCTTTCAGAAGTTTGAGTTTGCGCACGTTTTATTGCCGATTGGACTCTCCTTCTATATCTTTCATGCGATTAGCTATTTGGTGGACATTTACCGTCGCGAGGCTCCACCGGCCCGAAATCTAATCGATTTCTCCGCCTTTATTGCCTTGTTTCCGCACTTGGTGGCCGGTCCGGTTCTGCGCTATCACTTGCTTGCTGAGCAGTTTCGTAGTCGCGTGCATTCGCTCGACCACTTTGCCCGGGGTTGCGTGGTGTTCATGGTTGGATTCTGCCAAAAGGTTCTCATCGCAGATTCAGTCGCGCCTCTGGCCGATGCCGCGTTTGCCGCTCCTACGCCAAGTTTTGCGGATGCTTGGCTTGGTGCGGTGGCCTATAGCATTCAATTGTTCTTCGATTTCAGCGGCTATTCCACAATGGCTATTGGCCTGGCACTGATGATTGGCTTCAAATTCCCCGAGAACTTTAACGATCCCTATCTTTCCGTCTCGATTACCGAGTTCTGGAAGCGCTGGCATATGTCTTTATCGAATTGGTTACGCGAGTATCTTTATGTACCGCTGGGAGGAAATCGCAAGGGAGTGTTTCGCACCTACCTCCACTTGTTTTTAACGATGCTGCTCGGCGGGCTTTGGCATGGCGCCAACTGGACCTTCTTGGTATGGGGAGCTTGGCACGGCGCCATTCTTGCCGCAGAGCGCTATTGGGGCGAAAAGTTCGGTGTGCTGCCCATTCCCCATTGGCTAAGGGTCTTGAAGACCATGCTGTTGGTAATGATTGGCTGGGTCTTCTTCCGGGCCGCAAATCTGACTGAAGCTGTAAAGATGTTTAAAGGCATGCTCGGACTGAATGCGCCTGGAGCCGAGGTGAGCTGGTTTAGTGATGCCGTGGCCTGGCACGTGACGCCTGACCGCTTGATTGTTCTCGTGATTGGTATTGCCTTGGTTTGCTTCTTGCCAACCTTGAAACGCTATGCTCATACCCCTTTGCGCTTTTTGGTGATCCCGCTCTTTATCTGGGCGCTGACCACACTCTCTGCTCAATCCTTTACACCCTTTCTCTACTTTCAGTTCTAAGTCCTATGTCAAGCTCAACCTTACCCTTCGCTGCGACTTCAAAACACACGCGACTCTGCGCTGCTTTCTTTAGCGCAACCATGGCCTTTGGTGCCTATCAAATCCTTGGCGCCTCTCTGCATCCTGATGGCCTCGAATACCCACGGGAGGTGAAAGACTTTCGGGAAGGCCTTTCCACGCAAGCTTTAGAGAAACAGCTCGATCAAAAAATGTCCGTTCGGCAGACCTTCATTGCGGTCGCCAACACGATTCGTTACCAACTTTTCGGAGCCGGCGGCGAACAGGTTCGGGTCGGCAAAAATGATTGGCTTTTCCTCAGTGACGAATTGCGTTACGAAGGCGAAGACGGCAAGCTCAAAAATGCAAATCCGGGGCTAGCCCTGAAAATGCGCGTGGATTTAATTGCTGAAACCTCGAAACGCTTGGAGGGCCAAGGGGTTCGTTTGTTGCTTGCCCTGGTGCCCGATAAGGCCCGGCTTTACTCCGAACAATTGCAGGGCGGAACCTATCCCGCCTACAATCAATCGCGCTACCTTGATGCCTTAAAGGCTTTAAATGAGCGTCAAGTGGTGACGGTCAATCTACTGACGCCCTTTGCGGAGGTTGCGAAGAGCTCAAAGACGAGTACATTGTATTACCGCACCGACACCCATTGGAATCAACAAGGCGCCAAGTTGGCGGCACAAGCGATCAGCGAGCGGGTCGCTGCTCTGAAGCTGGATATTGCGCGCACTGAATTTTCGACCCAGGCCGGGGCTCCGGTGCAAGAGCGCCCTGGCGATTTGATTCGCTTAATGGGTTTGGAGCCTGTGCCCAACGCGCTGCGACCGAGGCCGGACCAGGAAGCGCCGGAGGTGACGCGCGAAAAGAGCGCAGAAAAGGCTCAGCAAGGCTTGTTTGGCGACAGTGCGGTACCGGTCGTGCTGACCGGCACTTCCTACTCAATGCGTGGAAATTTTCATGGCTACTTGCAAGAGTATCTTTCGGCCAAGGTACTGAATACCGCGAAAGATGGCGGTGGTTTTCTCCAAGCCATAACAACCTACCTCAAAGATGAGGCCTTCAAAGCGGCCAAGCCCAAGGTATTGATCTGGGAGGTGCCTGAGAGAATGATGCGCAGTCCGCTGGAGGGCGAGGGGAGTTGGCTTGAGAAATCCGGTTTGTGAGCTCGTCCCGCGAAACTTTATAAGGTGTGCTTGCCTGCGCTAGCCAAGGAGGGCCGGGACAGGCGGCTTCGCTCTTGTCCCCGCGATCGCCTCCGGCCGCTGCTCCGCTTACTTCAGTGAAGAAGCAATCTTCTCGAACCATGCGTTGTTATCCATTTGATAACGTGCGTCGCGGAACTTGTAGTTCGGAGGTGAGCGGAATTCACGTTCTGGGATTTCCCAAAGGATCAACTTTGGCTTGCTCGTTTTGAAAGCTTCGTCCTTCAAATAAGCATCCATTCCCACCCAGGGACCTTGGTCTACAGGAATTGAAATGTCGAGCAGTTCACGCTGCAAGGTGTAGCGCAGACCATCAGGATAGCCCGCGTTTTTATTGGTGAAACTGCTGCCGATCAAGGTGATACCGACATTGTCGCCACCGGCCAAGAGGCCTGCTTGAGATTCTTTCTCGCGTGCTACCTTAAAGGTCAGCGCCTGCTCGGGGGGATAGTTTTGCGCGTTCGCCGGCAAGAGTCGAACCAGATCGCGAGCGCGTTGATTGGCTTTTTGCTTATTCCAGTTCAGCGCATACTTTTCCTCGGGCGTGGCGGCAAGCGCTGCCTTTAACTTGGGAGTCGCCTCAATGGCGGCCTTCACTGTTTCGGCGGCAAGCATGGAGCCGGTGTGAGACCAATGAGTGTCGAGGCGCAGGAAAAGTGGTGTGTCGCTACTGCGGTGAGGGCTGGCTAGAAAGGCGTTGTTCAAGTTAATCGCGTTGACACCACTCGAGCTCAGGCTCTTGATGATGTTGTCATACTTGTTGGCGGTGTAGCTATCCAAAGGTTTGTCTGCGGGAAGTTGTTCCGCGTGGATACGTACTTTGGAGGGCACGATCACCACGGCGAGTGCGATACCTTTGCTTTCGAAGAGTTTGCTGGCTTTCTCCAGCAATTGAATCGTTGCCTGAGTGTCGGCGCTATCGCTGGGGTTCGCGAACTCGTAGGGCGTAAAAAGCCAATCGTTATTCTTGCCGATCACCACCGGTGGTGCGTCTTGTGCACGGACCGGAGCGAAACCAAAGAGGCTTGACACAGCCAGACCGAAAAGCATCTTATGGGTGCTGCGTTTTGCGGAAATATTTTTGTTCATTGAGATAACCTTTGGGTCAAAGGAGGTCGTGGATGTCACGGGTAATCAGTTCGCTGGTAGGCGGTTTCAGGTCGAGAAACTTACTTGCCGGTATAGCGTTCGGTTTTGTTTTGCACCGTTTTTGCCGTGAGCTTGCCCTGGTGATTGGGCATTAGAAAAACACTATAGGTTGCACCTTGTGCCATGCTGAGCATCGTCTTTGACGGAAGCGTCTGAGAGCTTGTTTCGCCTGCCTTGGCGGCAATTAATTCAACCGAGATGGGGTTGACTTGAATGGAGTTCGATACGCCGAAAGCCAAGTTGGTAAAAACCTTGGTGCTACCATCGGCCGTCAACACATCGAGGGCGCCGACCTTACTGTCGAGGTGGTAAGCCGCGACCAGTGACTTGAGCTTATTGGTGTTCGCTTTATCTTCAAAGATCGTGGGTGCTGCGCCTGCTTTTAGAGAAGTAAAGGCCAAGGTCATGGCTTTCCCCTTGACAACCTCCAGGTTGTAGCTCGTGACCACGCCAGGTTTTCCCGACGGCTGTAAAGCGATGACATGTTTGCCAGCCGCGAGCACCATGTAGTCACCGATTTCGCCTGCATTGAGCTTCTGGTTGCGAGGTCGACCGTCGACGACGACATCCATTGGCGCATCGCTAGTCACAATGAGCAATCGCACGTAGGCCGAATCTGCGGGGGGTTCGGGATCGTACAATTGGCCTGCGGGCTGAGCCTTTGAGGGGAGTGCATGGCTTGCAAGCGCGAGCCAAAGACCCGCAAGAATTTTGCGACGCATTGAATTGGAAGCTTGCATGTTAGGGTCCTGATGCTGAAGGGCGTAGAGCGTATATCCATGGGAGCTTACGAGCTGAAAAACCGCGACTCAATCCTAGGTCGACTACCGGTACAAATTCGCGGCTGTGTGGAAAAGTCCCTTGACCTGGCAACGACCAAGGCGGGTCGGTTCGCGCCATTGATCCTTGGTTTCCAACCGGTCAGGCTAATCTCCTCACCACGATCTGTCGTTGTGCCGTAATAATGCGGTTCGAGGCCCCAATGCTTCACTAAAAGAGCCTTTAAATATGACCCCTGTTGGACATGAACACGCCCGATCTCTTAGAAATTTCTGAACC
>JAYUOT010000028.1:0-3759 GCA_043760705.1 Betaproteobacteria bacterium
ACGCAACAAAAAATCGACGCCGACCGCGATTATCAATTGTGGGCTTTGCCCGAAGGCGGCCAGCCGCGCTCGCTCGGTTTAGTATCGGAGCAGGGCGAGACGGTGTTGCTGGTGCCGAACACGATACAAGGTTTGACTAATATTCCTGCGCTGGCTATCAGCCTGGAGCCGAAAGGCGGCTCGCCTACCGGCCAACCGACGGGACCGATATTGTTTACCGGGCCGGTAATAAAAATCTAATATAATCAAACAGTTATATTTATAGGGTTTGGATGGACTTGATACAAGGCCATCTATTTATTCAGTTTATTTCGCAGACGGCCATTCATGCCTTTTATTGCAAGCCGAAATGTGGAAAAATCGGGGTAACTGATCATTAGGTAACGCAATCATGATTGACCGGGACGGATACCGCCCCAACGTCGGCATTGTGTTATGCAATGCCCGCAATGAAGTATTTTGGGGCAAGCGCGTTAAAGAACATTCATGGCAGTTTCCGCAGGGCGGCATCAACCACGGCGAATCGCCTGAGCAGGCGATGTATCGCGAGTTGGAAGAAGAGACCGGCCTGTTGCCGCACCATGTGCAAATCCTCGGGCGCACCCGCTCGTGGCTGCACTACGACGTGCCCGCGCATTGGGTGCGGCGCGAGTGGCGCGGCAGCTATCGCGGACAAAAACAAATCTGGTATTTGCTGCGCTTGGTCGGCCGCGATTCCGACGTGAAATTGCGTGCCAGTTCGCATCCGGAATTCGACGCCTGGCGCTGGCACGAGTATTGGATCCCCATGGAAAGCGTGATCGAATTCAAGCGCGATGTGTATAAGCAGGCGCTGAACGAATTGTTCGTTTATTTGCGCGGACAAAATCATCGCGCGAAACGTACTCACCTCGGCATACGCAATGAACCAAAAGAAACGCCGCCGGATGGCATTCTCCCCGAACCGTCTTAAACGAATTTATGAGTTGAGATTAGGATAAAGCTGTCCTATACTGGACTCATGATTTAGACGCTGTCTAGTCATCAGTATCAAACGATTTTCCCCTATGCTCTCTCCCCAAATTTAGGTAATCTATTGATTAATATAAATATTTTTATCTGGAGACTCACATGAAACTCAAGAGCACAACATCCCACAATCATTTAGAAGTAGAGGTATTCGTAGTCATTTCCCCTTGTTCGAAGTAGCTGCAGAAAACCTATACCTTGTCATGAGTGAATGACAAGAATTCATGTGGTGACTTACCGTCAACACACCCATTGAGATAAACCGAAGGAGAAAACTATGTCAACAGAAGCCCAATGCCCATTCTCAACTGGTGCTATTAAACACACCACCGCTGGAGCCCCATCGAACGCAAGCTGGTGGCCCAATCAGTTGAACCTGAAGATTTTGCACCAACACTCCCCGCAATCCAACCCCATGGGCGAGTCGTTTGACTACGCCAAAGAATTCAAAAGCCTGGACCTGAATGCCGTGGTCAAAGATCTAACCGCCTTGATGACTGATTCGCAGGATTGGTGGCCTGCTGACTGGGGTCATTACGGCGGTCTGATGATCCGCATGGCATGGCACGCCGCAGGCACCTATCGTATTGCCGATGGCCGCGGCGGCGTGGGCACCGGTAACCAGCGCTTTGCGCCATTGAACAGTTGGCCGGACAACGGCAACCTGGACAAGGCACGCCGCTTGCTCTGGCCGATCAAGCAGAAGTACGGCCGCAAGCTTTCCTGGGGCGACCTGATGGTCCTCGCAGGAAACGTGGCGCTGGATTCGATGGGCTTTAAGACCTTCGGTTTTGCCGGTGGCCGCGTGGACATCTGGGAACCGGAGGAAGACATTTACTGGGGCTCCGAGAATACCTGGCTCGGCGACAAGCGCTACACCGGCGACCGTAAGCTGGATAATCCCCTAGGCGCGGTGCAAATGGGTCTGATTTACGTCAATCCACAAGGCCCGAACGGCAATCCGGACCCGGTAGCGTCGGGTCGTGATGTGCGCGAAACTTTCGCGCGCATGGCGATGAATGACGAAGAGACCGTGGCGCTGGTGGCAGGTGGTCACACCTTCGGCAAGGCTCACGGCGCAGCCCCGGATTCGAATTGCGGCCCAGAGCCTGAAGGTGCACCCATTGAAGCACAGGGCTTCGGCTGGCTATCGAAACATGGCAGCGGTAAGGGCGACGATACCATCACCAGCGGCATCGAAGGCGCGTGGAAACCGAATCCGACAAAATGGGACAACGGCTATTTCGATATGCTGTTCGGCTACGAGTGGACGCTGAGCAAGAGCCCCGCAGGTGCCCACCAATGGACGCCCAAGAACTGCAAGCCGGAACACATGATTCCGGATGCGCACGACGCGTCAAAGAAACGCCCGCCGATGATGACGACCGCCGATTTGTCGCTGCGCATGGATCCGGCCTATGAGAAAATCTCGCGCCGCTTTCATCAGGACCCGAAAGCCTTCGCCGATGCGTTTGCCCGGGCGTGGTTTAAGCTGACACACCGGGATATGGGACCGCGTGTCCGATACCTCGGCTCGCTGGTGCCGCAAGAGGTGATGATTTGGCAGGACCCGATTCCTTCAGTGGATCACAAATTGGTTGATGAACAGGACGTCGCCGCTCTGAAGGCCAAGGTTCTCGCATCCGGTCTTACTATTTCTCAACTGGTGACTACGGCCTGGGCATCTGCCGCAACTTTCCGTGGCAGCGACAAGCGCGGTGGTGCCAACGGTGCACGTATCCGCCTTGCACCGCAGAAGGATTGGGAGGTCAACCAGCCAGCAGAACTGGCGAAAGTCCTGCAAAAGTTGGAAGCGATCCAAAAGGAATTCAATGCCTCGGCCTCTGGCGGCAAGAAAGTCTCGATGGCCGACTTGATCGTTCTGGGCGGCTGCGCAGCCATTGAGGCAGCAGCCAAGAAGGGCGGCCAAGACGTGAAGGTTCCCTTCACGCCTGGACGCATGGACGCATCGCAGGAGCAAACCGATGTGAACTCTTTCGCTGTATTGGAGCCGCATGCTGACGGCTTCCGTAACTACCTGAGCAAGGGATACGAAGGAGCCGCGGCTGAGATGCTGGTGAATCGCGCCAACTTGATGAAGCTAACCGCACCCGAGATGACGGTGCTAATCGGTGGTATGCGTGCCTTGAATGCCAACTCGGGCCAGACCAAACACGGTGTTTTCACCAAGCGACCCGAAACATTGAGCAATGACTTTTTTGTCAATCTGCTGGATATGGGCACGACATGGCAAAAATCGAGCGCATCGCCAGAGGTGCTTGAAGGGCGTGACCGGGCCAAGGGCGATGTCAAGTGGACTGCAACAGTAGTTGATCTGGTCTTCGGCTCAAACTCCCAACTGCGCGCCCTGGCAGAAGTCTATGCGAGTAGCGACGCACAGCAGGCCTTTGTGCGAGACTTTGTGGCAGCCTGGAACAAGGTGATGAACTTGGATCGCTACGATCTGAAGGCATAACCAAAGCCCTCAGCATCACAATGAAATTAAGTATCAAGCTTGTAACTCATGCGCCCCTAATCCATAGGGGCGCATGAATATCCTGTTTACATTATCAATTGGCGCAATTCGCTGAACTCATCGTAGCCTGCAATATTTAACGGTTTGCTTAAGACTGATTTCAAAAAACCTTTAGGCAAAGTCTCGTACCATGTCACCTGCGCGTGCAAAACCTCAAGCAAAAAACACGCGGGATGCTGCAACTTGCGCCTGAGACAATGGTCAATATTCTTGAG
>JAYUOT010000029.1:0-3759 GCA_043760705.1 Betaproteobacteria bacterium
CTGAGTGTCTTCGTGCTCGATACGTGCTCGATTGGGATGAGTGCCTCGGCAAGTAGGGTGCAATCCGCCGCGTTCCCCGCGAACAAACCAACCGTATCGAGGCTACTCGAAAAAGGTTTGAGCCCGGCGGTATTGATCAGGCCGAAGCTCGGTTTGAACCCAACTACACCACAATAGGACGCCGGCCTAATCACTGAGCCACCGGTTTGTGTGCCGATGGCGAAGCGAACCAGGCCGGCGGCCACTGCAGCGACCGATCCCGATGAGGACCCGCCCGGCGTGCGCTCCGGGGCGCGCGGGTTGCGAGTCGGAGGTGGCTCCAGAAAAGCAAACTCGGTGGTAACCGATTTACCAATCACCACGCCGCCCGCGCGTTCTATGCTTTGCACGACAGCGCTAGGAGAGAAGGGCCGATGGTCGCGATAAATTGCACTGCCATATTCACTGGATAGGTGGCCGGTGTCAAAGATGTCTTTCACGGCTACCGCAGCACCTTTGAGCGTGCCGGTGAGGTATTTGTTGGCCTGAGCTCGTAGCGATTCAATTTGCTCGGCGCTCATCCAAGAGACGAAGGCTCGCCATTGATCTTGGGCCGCAGCGATGGTTTCGCGCTGTACTTGCAGGCCGCTGATCCACGCGTCAATATCTGACTGGGTGATGGCCGAGCTTGGTGGGATCGTCGTTTGCAAGAACTGTCCTTTTATCGGGCGCCGCAAGTGGAGTGCGGCAAAGGCGGAGTATAAAAGAAGCGCAGGCTAGCCTAGCCGCAGTGCTGAACGCTATGGACTGGGTTTTTTCCGTCTTGCTTGGGTCGATGGTTTTGCGTTGCTCTGTGCTGCTTGGGTTTGATGGAGTAAATCTAACTGTCGAGGAATGGCCTCGGCCAGAAAATCAAATACCTTTCGCACGACGGGGTTGGAGCGAATTTCACGGTGCACTGCAAGCCAGCACGGCAGTGGCGGTATTTGCAACATGGGTAGTACTTGTTGTACGCCTGGCAAGTAGGCCAGGTTGTACTGGGCGATGAACCCGATGCCTGCGCCGCTGGCAAGTAAATGCCCGTAGGCGATTTGATCGTCCGTCCTGAGGGAAAAGGCCTCGTGGGCGACGTTAAACCCCATGCGAGCCATGCCACGTTCCAAGGTTTCGTCGCGGTCATATCCGATGAGTTGATGATGCCGCAAGTCCTCCGGTGAGTTGAGGCGCGCTGCGCCTTGGAGATAAGTGCGGTGAGCCGCCGCAACAATCGCGATATCGCCAAGCTTGCGTGCAATCAGGGAGCCTTGCGCCGGACGCAGCATACGCACCGCAATATCGGCCTCGCGTCGTAGTAAATTGGTAATTTGGTTCGATGCGACTAGCTCGAGTTGAATGCCGGGCTCTAGCCGCCTCAATTGAGCAAGCAGCGGTGGCAGGAGATATACCGCGCCTACCTGGCTAGTGCTAATGCGCACCGTGCCGCTGGTGGCCTTGCGCTGCCCGGCCAAGGTCCGCGCCAAGCTGTCCGCTCCGATCTGCATGTGGCGTGCCGGTGCGGTTAAGGCCAGAGCCATCGCCGTAGGAGCGACCCCTCTGCCGGTGCGCTCGAATAGCGCAGTGCCGAGTTGATGCTCCAGCTCCGCGATGTGGCGGCTCAAGGTCGGCTGTTGCGCGCCGGTCTTCCTTGCGGCTCCCATGAGGCTTCCGGCATCCAACACCGCCAGAAAGCTCTTGATTAAGGCCCAGTCGAAGTCTTCAATAGCCATACATAAATGCATATCTTGGTTGCAATGATAGGCAATTGTCACATAGTTCACGGGCGATCACAATGCCTCCATGGATCAATGATCGACTTGCAATCAAGCTTGTTCTACAAAGAAAAGGAGACTCGAATGACCAAATCAACGGTTCTGGTACTGGGCGCAAATGGTCGCCTGGGTCATGCAGCGGTCAGTGCTTTTTCTGAGGCAGGTTGGCGTGTCTTGGCACAAGCACGGCGTGCGCCTTCCGAGACCTTGCCGGCCGGCGCGCAGGCCCTCTCTTTCCCATTGGACGATATCGCTGGTTTGGTTAAGGCCGCTCAAGGCGCAAGCACAGTGATCTATGCCGTCAACCCAGCGTACACCGACTGGGACAGTCAGTTGCTTCCCCTGGCGCGCCTTGGCATGGAGATTGCACAACAGCTCGACGCGAGCTTTATGTTGCCGGGTAATGTGTACAACTACGGTGAAGGGATGCCCAGTGTACTCACTGAGCAGACTGCACAGCACCCGAGTAACCGCAAAGGTGTGCTGCGTCGCCGGTTGGAGAGCGAGATGAGTGATCGCGCACCCGAAGGCTTGCGCAGTATCGTGCTTCGTGCGGGGGACTTTTATGGCGGCGGCTCAGGCTCTTGGATGGATCAGTTGATTGTTAAGGATCTTGCGCGAGGCAAGCTGGCTTATCCGGGGCCGATGGATGTTCCCCATGCGTGGGCCTATTTACCCGATTTGGCTCGCGCTTTTGTTGCGCTGGCAAGCCGTGCAGAGAGCTTGCGAGCTAAGAGCGTGGCGACCCTGAACGAAGCGGGTGCTGGGACCATCCGTATGGGGAGGGCAGGTCTTGAGAAAGGAAGCTTCGAGCCTTTTGGTTTTGAGGGCCATACGTTTACCGGCCAAGAACTGATTCGCCATATCGAGGATGCCGCAGGCGCGCTCGGCGTGCAAGCAGCGCAAGGATTTCGCATTGGCGGAATGCCCTGGGCTTTGATTCGCATCGTTGGTACGTTCTACCCTTTGTGGCGCGAACTTGCCCGCATGAGCTATCTGTGGCGAGTGTCCCATCGCCTGGATGGCCGATCACTGGAGCAAGCGATTGGCCCGCTGATGAGCACCGAACCCAAGCAGGCAATGCGGGGAACCTTGTTGGCGCTTGGCTTCGGAAAAGTGTAGTTATGCGTGGCGCTTTTGCACATGGCAATGGGTCGCTAGGCCTTTTATTCGCTTCGAATCGAAAGCTCCGTCGTTAAGGCTTTCCAGCGCAAATAGTCTTCGCGAATGTAGCAAGCAAAAGCATCGGGCGCCAAGAGGCCAAACCAGCCGCTGGCGTCAAGTTTTGGAACACCTGCTTCGCCAAAGGTGGGCACCTCGGGGAGCACTTTCGAGCGCACTGCACCGACCGGTGCCAACGCACGGACTCGACCCCTTTTGAGGTGGGGCATGGCGGTGCCAATAGAGTTGAAGGAGCTGGAAATTTGCCCGCCGATGAGGTCTGTCATGGAGGCCGACTCGCCCTTGTAAGCGACATGGGTCAGATCAATACCGATGCTCGGTTCAGCCGCCAATCTAAACATTCATCTGCATTCCTTAGTGCTTGATGGCGTTTATCGAATCAACATAGTCGGAGATCCGGAGTATGTAGAATCGCCTGCGCTAAGCGATGAAGCCTTGCAAGAGGTGTTGCGCCGAATCATCCGCCGATTGATGAAGCTACTGGTGCTGCGCGGTATTTTAATCGGGGATCAGGGCGAACTGTACATGGCCGACGATGGTGAGGATTGCAACGAGGCGGGTCCGCTGAGGCGACTGCAAGCGGGCTCGGTCGTGTACCGTATCGCCTTTGGAGATCGGGCAGGCAAGAAGGTGCTGACGATTCAAGGAGCGCCACCTACCGATCAAAAGATTAAGAAGCAAGTGCTGTGCGCCAATCTGGACGGCTTTAGCCTGCATGCAGCAGTGACCGAGGCTGCATCCGATCCGGTTCCATGGTGTGTTGGCACCGAACGCGAAGCTTCGGGAGAAA
>JAYUOT010000030.1:0-7787 GCA_043760705.1 Betaproteobacteria bacterium
TAAAAATGCCTGCTGAGGCATTGCTAGAGCAGTTTAAGGCCGCAGGCGTCATTAAAACTGCCGCGAACGATAGGGTCAGTGAGCAAGATAAAGAAAGCCTGCTGGCGGGTCTGCGTCGTGCGCACGGTGGCGCATCTGAAGCACCCAAGCGAAAGATCACGCTCACCAAGAAATCGACCTCCGAAATCAAGCAGGCTGACGCCACAGGCAAAGCGCGCACGATTCAAGTTGAAGTTCGCAAGAAACGCGTCTTCGTGAAGCGTGATGAGACCGATACCGGTGCGCCAGAGGTCGAGGTCGCCCAAGAGCTCGAAGAGCAACAGGTTGAAGCGGTAGCGCTTGAGGCTGTCGGACCCCTGTCAGTTATTGATCAGGCCACCATGGCCAAACGTGAAGAGGAAACCCTTCACCAGCGTGAGTTGCTTGAGCGGCAAGCCGCCGAGCTGAAGGAAAAGCAGGAGCGTTTGGAGCGCGAGCGTCAGCGTGAGCATGAGGCGCAAGCCGAAGCCGCTCGTCGCGAGGCTCAAGCCAAGCTTGAGCAAGAGCGGCTATCGCAATTGCAGGCGGAGCAACAGGCCAGTCAGGCCAAGATTTCCAATATCGATCAAAGCGCGGCTGATTCTGAAGCCTTGGCCCTTGCTCAAGCCCAAGCTGCAAAAGCCGCGGCTGAATCGGCTGAACTAGCCGCTGTTGCGGCCAAAAAGGCGGTCGACGATTCGCTGGCCCAACAAAAGGCTCGTCGCGCAGTTGAAGACGAAGTGGCCGCAATTAATCGTTTGATGGCGGCCAGCCGTCGTCCAGCACCTAAAAAAGTTGACGAACCGGCGCCGGTCGCGGTCACTCCTGCTGCCGTTGCTGTGGCGGCCAAAGCTGCAAAAGATCCGAAAAACCTTTCTGGCACCTTGCACCGCGCACCTGCTGGAACCAAGCCGCCTGCGAAGCCCGGCGCACCCGGTGCCGCTCCGGCTGCACCCGGCGCGCTCGGCGACAAGAAACATGTCAAAGCCGAAAAGCTTTCTTCCACCTGGTCCGAAGAAGCGCAGAAAAAACGCGCACTGAAGGGACGTACGGAGGGTGGCGGCGGAGATCGTGGTGGCTGGCGTGGGCCGAAGGCCCGGCGCGGCCATCGTGGTGGCAGTGACGACCACGAAGCCCCGTTGGTGGTTGAGTTCGTGTCGAAGGAAATTCACGTTCCCGAGACGATCTCAGTAGCCGACTTGGCTCACAAGATGTCCGTCAAGGCGACCGAAGTAATCAAGAACCTGATGAAGATGGGCCAAATGGTCACCATTAATCAAGTCTTGGACCAAGATACCGCCATGATCGTGGTGGAAGAGCTTGGCCACAAAGCGGTTGCGGCTAAGCTGGACGATCCTGAAGCCTTTATCGAAGATCAAGAAACCACGGTTCACGAAACCATTACTCGTCCGCCTGTGGTGACGGTGATGGGCCACGTTGATCACGGCAAGACTTCTTTGCTCGACTACATCCGACGTGCCAAAGTGGCCGCAGGCGAAGCCGGTGGCATCACTCAGCACATTGGCGCCTATCACGTTGAAACAGAGCGCGGTGTCATTACCTTCCTGGATACTCCGGGTCACGAGGCCTTCTCAGCGATGCGTGCTCGAGGCGCCAAGGCGACTGACATCGTCATTCTCGTGGTGGCGGCCGACGATGGCGTGATGCCACAGACCAAGGAGGCGATTGCCCATGCGAAAGCAGCCGGCGTGCCGATCGTGGTGGCGATGAACAAGATTGACAAGCCTGAGGCTAGCCCTGACCGGGTGAAGCAAGAGCTCTCAGCCAATGATGTCATTATTGAAGAGTACGGCGGCGATGTGCCACTGGTGCCCGTCTCGGCGCGCACGGGTGAGGGCATTGATGCCTTGCTGGAAAACGTGCTGCTACAGGCCGAAGTACTCGATTTGAAGGCACCTAAAGATGGTCCGGCTAAAGGCATGGTCATTGAGGCGCGCTTGGACAAGGGTAAGGGCCCGGTTGCAACCGTCTTGGTTCAGTCCGGAACCTTGCGCCGTGGAGACATACTGTTGGCCGGTGCCGCGTATGGCCGGGTTCGTGCCATGCTCGATGAGGCCGGGCGTCCCATTGACGAAGCCGGTCCGTCCATTCCAGTCGAAATTCAAGGTCTGCAGGACGTTCCTGCCGCAGGTGAAGAAGTTAATGTGCTCACCGATGAGCGTAAAGCCCGAGAAATTGCCTTGTACCGTCAAGGTAAGTTTCGCGATACCAAGTTGGCTCGCCAGCAGTCAGCCAAGTTGGAAAATATTTTCGACAATATGGGTGCCGAAGGTGCCAAAGTATTGGCACTGATTATCAAGGCCGACGTGCAGGGCTCACAAGAGGCTTTGTCACAGTCCTTGGTGAAACTTTCCACTGACGAAGTTAAGGTGCAAGTGGTGCATCAGGCCGTAGGTGGTATCACTGAGTCCGACATCAATTTGGCCGTGGCCTCGAAAGCCATCGTGATCGGCTTTAATGTTCGCGCCGACCAAAGCGCAAAACGTTTGGCCGAAGGCAATGGCGTCGATATTCGTTACTACAACATCATTTATGACGCGGTAGACGAATTGAAAGCAGCGATGGCGGGCATGTTGTCACCGGACAAGAAAGAAGAAATCCTGGGTCTGGTTCAGATTCGCGAAATCTTCAAGGTGTCCAAAGTGGGCAATATTGCGGGTTGTATGGTCATCGAAGGCGTTATCCGCCGTGGCGCACAAGTTCGCTTGCTGCGTGACAACACTGTGGTCTGGACCGGCGAGCTTGAAACCTTACGTCGCTTCAAGGACGATGTCCGCGAAGTTAAAGAAGGCTTCGAGTGTGGTCTGTCTCTGAAGAACTACGACGATATCAAGGTCGGTGACCAGCTCGAATCGTTCGAGATCAAAGAGGTCGCTCGTACCTCCCTGTGATGAATACAAGGCACAAACCCAATTACAGCTCTGGCGCCAATGCCGGCACCGCAGGCGGCACAGGTCGTGGCCACCGGGTGGCCGAGCAGGTGCATCATGAGCTGGCGCAACTCATTCAGCGTGAGCTGAAAGATCCGCGCATTGGTTTTGTGACCGTGACGGGTGTCGATCTCACCCCAGATTTTTCCTACGTGACTGTTTATTTCACCTGCATACCCAGTGATGAGGAATCCATCCAGAAGGCGCTCTCGGGATTGCGTCAGGCTGCGGGTTTCTTGCGCATGCAATTGGGTAAGCGAGTACGAATTCATCAAACCCCTGAGGTTCGTTTCGCTCATGATGTCTCGCTCGACCGTGGTTTTGCAATGGATGCCTTGATTAAAGAGGCGCAGGCCAAACGTGCAGACTCTGACGACACCCCTTAGCGCGGCCATGTCCTCGCCCAACCGATACCCGACACCGCCCACTGCGGTGCGCGGTAAGTCATTGCCGCGCGATGCAGTACACGGTGTGCTGTTACTCGACAAGCCTCTTGGTCTAAGTTCGAACGATGCCCTGATCCGTGCGCGCCGTTTGTTGAACGCCGAGAAAGCCGGCCACGGTGGCACACTCGACCCGCTGGCCTCCGGTTTGTTACCACTTGCCTTTGGCGAGGCCACCAAGTTTGCAGACGATTTGCTGACGGCTGATAAAACTTATCTCGCCGGAATGCGTCTTGGTTTGACCACCACCACGGGCGACCGCGAAGGTGAGATTGTTGCAACCCAAGCGATTTCCGGTCATCCATTTAATAATCAGCAGATTGAATCCGTCTTGACTCAATTTCGCGGGGCGCAACAGCAAATTCCGCCGATGTATTCAGCGCTCAAGAAAGACGGTCAAGCCTTGTACGAATATGCGCGTCGTGGCGAAACGGTTGATCGCCCAGCGCGATCTATAGTGATTCACGAACTCAGCCTGCAACCTGCCTCGGTGGAAGCCTTTCCGGAGTCTTTTCCGGTTCTGCCTGAGCACCCTGTGATTTATCTCAAGATCACCTGCAGCAAGGGCACCTACATACGGGTGCTGGTCGAAGATATTGGTAAAGCGCTGGGTTGTGGAGCTCACCTCGCCAGCCTGCGCCGCACTGCGGTGGATTACCTGAGCCTTGATCAAGCAATTACACTGGCCGACCTCGAGGCGCTTGCTTTGGAAGCGCGACGCCTGCGACTCGACCCACTAGACTCTTTGTTGCGCCGCCTGCCGACGGTCCGGCTCGATGAAGAGCAGATGAAGCGCCTGCAAATGGGCCAAAAGCTCTCGCCGCGCGGTTTCGCAGATCAATTTGAAGATCAGCCCGCTCTGCAAACAAGAATCAATGCTCAAGACGGCGAACTCCTCATCGCAAAAGCCTATGGTCCCGCGCAACAACTGCTAGGAACCGTAGAAATCGATCATCAAGCACTGAGGCCTCGCCGCCTGGTGCGAACCCTTTAGCGCCCCAATCACCTACCCAATCACCTTTAGCACCCGAAGCACCGACCGATATCTCCTCTACAAAAGATTGATCCTCATGAACACCACCGTAAACCCTGCCGCCGTTGATCCTGCCGCCGCTCCTTCGATTCGCAATATTGCGATCATCGCCCACGTTGACCACGGCAAAACCACTTTAGTGGACCAGTTGCTGCAACAAGCCGGTACCTTCCGCGCCCACCAGGCGGTGGCCGAGCGGGTCATGGATAGCAACGATCTTGAGAAAGAGCGTGGCATCACCATTCTTGCCAAGAACTGCGCCGTCGAATATGCCGGTACCCGTATCAATATCGTCGACACCCCGGGGCATGCTGATTTCGGTGGCGAAGTTGAACGTGCTTTGTCCATGGTTGACGGTGTTCTTTTGTTAGTCGATGCCGTGGAAGGTCCAATGCCTCAGACGCGCTTCGTGACCAAGAAAGCTCTGGCTCTCGGCCTGCGACCGATTGTGGTCATCAACAAAATCGACCGTCCGGGCGCGCGCCCTGATTGGGTGATTAATCAAACCTTCGATTTGTTTGACAAGCTTGGCGCCTCGGAAGAGCAGCTCGATTTTGTGACCGTTTACGCCTCAGCAATTAATGGTTATGCGATCGCTGAAATGAAAGAACTTCCAGAGAACGTTGCAACCGCCGAAACCGCGAAAGCGGCGGGCTTGAGCATGAAGCCCTTGTTTGAAGCCGTCCTGGCCCAGATCCCGGCGCGCGCCGATGATGCGGATGGGCCCCTGCAATTACAGATCTCTGCACTGGATTATTCTAGCTACGTCGGCAAAATTGGCATCGGCCGAATCAAGCGCGGCAAGGTTCGCACCGGTCAGTCGGTCACCATCATGTTTGGCGATCCTGCTGAAACCGGCCATGCTCCGGTCAACGCCAAGATCAATCAGGTGTTGCACTTTGCAGGTCTGGAGCGCGTCGTGGTAGACGAAGCACAGGCCGGCGACATTGTGGCGATTAACGGCATTGACGAAATCGGCATTGGTTGCACCGTCACCGCCGTCGATAAACCCGAGGCCTTACCTTTACTCAATGTTGACGAACCTACCATGACGATGGAGTTCCTGGTTAACACCTCGCCCATGGCCGGACGCGAAGGCAAGTTCGTGACCAGCCGCCAGATTCGCGAGCGTCTTGAGCGTGAGCTCAAGGCCAATGTAGCTCTGCGTGTCGATTTTAGCGGCGACTCGGATACCTTTGTGGTCTCTGGTCGAGGCGAATTACACCTCACGGTGTTACTCGAGAATATGCGTCGTGAGGGCTATGAAATGGCCGTGTCACGTCCCAAGCCCAAGCTGCGCATCGTGGACGGTGTCAAACAAGAGCCCTATGAAATGTTGACCATGGATCTTGAAGAAACCCATCAAGGCCCCGTCATGGAGTTCCTGGGGCGTCGCCGGGGTGACTTGCAAAACATGGAGCCGGATGGCAAGGGCCGGGTGCGTCTTGAGTACCGTGTGCCTGCACGCGGCCTGATCGGCTTCAGTAATGAGTTCTTGAACCTGACTCGTGGTACGGGCATCATGAGCCATGTGTTTGACGAGTATGGCTTGTGGGCTGGCGACATGGAAGAGCGTCGCAATGGCGTCCTGATCTCGCAAGATGATGGCGATGCCGTAGCCTATGCACTTTGGAAGCTGCAAGATCGTGGCCGCATGTTTGTGAGTCCGGGTGACCCGCTGTATGAGGGCATCATTATTGGTATTCATAGTCGCGATAACGATTTAGTGGTCAACCCTGTGAAGGAGAAAAAGCTCACCAATGTGCGTTCCTCCGGTAAGGACGATGCGATTGTCTTGGTGACACCCATTCAATTGACACTTGAAAAAGCCGTTGAATTTATTGCTGATGATGAGCTCGTGGAAATCACCCCCAAGAGTATTCGTCTGCGTAAACGCCATCTGAAAGAGCATGACCGCAAACGCGCCAGCCGGGAGTCTGAAGCGGCGTAAATTCGAGTTGGAGAACTTATGACATATCTAGTGAAAATTACACTCATGGCGATGGGTGCGCTGCTCAGCCAGGGCTGTATGGTGATGGCGGTCGCTGATGCCGCCGTGACCACGGCTGCAACCGTCGTCAAAGTGGGCGTAAAAGCCACCGGTGCGGTGGTGGGTGCCGTCATTCCTGATTCAAAAGACGACGACAAGAAGTAACTTTCAGGCCCAGCACGGCTGCGGCCCCGAGCCAGGGCCGCACTTTCTTGCACTGCGCGACCATGATGTCTAGCGTGGAATTTTCCCTTTCGATTGCGTCGCCATCAGGAAATCAAAATCCACCCCTTGATCGGCCTGGGTGACGGTCTGCATATAAATTTTCTTGTAGCCGCGCTCTGCTCCTGGCTGTTTGAGAGGGTCTTGCACGGGCGACTTTTTTGCTCGTCGCGACATCTCCTGATCAGACACTAAAAGACTCAACTCTCGACGCTTGACGGAAAGGCGAATTCGATCGCCGTTTTGGACCCAGGCAAGGGGACCACCCACAGCCGCCTCAGGGGTGACATGCAACACAATCGTCCCGAAGGCGGTGCCGCTCATGCGCCCATCGGAAATGCGAATCATGTCTTTCACGCCCGCTTTGGCCAGCTTTAGCGGAATCGGAAGCGCGCCCGCTTCAGGCATGGTTGCGCCTTTCGGACCGATGTTCTTCAACACTAAAATATCATCAGCTTTGACGTCAAGTTCAGGATCGTCGATGCGACGGGCCAGATCCAAACTATTCTCAAACACGACGGCCCGCCCCTCATGTTCCATCAAGGCTGGATTGGCTGCGGATTGCTTGATGATGGCGCCACCCGGCGCAAGATTGCCCTGCAATACCGCAATACCACCCTGTGGGTAAATCGGATTTGAGAAGGAGCGCACGACGCTCTGCTTAAAACCCTTGCCACTGCGTTCCATCTCCTCGCCTAGCGTGCGTCCGGTGACGGTCATCGCATCCAGATGCAATAAGGGCTTGAGTTCGCGAAGCAGGGTGGCCATGCCGCCTGCGTGATGAAAGTCTTCCATGTAATGATCGCCAGAAGGCTTGAGATCAAGCAGGACGGGGGTTTCTCGTCCCATTCGATCCAGAGCCTTCAAATCCATTTCGAAGCCCATGCGCCCAGCGATGGCGGTCAGGTGAATAATGCCATTGGTAGAGCCACCAATCGCCAGCAAGACACGCATGGCGTTCTCAAAGGCCTGCGCCGTCAGGATCTTGTCGATCGTTAAGCGCGCCTGCGCCATTCGCACCGCTTCGGCGCCCGTGGCCTCGGCGACACGCATACGATCTGCAGTGACCGCGGGCGGTGAGGCGCCACCGGGGATGGTCATGCCTAGCGCCTCAGAGATGCAAGCCATGG
>JAYUOT010000031.1:0-7783 GCA_043760705.1 Betaproteobacteria bacterium
ACTAATTTTTGTCGTGTGGGTTCGTCACGCTCGGTGTACATAGCGCGCATTTTCTTCTCGAAAACAGGATCGTTCCACTGAGCATTATTGGTGTACTGACCCTGCATAAAATTCTTGCGCAAGGTCGTGGTTGGGCCGCCATGGGAATTGGTATAGGCCATGCCCGGATTATTTTTCCCGGCCCGCAGGATTGAGAAGAACGCGCCCTGCTCCAATGGCTCAAACTCCATCTTCACGCCCACCTTGTCCAGATACGCGGCCACCAGGGGACCGAGATCCATCATGACCGGGTCACAGGCGCAGATATGGGCCTTGAACGTGAAGCCCTTCGCGTAACCCGCCTCAGCTAATAATTTCTTGGCTTTATCCGGGTTGTAGACGAACAGCTCTTTGATGGACTCTGGCATCGCCGCCAGAGGCTCGTAATAGGCTCCATAGTCAGGATGCTGCGGGAAGGCAAACACCTCGGCATTCCCGCCAAAAAAACTGGCCACGATCTCTTGCTTATTGACCGCCATGTTCAGGGCACGGCGCACCCGTACATCGTCGAAGGGCTTGGTGTCAGTACGCATCGCGATGTACCCGGCGCCGTGCTGCAGCCAACGCGACCACTTGAGTTGTGGCGCACTCTTTTTCAGCTCTTCCGCCGCGCTCCAGGTGATCGACTGCAACACGTCGAGTCGACCGGTACGCAAGGCCGCATAGCGAGCCGACTCGTCCTTCATGATGCGAATACTGACTTTGTCCACAAAGGGTAGCTTGTACTCCTGACCCGCGATTTTTTCCTTACCCCAATAGAGCGGGTTTTTACTGTAGTTTTGAGAATTGCCATTGATGTATTCGGTGAGCTGAAATGGACCGCTGCCATTGGCCTTTTTCCAGTCCCCAATACCGGCGTCCACGACCTCTTTGGGATAAATCGAAGAGTACACGCCCCAGCCCAACCGGAAGCCCCAATCCTCGTGAAAACTCTTGAAGTGAATCAACACAGTGTGCTTATCGGGCCCTTCAACTTTATCCACATGGTCCACAAAGTCGGGGTAGCGCTTGGGACTCGCCAACATGCGGTTATAACTGTAGACCACATCCTGGGAGGTCAGCTCGCGAGCCGCCATCACACCCGCTTTTTCTGGAAACATCACGCCCTTGCGCAGTTGGATCTCAAGACGCAAGGGGTTCTCTAGCCACTTCCATGTTTCAGCGAGGTCACCCTTGTAGGCATCTGAGGGTAAGTAGGAGTCCGACTTAAAGCCATAGGGGCCGCCCTGCGCCTTGGATTTTGAAAAGTCAGCGACAAACAAGCGGTCATAGTAGTGACCAGCATCTTGAGCAGTCTTGTAGTTCCAATCCCCGGGATCCCAGGACAGAGGCGCCAAAGTTGGGGAGTTAGTGGCAATACTCAACGAACCACCGTATTTTGGCTTCTCAGCTTGCGCGAAAACCACCGGGGCATGTAGCGTCAGCACGGCCGACAACAAGAAAGTTGATCGAATCGCGCTACGGACTATCCAACGACGCGGAAATTTGTCTGCCTGCATTGCTGTCTCCTAAAGGGTTCGTTGTCATCAAACAAACCTCCAATGAAGTGTACTCTGGAAACTGCGCGCAAGGTTCATCGACTGCGGTGAGTGCCTGTACCACCGTCTGCCCGTCGGAATACCCAGCCACGAGTGCAATGCACTAAAATACAAGCCTGTACAAAAAAGGACCCAAAGTGGCAAATAAGCTCTATCCCAGCGCGGCAGCGGCCTTGCAAGGCCTAGTCAAAGACGGGCAGTTGATGGCGGTCGGCGGTTTCGGCCTGTGTGGCATTCCTGAGGCGCTGATCGCCGCGCTACGCGATTCAGCCGTCAAAAACCTCACAGTCATCTCTAATAACGCCGGCGTTGACGATTTCGGTCTCGGCCTGCTGTTGGTGAGTCGCCAAATCAAGAAGATGATTTCGAGTTATGTAGGCGAGAACAAAGAGTTCGAGCGCCAGTACTTGGCGGGAGAACTGGAACTGGAATTTACGCCGCAAGGCACCTTGGCTGAAAAGCTTCGTGCAGGAGGCGCGGGTATCCCTGCCTTTTTCACCAAAACCGGTGTCGGCACGGTGATTTCCGAAGGCAAAGAAATTCGCAGTTTTGACGGCTCGGACTACGTCATGGAGCGCTCCCTGGTGCCAGACGTGTCGCTCGTCAAAGCCTATATGGCCGACAAATCGGGCAATCTGGTGTTTCGTCGCACGGCGCGCAACTTCAACCCCGCCGTTGCCATGGCCGGAAAAATCACAGTCGTCGAGGTTGAGAAGATCGTCGAGGTCGGCGCCCTCGATCCCGACGCCATTCACCTGCCCGGCATCTATGTGCACCGCATCGTGCACAACCCGAATCCAGAAAAGCGCATCGAAAAGCGCACTCTGAGCGAAACAAAACCTACTGGTAATACTACAGGCGTAAAGGCGTAAACCATGGCTTGGACACATGACGAAATGGCGGCAATCGCTGCCCGTGAGCTGGAAGACGGCTTTTACGTGAACCTGGGAATTGGCCTGCCCACCTTGGTGGCCAACCATGTCCCCTCCACCAAAGAGGTCTGGTTGCAATCCGAAAACGGCATGATGGGTATCGGCCCTTTTCCGACGGAAGCTGAGGTCGATGCCGACATTATTAATGCCGGCAAGCAAACCGTGACCACGATTCCTGGCACTTCCATCTTTGGCTCGCATGATTCTTTCGCGATGATTCGCGGCGGCAAGATCAACTTATCGATTCTCGGTGCCATGCAAGTCAGTGAGAAAGGTGATCTGGCGAACTGGATGATTCCTGGCAAGATGGTCAAGGGTATGGGCGGTGCGATGGACTTGGTGGCCGGTGTAAAGCGCGTACTGGTCCTCATGGAGCACGTCGCTCGCAAGAAAGACGGCACTGAAGATTTGAAAATTCTTAAAACTTGCAACCTTCCACTCACTGGTTTAGCCGTGGTCAATCGCATCATTACCGACCTCGCCGTGATGGATGTGACTCCACAAGGTTTGAAGCTCGTTGAGATGGCACCCGGACTCACGCGCGAACAAGTGCAAGCGAAAACTGAAGCTAAACTGATTTAGGACAGAATAATTATGGAAGTGCAACGCGACTCAATGGAGTTCGACGTCGTCATCGTCGGCGGTGGCCCTGCAGGTCTTGCGGCAGCCATCAAGCTCAAACAAATTGCTCAGGCGCAGAGCCAAGAGATTAATGTTTGCCTGATCGAAAAAGGCAGCGAGCTCGGTGCCCATATTTTGTCCGGTGCAGTGATGGACCCCATCGCAATGAACGAGCTTTTTCCAAACTGGAAAGAGCTTGGCGCACCGCTCAACACGCCGGTCACGGAAGATCGCTTCTTGATGCTTAATCCAACCGGTGCGCGCAAAGTTCCTGGCTGGATGTTGCCCGAGTGTTTTCAAAATCATGGCAACTTCGTGGTCAGTCTGGCCAACGTGGTGCGTTGGCTGGGACAACAAGCCGAGAGCCTTGGTGTAGAAATTTATCCGGGCTTCGCCGCTGCGGAAATTCTCTTTCATGAAAATGGTTCGGTACGAGGCGTGGCCACCGGCCATATGGGCGTCGGACGCGACGGCAAACCCACTGACAACTTCCAGCCAGGGATGGAGCTTCTGGCCAAGTACACCCTGTTCGCCGAGGGCGCCCGTGGTCATCTGGGTAAGCAGCTTATTGCTCGCTTTGAACTCGACAAAGGCAAAGATCCCCAAAGCTACGGTATTGGTATCAAGGAGCTATGGGACGTGAGGCCCGAGGTGCATCAGGCCGGTCTCGTGGTTCACACCGCTGGCTGGCCATTGGATATTGCGACCTACGGCGGCTCGTTTTTGTATCACTTGGAGAATAATCAAGTCGCGGTGGGCTATGTGGTCGGGCTTAATTACACCAATCCATATCTCTCGCCATTCGACGAATTTCAGCGTTACAAGACGCATCCGCAAATTCGCAAATTTTTTGAAGGCGGCAAGCGCGTCGCCTATGGCGCACGCGCTATTGTGGCGGGTGGATTAAATTGCTTGCCTAAACTTACCTTTCCAGGTGGCGTATTGCTTGGTTGCGATGCCGGCATGTTGAATGCCTCCAGAATCAAGGGCAGTCACGCCGCGATGAAGAGTGGCATGATGGCCGCAGAGGCTGCGTTCGATGCGGTACAAGCACAACGCAGCGCCGACGAGTTGACGGCTTACAGTTCAAAGTTCGAAGCCTCCTGGCTGCGCGAAGAACTTTATCGCGCTCGGAATTTCAAGCCTATGATGGCCAAGGGATTGTGGATGGGAACACTGCTGGTCGGCATAGACCAGGTCGTTTTCAAAGGCAAGGCTCCGTGGACAATGCACTCCACCAAACCCGATCACGAATACCTCAAACCGGCTGCAGAGTGCACCCCCATCGATTACCCCAAGCCCGATGGAAAAATCACTTTTGACAAACTTTCTTCCGTCTTCATTTCAGGCACGAATCATGAGGAGAATCAACCCATTCACCTCACGTTAAAAGATGCTTCGATACCGGTATCATTAAACTTGGCAAAGTATGCGGGGCCAGAGCAACGCTATTGCCCGGCGGGTGTTTACGAGTTCGTCAAGACCGATACGGGTGGTGATCGCTTGCAAATCAATGCTCAGAATTGCGTGCATTGCAAAACCTGCGACATCAAGGACCCCTCACAAAATATTGTTTGGGTCGTCCCCGAAGGGGGTGGCGGGCCGTCCTATCCGAACATGTAAGTCGATGAATCAAAGTCTTTTGAAATTAGCGGGATCAGTCGCTATCAATCAGGCCTCGCATTTTTGTTGTACCCGCTTCTTCGAAGGTTTGAAATGTCAAGCGTGTCTCGCTTCGTCTTGATCTGTGTCCTGGGTGGATGGCTGTCCTCTTGTGCTATTGCCCCTCCAAAACCAGTCTCGACAACCCCAACACAGAACACCAAGATTGCTGAGCCTGAAGCAGGAGCGAAGTTGGGTTTGGGCGCTTTACCCAATACAGCGCCCAATACAGCGCCAAGTACGGGGCCAGGCATAGCACCCAACACTCCGCTGCCGGGAACTTCGCCCGTGCCCGTGCCCGTGCCCGTGCCCGGTGCGCCACCTAGCGCAACACCTAGCGCAACACCTAGCGCAACACCTGGCGCAACACCTGGCAGCGCCGCGGCAGCGGCGAGCCAACCCGGCAGTATGGCATTCATCGCCACGCGCGCTAGCGTTGTGCCGCCAAGCAGCGGCGCCCGCCCTTTCGCAGACGTCATTAAAGATGCCAAGGCACAGCCCGGTCTCTTCACCCTTTGGACCAAGGACGAACGAGTTTGGATTGAGATTCTCCCTGATCAGTTCGACAAGCTGTACTATTTCCAAAGCAATTTGAGTCGCGGCGTGATGAGTGAATCAGCCACCTCCATGGCCCGCTCCATGCTGCGCGGCCATGTGGTGAGTTTCAAGAAAATTCATAATGGTGTGCACTTCCTGGCGCGCAACTTTTCTCAAACCGCCAAAGCGGGAACACCCTTAGCCATTGCCACCGCAGAGGGTACCAGTGACAGTTTGCTCGCAGGCCTGCCCATCGCCAGTGCGCCCCACCCCGAAAGAAAGTCAGTATTGATTGAAGCCAACGCGCTTCTGCTGGGGGACATCCCCATGATTGCAGCCGCTCTTGATAGCTCTTTGCGCGCAGGCTACAGTCTAGACAGGGGCAACACCTACTTTCGCGAGACCCAGGCCAGCAGCGATTTGGTCAGCTTTGATGTTACGGCGCATTTCGCCGTACCGCGACTACCGCTTCCCAACCCGATACCTATGCCCGTCCCCATGCCCCAAGCACGAGCAATAGCGGGCGTTCCCGATGCCCGCAGCTTTTTCATTGGACTGTTCTATACCCTCTCAAAGCTACCCGACGAGCCGATGCGATCTCGCCACGCCGACGGGCGCTTGGGACATTTCAATCAGCAGCAGTGGAACTTCAGTGATCAAGGGTCGTCGCTACCGCAGAAGTTCTTTGTTAACCGCTGGCGCTTGGAGAAGAAGGATCCGAGCGCTGCTCTTTCGGAGCCCAAGAAACCTATCACTTACTGGCTAGACAAGAATATTCCCCTGGAGTTTAGGGACAGCGTCAAGGCCGGCATTCTGGAGTGGAACAAGGCTTTCGAAAAGATTGGCTATCAAAACGCTATTCGCGTCGAACAGCAGCCTGATAACGCGCTCTGGAGCACCCATGAAACGGGTCGAGCCTCAGTGCGCTGGTTCGTCGATTATTCGGAAGGTGCCATGGCCGTTGGCCCCTCCCGCACGGACCCCCGTAGCGGTGAAATTCTTGACGCCGACGTCACCATCAGTAATGGTTGGGCGACGCTGCCGCGCCGGCTCGCTTTGGCGCAATTACCTCGAGCACTTCCCGAAAGCGTGCAAACTCACGCCTCGTCTGAGGAAAATCGCTCGATTTGGACGGACCAACAACGCAGTTTTCTACCCGAGCAGATCGAGCGTCGATCCAGCATAAATCCTACCCGGTCGATTCAAGATGTCTCGGGTCAACCTCGAGGCTCTCACGGCCACGACGCGCCAGGCTTTGAGCTTTGCGCTTACGATCATGCAGCCCTTCAAGAAGCCAGCTTCGCACTCGATTTGATCGCTATGCGGCAAGGCAGTCTGATGGATGTTAAAGAAGCCGAGCGCCTCGTTCAGGCCGTACTCAAAGACGTGGTGAGTCACGAAGTTGGGCACACACTTGGGCTACGCCACAACTTCCGTGCCTCGACCGTGTATACCCAATCGCAGATTAGTAACCCAAGCTTTTCGCGTAGCCATGGCATTAGCGGCTCGGTGATGGACTATAACGCTTTCAACATCGCTCTCGACAAAGAGACTCAGGGTGACTACGTCAATAGTACGATTGGCCCCTACGATTATTGGGCCATCGAATACGCCTACAAGGAATTGCCAGTTGAGATCGAGTCCATCACTCTCGCTAAAATTGCCGCACGGAGCAGCGAACCCCTTCTCGCCTACGGCACCGACGAAGAGCTCTTCGGCGACCTTGACGGCATGGATCCTGAAGTCAACCAGCGTGACGTTGGCGGAGACCCTCTCGGATTTGCGCTACGCCGTATCCAACTCTCAAGAGAACTCATTAATCGCCTGCAAACCCGGATCCTCATCTCCGGTGAGAGCTTCGATGTTTTGACTCGGAATTTTGTGAGCGGAATCAGCCAACTAAACCAAGCCTTTTCAATTGCCTCCAAGTACGTCGGAGG
The DNA here is from genome assembly GCA_043760705.1 of Betaproteobacteria bacterium. GTDB lineage: Bacteria > Pseudomonadota > Gammaproteobacteria > Burkholderiales > Burkholderiaceae_E > JAPOKJ01. Next base: position 7,270 of record JAYUOT010000031.1, read on the forward strand.
CGTAGTCTATGTGCGTGATCAGGCGGGGGGCAGCCGAGCGCCATTCACTCCGGTTCCAGCTCATCAACAGCGCTCTGCGCTTAAGTTGATTACCGAGCAACTGTTTGAGAGTCGGGGGTTCGATCTCAAGCCGGAGTTTGTAAGCCGCCTAACTGAAGATACTTTGCGACGAGGAGCTCAACCCCCAGTGGATCGATCCTTAGACACCACGCTACTAAGCATGCAAACCCAGGCTCTTGACCGTTTGATGTCGCCGCGAGTGGCTGAACGCCTGCAAAACTCCCTGGCCAAACTCAGCACCACGAAAGACGCATTCACGTTAAGCGAACTGTACTCATCGATCACTCGTTCCATTTGGGGCGACAGCCCTGGTATTGGAGAGGTAGGCGCGTCTCGTCGTGCATTGCAACGCGAACACTTGCGTCGACTTGCGACAGCCATTCTTCGTCCCGGCCTGGGCAGCGCTCAAGGTGATGCTCGCGCCTTGCATCGCCTTACTGCGAAGAGTTTGCTG
>JAYUOT010000032.1:0-3754 GCA_043760705.1 Betaproteobacteria bacterium
TAAACCACGGTGTCGCCCTTGTCCTTGGTTTGCTCAGTGCGTCGAGTGCCCGTCAAGCTGTCGACGTCATAGCGTACGCGGTTGATCTCCCGGTTATTCAGGTTGACCAGTCCTAGCCGCCAAAAGCCAAGGCCCGGAATAACGCTGCCGACGTAAGCATCGAGACCCAAGTAGGCCCGCTCACGCCCGCCCGAGCCGGTCACATCACCAATGTCCGAGGCTCCGGTCATGCTCAAGCTTGCGCCGCCAAACCAACCGCCAGTGGTGGCTCGGGGAAAGGGCTTGGCAATGCCAAAGTTCATCAAATAGTGAGGTTGGCCCGGAATGCGCGTGTGCCCTCCGTTGAGTTGATCGACCTTGGACTGCAGGACCGTGGCGTTGGCCGTGAAATCCCATGCCGGTTGACCTAACCACCCGAGGTCGCTCTTCCAATCGACTTCGAGGCCGAACACCTTGGCGCCCCCAAAATTATCCGGGCGTTGCTGCCAACGATCAGTGGGTAAGGGACCTCGGGTGGTCTTTCGAACGATCAGATCATCGATGTCGCGCAGAAAAAAATTGAGTCCGGCCTGGCCTCTGGGGGACAGGCGCTGCTCCAAGCCAATATCGAAGTTAAGCGCCACCTCGGGCTTCAAGCCTGGATTGCCGACACTGTCCGCTCGCGAGACAGTATTGGCGCCGATGCTCGGTACAATGCGATCAAGCACATCGGTCAGAGACGGTAGCTTGGTGGTGCGTGCGAGATTGGCGCGAAATTGCAGGGTGTTGTTGATGGGCTGACGATAGTTCAAGCTGGGTTGCAAAAAACTGCGCACGTCTCGTGACAGGGCCGTACCGTCATCACTCTCGCGATTGAAATGCTCGTAGCGCAAGCCCATCGTCAAGGTATTTTTGGCGGCGACTGTCCATTCGTCCTGCACAAAAACAACCGAACGCTGAAGGCTGGAGTTAAACACCTTGTTTATGTTGCTGGCAGGTGCTAGCGACGGGCTGAGCACGGTGTTGTTTTCAATATCCAGTTTGCGATTCTCATACTCGGCGCCGAGCAGCCAAATATGGGTGCCACCTGCGCCGGTGAGCTTCATGCCGCCGGAGATTTCTTTTTCGCTGCGCTTGTCATCGTAAATTGAAGCCAGGCTGGAGACTGGTGCGCCGTTGACCCAGCTGTTTTCCTGACGAGTGCGCAGTGCATCCTCTTTCCACTGCTGAGCCGACAGGCGGGTTTCGAGCTTGCTGTCTTTAAAGTTGTGAGTCCAGTCCGCGCGCAGGCGAAGCAAATAGCGCTCGCTGGTGAGCGTCTCGGTAGAATTTCCGGCGACGCTGTTGGCACCTGCCGTGCCCGTCGAAGCTCCTTCGCTTGAAGACGTGACCCGATTGGTCGTGAAGTAGGGCCTAAAGATAATGCTGTCGCTTGGGCCCAGGCGACCATTGATCCTTGGAAATATTGAGAACTCGCGGGTGCGGGTTCGAGTCGAGTCCGTGCCATCTTCAGAAAGCTTGCGATTGCCCGTGCTGTCCACTTCGTCGGTGTGACGGGTACGGTCATTGCCAGTGACTCGTTCGTTGAAAGCCATGCCCAGGAAGTAAGTCCAGGGGTAAAAGGGCTTGCGCTCATTGGTCGATTCTTGCTTGGGCAAAGATTCCGCTGAGTTGATCGGTCCGCTACGCGCGAAAAACGCGGTGCCCGCACTTCGACCAAAGGCAAAGCCATTCGTAAAACGAAGATTGGTTTCGCGTTTTTCCAAGGGTTCGCGCAAAACAATATTGATCGTGCCACCGGTCGCGCCACTGTATTCCGCAGTCGGCGCGCGGATGATTTCGATGCGCTCGATCATTTCGGAGGGCAACTGGTCAAACGGCAATTGCCCGCCTCGCCGACCACCACTGACGCGCTCACCATCGACCAGGATTTGGGTGGCGCTGCGATCCATGCCACGCATCCGAATGCCGCCACCTTCACTGCTTTGTACGCCCGGTAATTGCTTAAGAACATCGGCAATCGTGTCAGCGCCCATATTTTCGATATCGCTGCGGCGAATCGTCACTCTCGAGCCAGGGGCCTGGAAGCGCTCTTCTACGGACTGGCGGTTCTCTCGAACCTGTACCTCGGGCAACAGGGTAGGATCGTTCGCCGACCCACCTCCGGTCGTTCCTCGTCCGCCAGGGATGTCGCTTTGGGCGAAGCTTGGCCCCGAGGCGAGTATTAAGCTCAATGTCATTGAACTTATTTTTCGATTCATCTCACATCACCGCGCCGAGTTGCCAGGGCACGAATTCGTCATTGCCAATGCCCAGGGCTTCGCTCTTGGTGGGCTCACCACTGGCAGAGCGCAAGATCAATTCGAAAATTTCCTGACCTTTCTGCTGTACGGTCTTGAGGCCATCCACAATGTCGCCGCAGTTAATATCCATGTCCTCAGTCATGCGCTCGTACAGGGCTGTGTTGGTCGCCAGTTTGATCGATGGCGAGGGTTTGCAGCCGTACACCGAGCCGCGCCCGGTGGTAAAGCAAATGAGATTCGCACCGCCCGCCACTTGACCGGTCGCAGATACTGGGTCGTAGCCAGGAGTGTCCATAAACACGAAACCCTTGGTGGTTACCGGCTGCGCGTACTCAAACACGTCCATTAAGTTGGTGGTCCCCCCCTTGGCCACGGCGCCAAGCGACTTCTCTAAAATGGTGGTCAGGCCCCCCGCTTTATTACCGGGTGAGGGGTTGTTGTCCATTGAGCCATTGTTGTGAGCGGTGTAATTCTCCCACCATTTGATCCGGGTAATCAATTTGTCGGCCACCGCCTGGGAGATCGCACGCCGGGTGAGCAAATGCTCGGCACCATAAATCTCCGGGGTTTCTGACAAAATGACGGTTCCGCCGTGTGACACCAAGAGATCGCAGGCCGCTCCCAGTGCCGGGTTGGCCGTAATGCCGGAGTAACCGTCTGAGCCGCCGCATTGTAGGCCGATGGTGATATGACTGGCCGGCACCTCACTGCGCTTGAGTTTGTTAGCCTCAGGCAGCATCTTCATCACCGCTGCAATGCCCGCCTCGACTGTTTTGCGGGTACCTCCGGAAGTTTGCACGACCAGGGCTTGCAGGGCAGTGTGTTCCTTCATGTCCTGGGCCATGAACAGAGAGCTCATCTGGTTGGCTTCGCAGCCCAAGCCAATCATCACCACGCCGCTAAAATTGGCATGACGGGCATAGCCCGCGATGGTCTGGCGCAGGAGATCAATGCCGACCCCATTGCTGTCCATGCCACAGCCAGAGGAATGGGTGATCGGCACGACACCATCCACATGAGGGAAGGCCTTAAGCACGTCGGGTGTGAAATGGGCGGCAACGTATTTCGACACCGAGGCCGAACAGTTCACGGTTGAAATCACGCCGATATAGTTTCGAGTCGCGACCCGACCGTCGGCGCGCACATAGCCCTTGAAGGTCGCAGCCTTTGCCGGCTTGGGTGTCGGCTTCACGTCGACCCCGACGCAATAGTCGCGCTCAAAAGTATTGAAGACCAGGTTATGAGTATGAACATGGTCTCCAACAGCAATATCTTCGGTGGCAAAACCAATAATTTGCCCATAGCGCTTGACCGGATTGCCCTTGGCCACTGCCTTCACCGCCATTTTGTGACCCGCAGGAATGTCCTGATGCGCGCTGAGGTTTTCTTGCTCAATGGCCTGGCCGGCCTTGATGGGGCGGGCCGCGATGACGACATCGTCGACGGGGCTGAGACGCAAAGTGGGCTTACGA
>JAYUOT010000033.1:0-7762 GCA_043760705.1 Betaproteobacteria bacterium
CCTTATTTTCGGAGTAACTGTGACTTCCTCGATTCGTTATGACTTGGGTGCCGATGGCATCGTTTTGCTGACCCTAGATGCCCCGAACGACCCGGTGAACACGATGAACGCCGCCTTTCAGGTCGATTTGGCCGCCGTGCTGGAGCGACTCGGCACCGAAAAAGAGCAAGTGAAAGGGGTGATTTTCACTTCGGCCAAGACCACTTTCTTTGCGGGCGGCGATTTGCGCTGGCTCATTACCGCGACGCCAGCCGATGCCCCGGTATTTTTCGGGAGCATCCAAAAGCTTAAGTCTCTACTTCGTGGGCTCGAGAAGCTCGGTCGCCCGGTGGTTGCCGCAATGAACGGAAGCGCCCTGGGCGGCGGTTTGGAACTCGCTCTATCGTGTCACCATCGCGTTTGTCTGGAAAACCCCAAGATCGAGATCGGTTTTCCTGAGGTCACCCTTGGCCTTTTGCCGGGTGGTGGTGGTGTGGTGAAGGCTTCGCGTTTAATGGGCTTGATGAATGCCATGCCCTATCTGACCGAGGGCAAGCGGGTAGCGCCAAAGGAGGCCCTCAAAGCGGGCCTGATTCATGCCGTGGTGAGCACGCCGGAGGAGTTGTTGGCGAATGCGCGCGCCTTCATCGCGGCCAATCCAAGCCCGGTACAACCCTGGGACAATCCTGAGTACAAAATACCAGGGGGTGGCGTCAACGGTCCGGGAATCTACCCAATGCTGCCTGTCGCACCCGCCCTCATGACCCATAAAACTCGTGGTAATTTCCCTGCGCCCGAGGCTATTCTCTCGGCCGCCGTGGAAGGCATGCGGGTGGATTTCGATACCGCCATGCGAATCGAATCCCGGTATTTTGTGAAGCTTGCGACCGATCAAGTCGCGAAGAACATGATCGGTACTTTCTTTTTCCAAATGAATGAAGTGAAGGCAGGCAAGAGTCGCCCGGTGGGCCCTGCCAAATGGAAGGCTGGCAAGGTAGGCATTCTTGGTGCCGGAATGATGGGTGCGGGCATCGCGTGGGCTTGTGCCAATCGCGGCATTGCCTGCGTCTTAAAGGATACCGATCAAGACAAGGCCGACGAAGGCAAGGCTTATACCGGGAAACTACTCGCCAAGCGGGTTGAGAAAAACCGCATGAGCGCTGCCGATGCCGAGAAGGTTTTGGGCCTGATCAAAGCCACCAGCCTGGCCGGAGACCTTAAAGATTGTGATCTTATCGTCGAGGCGGTCTTTGAGAACCAGGCTTTAAAAGCGCAAGTCACCAAAGAAGCCGAAGCCCAAATTAGCGCCACGGCGGTCTTCGCGTCCAACACCTCCACGCTCCCGATTTCAGGCTTGGCCAAGGCCTCCCAGCGGCCAGAGAATTTCGTAGGACTGCACTTCTTTTCTCCCGTGGACAAGATGCCTCTGGTCGAAATCATTAAAGGCGCCAAGACCTCCCCCGAGACCTTGGCGAAAGCCTATGATTTCGTGCTGCAAATAGGCAAGACTCCGATCGTAGTCAATGATGCGCGCGGTTTTTATACCAGCCGGGTCTTTGGCACTTTCGTGAACGAGGGCTTGGCACTTGTGGGTGAAGGTGTGCCCGCCTCCGTGGTGGAGAATTATGGCATTCAAACGGGCATGCCGGTCGGCCCCTTGGCCGTACTGGACGAGGTCTCCTTGAAGCTTGCGGACGACGTATTGCATCAGGAGCTGGCCGATCTTGAAAAACAAGCGCATGCTGCGGAGCATGGCGCCGGACATGACCATGGGCACGATCATGCTCACGATCATTCTCACAGCCACGACCACGAAGATGACCATGACCATGCGCATGACCATCAACACGAACATACAAAAGCACACGATACGGCAGACGATCACGGCCATAACCACGAACATGTCCATGGCGCGGATTGCGACCATGATCATTCAAAACATGATGACCATGCTCACGAACACGAGGGGCATGATCACAAGCATGATCACGAACACGGCCAAAGCGCTACTCCAGCCCAAGCACTGGCGGCAACCAAACCCGCGGCTAAACACAGCCATAGAGTGAAAAGCAAGCGCATGCCCGAGAACGCAGTTTATGTGCTCGAAAAAATGTCGCACGGGTATAAACGACTGGGCCGCGCTTATGGAGGTGGGTTTTACGAGTATCCAGAAGGCCAGGAAAAGCATCTTTGGGAAGGTTTGAAAACTTTTGTGCGTGCCAGCAAGAATGTGCCTCATGAGGATATTCGTGATCGCATGCTCTACATTCAAGCCTTGGAGACGCTGCGCTGCATGCAAGAAGGTGTGGTCGAGTCCAGTCGCGATGCAAATATCGGTTCGATTTTGGGTTGGGGCTTTCCAGCGTATACGGGCGGCACGGCCCAGTTCGTGAATCATATTGGCGTTGCAAAGTTTGTGGAACGCTCGAAACAACTTGCGGCCCAATATGGCGAACGATTCACGCCTCCGGCGATTCTGCTGAAGCATGCGCAGGATGGTACTTCGATCTAGACAATGCAAACTTCACCCTCCTCTTCCATTTTGACGAAGGTAAATCAAATGACCGCAGACGTCCTGGTGCGCAAAGACGGCGACATCACCATTGTCAGCCTGAACCGTGCGCATGCCAGAAACGCTGTCGACGGACCTACTGCTCATGCGCTGGCTCGGGCCTTCGAAGCGTTTGATGCGGATAGCGCAAGCCCGGTCGCGGTCTTTCATGGCGAGCATGGAACCTTTTGTGCTGGAGCCGATCTCAAAGCGCTGGGCGATCCGGCAAGGCGTAATCGCCTTTTGGCCGAAGGCGACGGACCGATGGGCCCCAGCCGGATGCTCCTGAGCAAGCCCGTGATCGCCGCCATTTCAGGGTATGCAGTGGCGGGAGGTATGGAGCTGGCACTTTGGTGCGACCTGCGGGTGGTGGAAAGAAGCGCGGTATTCGGAATTTTCTGTCGGCGCTTTGGGGTGCCACTAATCGATGGTGGAACGATCCGTCTGCCACGCTTGATTGGTCTGTCACGCGCCCTGGATTTGATTCTCACCGGACGTCCCGTACTCGCAGAGGAAGCCTTCAATATGGGTTTGGCCAATCGCCTGGTGCCGGACGGCCAGGCGTTGACGGAGGCGCTTGCACTGGCCAGGGTGCTCAGCCGCTTTCCGCAACAATGTATGCGTAATGACCGGCGTTCCGCCTACGAGCAGTTTGGTATGTCACTTGATGAAGCTCTGAATAATGAGTTCGCCTGGGGAGAAAAGACCATTCAGAGTGGCGAGACCTTTGGCGGTGCTGCGCAGTTTGCTCAGGGCGCGGGTCGTGGCGGCCAGCCCCTGAAATAGGCGCCGTCCGCAGACCTTGCTTACGCTCCACTCCGAACAACACTTGACACACCGTTACGTTTAATTTTCACCCGCAAGCCTTTTCCGAGAACCCTCATGCCTGTCCGACCCCAAGAACAACTCTACGAATATCGCGAGCCCGTGACTCCTCGACCCGCTGCCACCGTGCTTCTGATGCGGGACGTCCCCACCGGGTATGAGGTCTTGATGACTCGCCGCTCGGTGACGGCCAGCTTTGCTCCAGGCGCCTTTGTCTTCCCAGGAGGCGCTCTCGACAAAAGCGACGGCTCAGTGTTGGCGCAGCAAGTGTCTGTCAGCCGTGCGAGCCAACTCGAGGAACAAAAAGCCTTCACCGTCGCCAGTATTCGAGAGGCGTTTGAGGAATTGGGCGTACTACTCGCCTACCGTGCCAATGGTGAACTGGCCGGCGCCCAAGAGATTGCCCAATTGAGTCGGGAACGCGATGCTAATTTCCTGGCGGACATCGAGCGCAACGGCTTAAAACTCGCGGTCGACAAAGTTTACTTCCTATGCCACTGGATTACTGATCGCGATCTACCCAAACGTTTTGATGCGCGCTTCTTCGCGGCCCGTATGCCCGAGGGGCAGACGCCTATCGCCGACGAAGGCGAACAGTTTGAACCCGTGTGGGTCTCGCCCAGTGAGGCCTTGGCGCGCTATGCGCGTGGCGAGTTTTCGATGATTTTCCCCACCATCAGAACACTTCGCTGGATGAGTCGTTTCGCCTCGATTGATGCACTGCTCGAAGCCTGTCAGGGTGAGCAACCGCTTTTTGTGTCCTCTCCAAGAGCGGGCTATCTAAAAGGCGAAGTCGAGCGTTTTTCCGAGCACGAAGCGGCCTATGGCGAGCTGGAGATGGTGGTGCCCGACGGCCAGATTCGCCACAGTCTCGACTGGAACTACCAGGAACCGGTGGCCCTCTTGCGCAATGTATTTCGACTCACCTGCCCCAATCCCGGCATGATGACGGGTGCTGGCACCAATACTTACATTATTGCTGGCCGTGCCTCGGAGGCCTCGGATTCGCCCATTACTGAATATGCAGTGATTGATCCCGGCCCGACGGATCGTGCACACGTCGAGCGCATCGCCGCCGTGGTGGGTAGCAAGCTTAAATACATTCTATGTACTCATGCCCATCTCGATCACTCACCTGGCGCGGCCCACTTACAGGAGCTGACCGGCGCCCCGATTTTGGGCCGAAAATGGCTGCCCTCCACCTTCGGTAAACCCGACTACGGCGACTTTCATCCTGACCAAGAAATTCAGCATGGCGAGCGCTTTAAGGTGGGCCACACCACTTTGCGTGCGGTACACACGCCTGGGCATGCCTCAAATCACCTATGCTTCATTATGGAAGAGGATGGTCTACTGATAAGTGGCGACCACATCAACAATGGCTCCACCGTCGTGATTAACCCACCCGATGGCAATATGCTCGCCTACATCACGGCCTTGGACGCCTTGGCCAAGGAACCCGTGGACTACATCCTTCCAGCTCACGGATGGGTGCTCGGCCCGGCCAAACTCGCCATTGCGCAACTCAAAGGTCATCGCCTCGGACGCGAAGCGAAAGTCTTTAAGGCCCTGCAAGGCCATAATCATTCCACCACCCAAGCCCTCCTGCCCATTGTGTATGACGATGTGCGTCCAGAGCTATTTCCGGTGGCTGAAAGATCACTCATCGCCCATTTAGAAAAGTTGGTTGAAGACGGGCGGGTGAGTGTCAAAGCCGAGGTCTATTGCCTCGTCTAGCCCGAGCCATTTGTTTGGAAAGCGCCGGGTGGAGGTCGCCCTTGGGTTTGACCACCACCTTTTCGAGCTCTAGCCATTCGGCCATGACGGCAAGCTCCTGCGCCAGCTCGCTGGCTACCCAACTTGAGTCGATGCCCGGTTCACCCCAGGCGGCCTGCACAAGAAGCTCACTGGCATGGCGATCAGCCTTGAGGTCCACTCTCGCAACAAGTTCCTCGCCCAGTAAAAAAGGCAGGACGTAATAACCGTAGACTCTTTTAGGCTGAGGCACATAAATTTCAATACGATATCGCATGCCAAACAAGTGCTCGGTGCGGCTTCGCTCCCAAATGAGTGAGTCGAAGGGACTCAACAAGGCTCGCGCTTCGACTCGTCGTGGCATCTTCGCTTCAGGCCAAAGGAGCAATTTGTCGCGCCAGCCGTCTACTTCAACCTCAATCAGTTCACCGCATGCCACTAGCTCGGCAATCAGCGGCCGGGCGGCAGGAACATTCAGACGATGATAGTCCGCCAAATCACGAGCGCTACCAATTCCCATGCATCGGGACGCGATGCGCAGTAGTTCCAAGCGCGCCGCTCGCTCATCCAGGGCGGGTTGCTCGAGGATGTGGGGAGGAAACCTGTGTGCGGGAACCGTGTATTCGCGCTCGAAATTTTGACGCCGACGACCGGCCACCTCGCCACCCCAAAACAGGGCCTCAATCGCGGTTTTGGCGTCATCCCATCGCCAACCCCAGTGATCTCCGACCTGCCCGACGCGCATGCTCAACTCGCTCGCCGCCACAGGGCCTCGTTGGGCCACTTCCCGAAGAACAATTTCTAGAAATTGAGGCTGCTCGGCCCGTAATTTCGCCATGCCGCCCCATACCTTGTAAGCACCGCTTCGCACCTGCTCCTTCTTCCAACGGAACAAGGGCTCATGATGGACCGGCAGCAGCGAGGCCTCATGGGCCCAATACTCGAAAAGCTCACCATCAGCCTCCATGTCTCGCACCAGGTTGCGTGGATGAGGTCCGAGGCGGGCAAAGATCGGCAACTCTTCAGAGCGCGTCAATACATTGACGGAATCGACCTGGACCACCCCGATCCGATCAAACAACTTTCGGATATGACGACGGTCAATCCGCCCGCTCGGTTTGGCATCGGCAAAGCCTTGAGCAGCAAGAGCGATGCGCCGCGCCTGTGATAACGTAAACTTAACCAAAACTTCTCATTGGATGCACAGAGTTAATCGTTCGACTCGGCGAGCCGCTTCGGCAAGGCCCTCATGGTTAATGCTCCGAAGCCTTGACGAAGGCAAGGCTAAAGCTCCGGTGCCTTAACAAAGACCAGGCTATGCTTTTCAAGATACATCGCCTTGTCTGCACGAATTACAAAATCTTCATGCGACTCTTTGTCTTCGAGTTCAACGGCTCCTGCGCTCACACCGAGTGACCCCTCGGCCCAATGCTTACCCTGCGTCGAACAAGCGATTAAAATTCGCTGGACCAGTCCCTCCGCTTGGGGTACCGAGCAGCCTGGGAGTAGCATGGCAAATTCATCGCCACCCAGCCTAAAACTTCGGTCCACCCCGCCCCGTCCAGCTAGCCTGAGAACCTCGGCGAATTCGCGCAAAACCTGGTCCCCGAACGAATGGCCGTAACGATCATTGATCAACTTAAATTGATCCAGATCGAGGTAGAGCAGGCTCAAGGGTGTTTTGAACCGTTTGGCACGGCTACATTCTTTGGCCACCGCATCTTCAAAAGCACGCCGATTTTCCAGGCCTGTGAGCGTATCCTTGGTGGCAAGATCCAGAACATCCCTGTGTTCTCGCTTGATGCCGATGACCAATAACAGGATGACGATCACGCCAATGGCCTCGGTGACCCACTCTCTGTTCGAGTTGGGCAGACGCCCGCTCGCAATCCAGCCAGTGAGAATTGGCGACAAGGGCAAGGCATATAGCCATCGAAGATCTCGAAACATTCTGACGGATGGGGTATCCAACCTCCTGTCCGAGAGTATATCGCCAAGCCTTTTTCAAAAGCCCAAAGACCCGTCGGAACTATTTTCCGTCGCTTGGTCGAATCCCTTCAATCGTCTTTTGGTTTTCGGGATAAATGCGATTTCGGGGTTTGAGTATTGAGCGAGGCGTGCACTCAAGATGGACGTTATTTTTTACGCTTGCCCGAAGCATCAACACGGGGGGTATGGCGACCTTGAGCCAGTCGCGTTATCATTCCCGAGAGGAGACCGACATGAACGCTAGAGACCCTGGATCACAGTGCCTAAAAGTGACACCGTATTCCCCCTGCGTTGGCGCCGTGATTGAAGGCATTGATTTGCGGCAACCCGCCAGTGACGAAGCCCTGGAGCTGATGCGCGCAGCCCTGCGCGATCATGGCGTTATCTTTTTACGCAACCAGAACATCACTCCGGAGCAACATATTGCGTTTGCAAAGCAGTGGGCTCCCATTGATATCAATCGCTTTTTTGCCGCAGTTCCGGGCTACCCGGAAATTGCCCAGGTGCTCAAGGAGCCCGAGCAAAAAACCAATATTGGCGGTGAATGGCACACCGATCACAGCTACGATCTTGTGCCCGCAATGGGTTCCATGTTGTTGGCCAGAGAAACGCCTCCTTTTGGCGGAGACACCCTCTTTGCCAATATGGCGGCAGCTTTTGAGG
>JAYUOT010000034.1:0-3744 GCA_043760705.1 Betaproteobacteria bacterium
CGTCCGGCCGACCTGTTTTAACGATGGCCTCTGGGTTCGTCGGCGTCTTGATGCTGGATACGGCCTTTGCGCGTCCAGTCGGCGACATTGGCAATCGCAATAGTTTTCCGGGGGTGCCGATGCGTTTTGCTCGGGTAAGGAATGCCTTTGCGAATCGCATTCTGGGGTGCGACCCAGAGACTGGCCTTCAAGCCCTGTTTCCAGCATTTCTCCGGGAGGCATTGAGTTTGCAGGCTCAGGGCGCACTGGGCATCACCACCTCGTGCGGCTTTCTGGCTCCCCTGCAATATCAACTGGCGAAGGAACTCACGGTTCCTGTTGCGCTGAGCAGCTTGCTTCAGGTGGCCTGGGCTCAGTCGCTTCTTCCACCTGGCAAAATATGTGGAGTGATCACCATTGATGCCGAGCGCTTGACCCTTGCACATTTGACCTCGGTTGGGGCCGCCGCCAACACACCTATCGTGGGAATGCCCCGATGGGGGGCGTTTGCAGAACTTGTTTTGCGCGAGTCACCGAGCAACTCGCCGAGCAACTCGCCGAGCAGCGCGACCGGTGCCGCAGACCAGGCAGGCGGCGGGCAGCGCAAGGCGATCGAAGCGGAATTGATTTCGGCCGCTCGTAGTTTGCCCTCAAATACAGGTGCAATCGTTCTTGAATGCACTAATTTGCCACCGTATCGAAAGGCCTTACGGCGGCACACCCAACTGCCTATTTACGACATTGAAACCCTGGTTCGATGGTTCTGGGCTGGTTTGCAAGTCTCATGAAAATCCCGGTGGGTCGTGTTTCGGAAGGTCCAAAGGACGAACGTTTAAAATAGAGCCCTACCGCCCCGACTCTCAATCGAGAGTTACCGCCAAAGCTCTCAAATGACCCCTCGCCAAAATCAAGCTGAATCGCCCAATACTGCCTCGGTCAACTCCACAACAAGCGACTCCGGCTGGCCGCAAAGAGCGGTGATGCATCTGCCTGGCACCCAGGCCTTGTCCCCTTTTCGCACTCAGAGTCTTTTGGTCAAGATTCAGGCGATTGAACCCAGCATTGACGCGGTGGATGCCCGCCACCATTACTGGGCGCAGCTGAATCAGTCCGGTGTGGCCGAAGGCACGGCGCAGCACTTACTGGGTCGTCTGGCGGCACTTCTACAGGCAGAAGTCGCTCATGTCTTGACCGACGGCTTGTCCATCTATGTGACGCCTCGGCTAGGGACGGTCTCACCTTGGTCTTCCAAGGCCAGCGATATTGCGCGTAATTGTGGGCTCAAGGAAGTCGATCGGCTTGAGCGCTTCGTTGAATACCGTTTAGTGCCCAAACGTGGTTTTTTGGGTGGCAGCAAGTCCGTATCACCGGCGCAGCTTGGCCAAATTCAAGCACTATTGCATGATCGAATGACCGAGTCGGTTTTTGCCGACATGCCCGAGGCAGACCACTTCTTTCAGCTCCTGCCCCCCAAAGCATTGCGACGCATTGCGGTGATGGCTGAAGGCAAGGCGGCCTTGGTGAAGGCCAACAGTGCCCTCGGCTTGGCCCTGGCGGACGACGAAATCGATTATTTGTTGGCGGCTTTCCGGAAATTGGCGCGAGACCCAAGCGATGTTGAGCTGATGATGTTTGCACAGGCTAATTCAGAGCATTGCCGACACAAGATTTTCAACGCCTCCTGGACGGTGGATGGTCAAGAACAAAGCGTAAGCCTTTTTGGGATGATCAAAGAAACCCACCGCGCTCGCCCCGAACATACCGTGATTGCCTATTCCGACAATGCCGCGATTCTCGCTGGACAGGCTGCCGAGAAGATTTTGCCGGTCGGTCCCCAAGGCCAATATCAGCGCGTGCCGATGATGCTGAACAGTTTGCTCAAGGTGGAAACCCATAACCATCCCACAGCGATCTCGCCCTATCCGGGTGCGGCGACCGGTTCCGGTGGCGAGATTCGTGATGAAGGGGCGACCGGCCGTGGTTCCAAACCCAAATATGGTTTGACCGGGTTTAGCGTTTCAAACCTACGCATTCCTGGCTTTGATCAGCCCTGGGAAGGTACTTTAAAAGGTGCGGTGATCCAGCCTGAACGCATCGCGTCTGCACTGCAGATCATGCTGGAAGGCCCGATTGGTGGCGCAGCTTTCAATAATGAATTTGGTCGCCCCGCCTTGCTGGGCTATTTCCGCACCTATGAGCAGGATATTCAGGGGCTGCGTCGTGGCTATCACAAGCCGATCATGATTGCCGGCGGGGTGGGCAATATTGACGCTCGCCTGAGCGAAAAACTGAGCCTCAGTAACGGCGACGTACTGATCCAACTGGGCGGCCCCGGCATGCGCATCGGCTTGGGCGGCGGTGCTGCATCGAGCATGGGCGCCGGCAGTAACACGGCCGATTTGGATTTCGATTCGGTACAACGCGACAACGCTGAAATGGAGCGTCGCTGCCAGGAGGTGATTGATGCCTGCTGGCGCCTGGGCGATGAGAATCCGATACTTTCGATCCATGATGTGGGCGCAGGCGGCTTGTCGAACGCCTTTCCTGAAATTGTCGATGGCGCGGGCAAGTCGGCTGTGTTTCAACTCAGTCAGGTGCCGATTGCGCAAGGCGGGCTGTCGCCCGCAGAAATTTGGTGCAATGAATCCCAGGAACGCTACGTGCTGTGCTTGGCGCCAAAGAGTGTTCCCTTGTTTCACGACCTATGTCTGCGCGAACGCGCTCCTTATGGCATGGTCGGCGTGGTGTCGGACGACGGCCTGCTAAAGCTTGAAGACCAGGCCAATCCAAACGATCCGCCCATTCATATGCCCATGGAAGTGTTATTGGGCAAGCCGCCGAAGATGCATCGTCAAGGTCTGCGTTTGATACGGGCTTTACCCCCTGTTGAGCTGGTGGGCCTGAACCTTGCAGAAATGATTGAAAGGGTATTGCGCCTACCGGTGGTAGCCAGCAAAGAATTTTTAATCACCATTGGTGATCGCACGGTAGGCGGGCTATGTGCCCGTGACCCGATGGTGGGGCCTTGGCAGGTGCCCGTGGCAGATTGCGCCGTGGGTTTGCTGGATTTTGAAGGCTATGCGGGTGAAGCCTTGGCCATGGGTGAAAGAGCGCCTCTGGCGATCATCAACCCGAAGGCGGCCTCGCGGATGGCGATTGCCGAGTCGATCACTAATTTGGCCGCTGCGTCAATCGATTCGATTCATCGCATCAAGCTCTCTGCGAATTGGATGGCGGCCTGTGGGGAAGCCTCCGAAGATGCTGATCTATTTGACGCGGTGACCGCGGCTCGTGACTTTTGCCTGGCCCTTGGAATTTCTATTCCGGTCGGTAAAGATTCCTTATCGATGCGCACCCTATGGGAGAGCGCACCCAGTGTCAGCGAAGAGGTGAGGGCGCCCATTTCCCTCGTGGTCACCGCGTGCGCCCTGGCCCAAGACGCACGCAAAACTTTGACGCCTTTACTGAACACGGTCGACGACACAAGCCTCATCTTGATCGATCTTGGTTGCGGCAAACAGCGCATGGGTGCCTCGGCTCTGGCCCAGGTCACCCTTCAACTCGGCAATGAATCGCCGGACCTGGATGACCCCGATTTGCTCTCGAAGTTTTTCTCGGGCATTCAGGCGCTCAACCGCGAGGACAAGCTCCTGGCCTACCATGACCGCTCCGATGGCGGCTTACTAGCCTGCCTGGCTGAAATGGCTTTTGCAAGCCATTGTGGCCTGTCGATTAACCTGGACTTACTCACCATCGATCCGCATT
>JAYUOT010000035.1:0-3739 GCA_043760705.1 Betaproteobacteria bacterium
CGAACGGCATTGGTGCCTGAGGCGCGGGTCGCGGCCATGCCGCCGAGGCTGGCATCGGCCCCGGGATCAATCGGGAACATCAGGCCGGTGGGCTTCAAGGCCTCGTTGAGCGCTTTGCGAGTGACACCCGCCTGCACGGTCGCGGTGAGATCTTCGGCATTGATGGAGATGACTTGGTTCATCTCGGAGAGATCGATGGTGATACCACCCTGCACCGCGAGAAGATGGCCTTCGAGGGACGAGCCCGCGCCATATGCAATGATGGGAAATTTATGTTCGGCACAGAGTTTGACGGCATGCGCGACATCCTCGGTGCTGTGTGCATAAACCACGGCCTCAGGCGGAATCGGGTCAAAGGGCGATTCATCCTTGCCGTGATGGGCGCGCACCGCCGTTGCGGTGGAGTAACGGGTTTCAAACTTGGCCTGAAAGGCCTGAGCCAAGGCTTCTGGCATGAGTCGTTTGAGTTCCGCAAGAAATGGTTTCGGATGGTTCATTGTGTGATCTCCAAGAATGGCCTGCAACGTACGCTCAAGGGCCGATCCTCATCGACATGGTCACCGTAAGCGCGGCTCTCATTGTACGCAAGCAGTCTCGACCGGGCGCGAAAAGTATCAAAACCATGCCCACGGGTCACCGTCCCTTAAGGGCGGCAGGCCGGGATCGCTTGCGCATCTCCGTAAAGGGCGCAAACTCCCATTCGCGCATGGCAAGAATCAAGGTGTAGCCCCCGGTAAGGTCGGGTTTTAGTTTTTGATCGGCCAAATGCTGGGCGCTAAAGTCCTGCCCGACGCGCTTCAGGCGATCTACAAAAGTTTGAGCCATGGCGGTACTGATCGTGCCGTGAACAATATGCACGGTTTCGCCATCACGCGAGAATCGTCCATTGAAATAATCCTGGATGACATGATCGCGAAAGTAGCGCATTAGCGGGCCATCGGGTCGCCAACGAAATGTTTTGGCGAGTTTAAGGCGATAGCGATTCATGGCCTTGAGCTCGATCACTCCGAGCCGATCCAGCTTGGTAAAGCAAGTAATCAGCTCCGGCTCGGTAAACTGATAAGTCTCAAGGACCTGCTCAAAAGTCCATTGGCTCAGGCAACAAATGGCCACCAGTAAAAGCCTGCCATCCTTGCTGACGGCCTCCTCTTGTTCGGGGGTGAGTTCGGTGACCATGGGCTGGGCATCGACGACTTTGCGGGCCAACTCGTCAAAAGTAATTTTGCAGGCCTGGCATATCTCGTCGATGCGCGACAAAGGCATTTCGCGGCGACTGAACATGCGCTTCACACTGGACTCGCTCATGCTTATTTTGTCAGCAAGGTCGGCATAGGTCATCCCGGCCGCACGCAGCTCGTCCTTCATGGCTTCAATGAGAAGCTGGGTGCCCAGTACCGGGGATGTTTCGCTCATTGAATGTCCTTTGTGATGGCATTGGTGGTGAGGCAGTATCGTCAGCCGACACCAGCGGCCTAAGCATGGGCCACAAAGCATCGACTGCTTAGCCTTTTTAGCATATTCGATTATTCTTTTGGACATGCCTGAAACGTTTCGTCAGGCCGTCCCTCGCGTTAGTCGGTTGATGGACTGAAATTGAGACGAAATTTCGAATTCCAGATTAAATGTCGGGAAACAAAAAGGATTTTATGAGCTCTCACTCCAGTCAATTCGCGCTGCTTGGCGAAAAGCGTTTTGCCCCCTTCTTCTGGACCCAATTTTTGGGGGCGGGCAACGACAATCTGTTTAAGTTTGCCTTTACCGTGATGGTGACCTATCAATTGCAATTGGCCTGGCTGCCGGCTTCGCAAGCGGGTGTATTGATTGGCGCCTTGTTTATTCTTCCTTACCTGATCTTCTCAGCCACCAGCGGTCAATTAGCCGACAAGTACAACAAGACCCAGCTGATTCGCTTCGTCAAGACCTTAGAGATCGGCATCATGATTCTGGCGGCCTACGGCTTTTACAACAAGAACGTACCGGTGCTCCTGGCCTGCACCTTTCTCATGGGGCTGCACTCCACCCTTTTTGGCCCCGTGAAATATGCCTACCTGCCGCAGCAATTGAGCGAGCGTGAACTCACCGGTGGCAACGGCATGGTCGAGATGGGAACCTTTGTGGCGATTCTGATCGGCAATATTATCGGTGGCGTGTTGATCGCCATTCCGCAAGTCGGCGCGCAGTATGTGGCCTGGGGCTGCATGGCCTTGGCCATCATCGGTCGCGTAGTGGCCCAGAGCATTCCGAATGCACCCGCGACCGATCCCAGCCTGCAAATCAACTGGAATCCTTTCACAGAAACATGGCGCAATCTCAAGCTTGCCAAAGAAAACACTGTAGTATTTCGTTCGCTCTTAGGCATTAGCTGGATGTGGTTTTTTGGCGCCGTCTTTTTATCAAACTTCCCGGCCTTCGCGCGCGACGTGCTGGGTGGAAACGAGCAGGTCGCTTCTTTGCTTCTGGTGGTTTTTTCAATCGGTATCGGGGTGGGTTCTCTGCTGTGCGAAACGCTCTCGCGCCGCCATGTTGAAATTGGCTTGGTTCCTTTTGGTGCGTTTGGCATGAGTGTGTTCGCGATAGACTTGTATTTCGCGAGCCGGGGCCTGGGCCATGGCAGCACGGCGCAAACACTCTCAGAATTCATGGGCAAAAGCGCGCACTGGCGAGTCATGTTCGACTTGTTAATGCTTTCGGCATTTGCCGGGCTGTTCAGCGTGCCCATGTATGCCCTCATTCAATTGCGGGCCGCTCCAAGTCATCGCGCCCGCATTATCGCGGCCAACAATATTTTGAATGCGCTGTTCATGATCGCGAGCTCGGTGATCGCCGGCATCTTGCTCTCCAAAGGGTTTACGATTCCTCAAATTTTCTTGTTTACGGGGATCGCCAATGCCTTTGTCGCGGTCTACATTTTCTTGTTGGTGCCCGAGTACTTGTTGCGCTTTGTCGCCTGGATTGCCTCGCGCTTTTTATATCGCTTTAAAGTGAAGGGTGACGAGGCCATTCCCACGGAAGGTGCCGCGGTGATTGTTTGCAATCATGTCAGCTTTGTGGATGCGCTGCTCTTACAAGCGGCCAGCCCGCGACCGATCCGCTTCATTATGGACCACAAGATATTTGCGATTCCAGTCATTGGCTGGCTGTTCAAGTTGACCGGAGCGATACCGATCGCGCCTCAGAAGGAAGATCCCGCGGCCTACGCTGCCGCGTTCGCACATGCTGAGCAGGTACTGAACGAAGGTGATTTACTGGGCATTTTTCCTGAAGGAGGTATTACCCGCGACGGTCAAGTGGCGGAGTTCAAAGGCGGCATTATGAAGGTGCTGGAACGACACCCGGCTCCAGTGATTCCCATGGCCTTGCAAAACCTATGGGGAAGCTTCTTTTCCCGAGCCGAGGACGGCAAAGCCATGATTCGGCCGTTTCGTCGCGGCCTCATGGCTCGCGTAGGCCTCCATGTGGGCCAGGCGATTCCGGCCCAGCAGGTCAGCCCGGCCGAGCTTCAGAAAGAAGTGATGCGCTTATTGGCCGAGAAGCTGTAGTCAGTGTATGGGTTCACACTAGATTCTGTAGACCCGCATGGTCATCAAATCCCCCCCTGGGCCCTTCAGCACGCGAACCATCACCTCTTTGGGTACAAACCCCTCCGGCAGGGGCAAGGAGCCCGAAAGGAGTTCAAAGGTTTCAAGCGACATTGGCATGGGCGTGAGGGTTAGCGCTTCTTCTCGCCCGGAAGCGCGCC
>JAYUOT010000036.1:0-3729 GCA_043760705.1 Betaproteobacteria bacterium
TTTCTAACTGAAGGTAGTGGCCGGAGGCGTGTGAAACTTCTGGCAACACGTCAGGTTAAACGATTTGCGATGGAATGCCCATTTCAAAACTGTAACGGCTCACGGCTTTTTGCGACCCTTCATGACATACTTTTAAACTGAGGAGATCACACCATGAAACGAAGAAGCCTTTTAACCGGCTCTGCCGGACTTGCTGCATCCACCTTTTTGCCCGCCGCCCGTGCGCAAACAAGTAACTATCCCAATAAGCCGATCAAAATGATCGTGCCCTATCCAGTGGGCATTTCGCCCGACGTCGTGGCGCGAATGATTGGTGAGAAACTAGGTCAAGCGCTCGGCCAGCCCGTCATCATTGATAACCGTGCAGGTGCGGGTGGCATGCTCGGTGCCGAGATCGCTGCGACCACACCTGCCGATGGCTACAACCTGTTTTTTGCTGTCAAGGCGGTGATGGCGATTGCGCCTAACGTCTATCCCAACGTCAAATACAACCCGATGCGCGACTTTAAGGGGGTGGGACAAATTCTACTCGTGCCGCACATCTTGACCGCCACGCCGAACGCGCCCTATAACAGCATGAAGGAGTTGCTGGACTACGCCAAGCGCAACCCTGGCAAGATTGATTTTGCCTCGCTTGGCGTGGGCTCCCAACCCCATGTGGCCGTCGAAGCTTGGGCCGCCAAGCTAGGCATCAAGCTCACCCATGTGCCGTACAAAACGAATCCTTCGCCGGATGTCATGAGTGGCGTGGTCAGTCTCTCGCTCGAAGCCTCCACGACGGCCATTCCTTTGATCAAAGCAGGCAAGATAAAAGCTCTGGCGATTTCAGGTGCTGAGCGCATTCCGGCCATGCCGGATATTCCGACCATGACCGAATTTGGAGCCAACCTCGATCTCAACGGGGTGATCGGCAGTTCGTGGCACGGTATTTTTACACCGACCGGAACACCCGATGAGATCGTCTCCAAACTCAGTAGCGAGATTATCAAGATCGTTAGAACGCCTGAAATCCAGGGCCGCCTCAAAGCACTAGGTCTTACCCCGACCGGTATGCCGGGCTCGACCTTGACCTCGGATGTGGCCACCGACTATGCCTTTTGGGGCAACCTGATTCGTGAACTCAACGTGAAGGTGGAATAGGGCGAAGCTCAACCATGATCAACAAAGTCCGTAACATTTCCTCTGCAAAACCTAAAGCCAATGCAAGCACCACCACCGCCCCGCAGGACAGAGATTCTGTAGGGATGATTGGCCTTGGAATCATGGGGTCCGCGATGTCAGCCAACTTGGTCAAAGCTGGCTTCAAAGTGTACGGCTATGATCCTGTCGCAGGAGCACGGGCGCGCTTGAAAAAGACTGGCGGTATTGCCTGTAGCAATGTCGGTGAACTAGCCAAACATTGTTCTCGGGTAGTCCTTTCACTGCCCAGTGAAGCCGCACTCGACCAAGTTTGTGCCGAGCTCATCGCGGCCAAAACTACCGGCATGATTGCCGCAGAGACCAGTACCTTGCCTGAAACCGCAAAGCTTCGCGCCTTTAAAGCGCTCGCCAAGCACAAAATTCGACTCTTGGATTGCCCGCTATCGGGTACTGGGGCCCAGGCACTCACCAGGGATCTGGCCATCTATGCTAGCGGCAACAGTAAAGCAATCAAGGACTTCATACCCGTATTTGAAGGCTTTGCGCGAGCTCGCTACGATGTGGGCGCCTTTGGTCACGGTATCCGCATGAAGTTGGTCGCAAACCTACTGGTGGCGATTCATAATGTCTCCACTGCGGAAGCCCTTTTGATGGGGGTGCGTTCGGGCCTCGATGCTGCGATGATCGTAAAAGTTGTGGCTGACGGCGCCGGCGGTTCACGCATGTTTCAGGTACGCGGTCCGGCAATGGTGAACCGTAGTTGGTCGGAGGCGACGATGAAGGTGTCCACCTGGCAGAAAGACATGGGTCTTATCAATGATGCCTTGCAAGCGACCGATACACCGGCCCCTCTTTTTGCAAGCACTATGCCCATCTATAACGCGGCCATGGCTCTCGGCCATGGCATGGACGACACCGCAGCAGTCTATGCCGTTCTTGAGCGCCTGGTGGGTGGGAGTGCGTCACCAAAGTTCAAATGAAAATCGCAGCCAGTACCGCTGCAGATTCAATCCGCGTCGCCGCAGTCACGTGTGAAGGCGCCGAGTGGCTTGCCCCTTCGCTTTATGTCGCTGGCTGGTATTTTGCGGCGAGCGTTATTTGCTTCGTAACCTACGGGCTCGACAAGTCTGCGGCGCGAGCCGCTGGGAGGCGAGTTTCTGAAAGCACACTGCATTTGATGAGCGTGATCGGAGGCTGGCCTGGTGCCATTGTGGCGCAACGGGCATTCAGACATAAGTCGCGTAAACGCCTGTTTCAAACGATTTTCTGGATCACGGTGACGCTCAATGTAGGTGCGTTTGTCGCGTGGTATTTGCTCCTCCTAAAACACTATCGTCTTTAAATACGCAACGTCGGTAAGGGCGTACCCTATCCCCGTCAACCCACGAGACCTCGATGATTAAGCATGCCAGTTTGCGCCAGGGCTACCCGAACTCAAGAAATCTGCGGAGCATTCCCGCGATGTCTCTGAATTCTCACTCACGAGTCTTGGCTAAGGCATGACTTGGCTCATTGCTAAGTACCTGATCACGGCGGCCGTGGTGGTTGCTGTTTCCGAGATCGCCAAGCGCAGCGATAAGTTTGGTGGGCTGATGGCGGCGCTACCGCTGGTCACCTTGCTGGCCCTGATTTGGCTCCATTTAGAGCATCAGTCGCAAGAGAAAATTGCCAACCACGCCTCCTACACGTTTTGGTATGTTCTCCCAACGCTACCCATGTTCCTCATCTTCTCAACGCTTTTACCGCGTATCGGATTTTGGCCGACCATGATCGTCAGCATCATCATTACAATCGTGTGCTTCGCCTTGTTTGCAGTATTCATGCGCAAGTTTGGCGTGGATTTGCTCCCCTGAGTTCTCGCGCATGTATGAATTAGTTCTAAATTTCTGGTTTCAGGAAATTTCCCCCAAGCAGTGGTGGAAAGTAGACCCCGCGTTTGATGAGTTGATTCGCGAGCGCTTCGGCGATATCCATCGCCAAGCCGCCCAGGTCGAGCTTTTTGAGTGGCGCGTCACAGCGCGCGGCCGCCTGGCGGAGATCCTTGTGCTCGACCAGTTCTCGCGCAATATGTATCGGGGCGAGCGCCATGGCTTTGCTGCAGACCACCTCGCCTTGGCCTTGGCTCAGGAAGCCGTAGCGGCAAAGCTTGATCTTGAACTTCCAGAGCAGGAAAGAGCCTTCCTCTACATGCCGTTCATGCATAGCGAGTCGCGCCTCATCCATCTGGTTGCAGAGCGCTTGTTCAAAGAAAACGCCTCCCAGGGCAATTACGAGTTTGAAGTTCGCCACAAGGCGATCATTGATCGATTTGGACGATACCCGCATCGCAACGAAATCATGGGGCGTCAATCGGCGCCAGAAGAGATCGCCTTCCTTGCCGAACCAGGTTCTAGTTTCTAGCGGTGGAGGCGAAAAGTCGTGAAAGAATTCCTGTCGGAATTCTTTCCATACTCGGCGACGCCTCAATTGAATAACTGAGTGAAATCATAGACTTAGCACTCATGGCATGATGAATGCTTAGGCTTCAGAATGACCAACCGCCTATCCGTTTCTATTTTTCTAGGCTTTGTGGCGATGCTGATTGCCTTT
>JAYUOT010000037.1:0-3729 GCA_043760705.1 Betaproteobacteria bacterium
TGGGCCAACACGACTGGCCCTCGCCCGGCAGGCTTACGACGCTGGGTCCGACGCCATTTCTAGTCAATAACAGAGTTAACTTTCAGTCCGGTTTAGCTCTAGCAGCGAGCAAAAAGCTATTGTACCGATCAGCGTCACTTAAAAAGCACGAGAACCGGGAAACGTAATACTATGGCGCGGTGCATTGCCCGTTTTACTCTTAACATTGTATAAAAATTTGGAGGCTCGATGGCAGTATTCCCAGGCGTTGGCTCAATCTCAGAGTTCGCAATCAGATGCAGGTTTCTTGTGATACCAAGAGTGAGAGCGGTGCGGAGTGTAAAGCTTAGCCAAATGCTGGTGTGCGTTTTCGCATTCACTTTGGGGAGCCTCTCCCTTGCAAGCTTGGCCCAGAACTATCCGTCCAGGCCGATTACCGTCGTTTCCCCCTATGCGGCTGGCGGAGACGCCGATTTCGCCGCGCGCAATTTTGCTGCGGCCGCTCAAAAAATACTGGGTCAAGCAGTCGTGGTCGTGAATCGCCCAGGTGCCAGTGGTGTGATAGGTTCGGCCGCCGTTGTGTCAGCCGCTACCGACGGCTACACACTTTTGCTTGCCCGCCCAGGATCTCAATCGATTCTCCCCGCCATCATGCCAACGCGTACCAAATATAAATGGGACGACTACACCATGATCGGCCTCTTGGAGCTGAACCCTTACGGCTGCTTCGTCAAAACAAGTAAATTCAAAACCTACTCTGACTTTGCCTTGAGCCTAAAGACACGTGGCAAACAAATGAACTTCGGTACAGCGGGCACTTTAACCACCAACGACATGGGCCCTCGTCAGCTCTTTAAGATGCTTGCCTTGGGCGACAATGCTCCTACCCAAATTCCCTATAAAGCCTCGAACGAGGCCATGGTGGCCTTATTGTCAGGCGAGATTGACTTTGCTTGCGCCAGCATTGGCACTTTTGTGCCGATGGTCAAAAATGGCGATCTGATGGCCCTCATGGTCACCACGCCAGAGCGGGTCAGCGTGCTCCCTGATACGCCGACCGCACGCGAGTTGGGGCTGGCCGATCTTGAACGCATTATTGGCTGGAGCGGAATCTTTGGTCCGGCCCATCTTCCACAGGATATCCAGACTAAGCTGCAACAGGTGATGAAGGCCGTGGCGAGCGACGCGAGCTGGATTGCCGCGACAGAGAAAATAGGCTCCATCCCCTACGTGAAGAACCCGGATGAAACGCGAGCCTTTGCCCGCGATCAATTTCAACTTTACCGATCCCTGGGCGAGTCCCTCAGGATCATTGATAAAGCCGAGTAAAGAAGAAGGCAGAAAACATTATGAGCGCAATACTTTCCCCGACAGCACACCCCATCATGAGCCCCATGGGTAATCAAGCCTTACCGCCTGGCGCGATCGATGGCCCCGCGGCTTGGTACGGTCCCGCCATGGATAAGAAGCGCGATTGGCTGATTGCGCTGAACGACACTGATCTCGCCGAGATCGAGCAAGCGGTACAAGAGCATCACCGCGCTGGCCGAGAAATGGGCGACATTAGTAGCTCTACCTTCAAACTTCCTACTTTAGGCAAGAAGCTCATCAATATTCAGCAGCAGGTCTTGCATGGCCAAGGCTTTGTGCTGTTGCGTGGCTTTAAGGTTGAGGCGCGAAGCCTTGAGGACTGCGCCATTGCCTACCTTGGTATTGGCGCTTACCTGGGCAGCTTTCGCTCGCAAAACGCCAAGGGGCATTTGCTCGGCCATGTGCGCGATTTGGGCCTGGATATTAAAAACCCCAATGTGCGTTACTACCAGACCAATCGTGCCCTGAACTATCACACCGATTCTTGCGATATCGTCGGCCTACTTTGTCTCAAGACTTCGAAATCAGGCGGCGAAAGCAGGCTGGTCAGCTCGGTGACTTTGCATAACGAAATCCTCAAACGTCGTCCTGATTTGTGGGCAGCGCTGTTCAATACTTTTCCGACCGACCGCCGCGGCGAAGTGCCCCCTGGTATGGACCCTTGGTTTGATATTCCGGTGTTTAACTGGCATGCGGGTGAGTTGAGCACCATCTATGCGGGGCAATACGTTCGCTCCGCACAAGAGCTCTTCCCCAAGGCTCGCCGACTAAGTAGCCTAGAAAATGAGGCCGTTGATTTTTTAGATGCGCTCGCGGACGATGATGCGTTGGCACTGAGCATGGAGTTTCTACCTGGCGACATGCAATTTGTTCATAATCACCAGATACTTCACAGCCGCACTGATTTTGAGAACTGGCCTGAGCCTGAGCGGCAGCGACATTTGTTTAGGCTTTGGTTGGCGCCACCGAAGGCGCGCGAGTTGCCGCCGGTTTATAAGTTGCGGTATGGGTCGATTGAGGCAGGAAATCGAGGGGGAATTATTACTCAGAATACTCGGTTGACTTTTTCTATTGAGCCTTAGGCCTAATGTCAATGGCCTATGCGAGGGCGACAAAGGCAATCAGTTCTTGTCTAATGAATGCTGGTTTAACAATCAGTGTTCCTTTTGGCAATGCCTGTGTTTCCGCCCTCACTTCTTTCTCATTCCAAACGCTGGGTGGAGCGAGGGTTGCATCTGATCTTGCCTCGGGTGTGTTCGCTTTGCGAGCAAAATCTGGAGGGTGATCGAGAATGCGCTGCGCGGCTTTGTATCGCTTGTGAGGAACGGCTGCCGGGGCGTCTGGCAATTCGCTGTTTGCGCTGTGACCTAGCGCATCTGGACGCCTCCGGTGACATGAGGGGCGGGCAGGATGAAACGTCGCTGCAGCCTTTTTGTGCTCTTGATCTACAAGAGCAGTTCCCTTGGGATGCGATCATCACCGGGGTGGACTATGACTACCCTATCGACGGCTGGGTGCATGCGCTCAAGTTTCAACGTGAAGCCAGCCTTGCCTATGGTTTGGGTTGGGGGCTTGCTCAGGCCGTTCTTCGTGCGCCGCTTGCGCTTCAAAACCGGGTAAGTCAGCTTGATACCTTGATTTCACTACCTCTTTCGCGGCAAAGACTTGCAACTCGCGGATTTAATCAGGCTCAGCTCATTGCTGAGAGCTTGAGGCGTGCGCTGCAAAGCAGCGCTTCGCCACATTCAAACATGGGCTTTGCACGAAAGCCCTCCTTGCGCCTGGATCTGCTGCGGCGCATCAAAGACGGGCCTGCTATGTCCTTACTTGCTTCGGAAGGTCGCCGAGATCTTGTGAAAGGGGCCTATTGCGTGGTTTCGAAGACCTCACGGGAATTTGGAAAAAGTCAAAAATCGGTGCGAAGCAATCCCTCAGACACACGTCACCCTCTCGCCGGATTGAAAATTGGACTCATTGACCACGTCATGACCACTGGGGCTACTCTAGCGGAAGCCACTCAGTGCCTTAAGGCAGCGGGCGTTGTTGAGGTCATTTGTTGCGTCGCGGCACGTACGCCAAAGTGACCTTGCTTAACTCCTAAGTATCAAGAGCGAAAAGCCCGCGCTTTTTTTAGCGCTGACATTAAGCCCTCAACAAATTGTTCGACAAAACGCACATCTGGAGGTGATGCATTGAGAACGCCCGTCAAATGTATGCCACTTTTTACCATGACATCGACGGAATGACCTCGCTTCAATGCGCTCTCCAACCCCTGCTTAGACACTCTTGTCTCGCTCTTTTGTGCCGTCTGTTTGACACCCGCTCAGCACTTGCCCTGACCCTAGCACTGCTTTCGTCACTTAATTCTGGGGTCACTTT
>JAYUOT010000038.1:0-3721 GCA_043760705.1 Betaproteobacteria bacterium
CCTGAGCCTGCTCAGTACAATCAAAAAGCAGCAAGTTAAACCCAGCGTAATCGAGAGCCCTTTCACTGAGATCCTGGATAAGATCTTGGGCGGCCATACTGGCGTGTCGCTGCCCAACCCATCGCTCAACTAGGCCGCCGCGAGATTTATCCGAGGAGCCTTCGTGTGCGGGGTCTCGGTAATTGGTCAAAACCGCTACACGTCCGGCTCGGCTCACCGCAAACCAGGAACCTCCGGCACGCAGGTCGCGTCCGCCTAACACCCAGGCTCTACCCTTTAAGCTTGAGCCTGGCCACGTAACGCACGAAGCCTCCAGTGGGACGGCTCGATCAGAGGGGAGCGTAATCTCAGGCTCCAGTTCCAGCTCAGGCTCCAGCTCCGACCACCAATGAGCCACTTGAGTCGGACGGGTTAGAAACTCATCGCGATTCGAAATGATTTTGAGCTCTGGCATCGAATCTGAACCCGCTCCGGGATGAAAGGCAAAGGCTAGAACGCACACAAAGACTGCTCGAACGTTACAGGCCGGGTGATCATGGGCATCGCTAGTTCCATGGAGTGAAGCAGTTAGATTTCAAGCAAGGCATAGGGGAGGGGCCTCACCACTAAGGGGTACCATTGCCCGGCATTGTCTCGCAAGCCGATGGCGCCTTGTTCGACAGCCCCTGTCTGTGCTTCAAACAACACTTGCACTGCGTGCCCCGGCACTGCCGAAGCCAGGACAACCTGCCCGCAAGGCTCTTTGGCGTCGGCAGAATCACTCGCCCAAACATCCAGGGCTGGGGCCGGTTCAAACCTGCTGCTTGTTGAGGCAGAGGGCCCAATGGCAAGGCTAGCGACGAACATTCTTCTCTTGAGCTTTCCTAAGTACTGGCTTCGAGCCACGACCTCTTGTCCCGGATAGCACCCTTTCTTGAAGTCCACGCCACCCAGCGATTCGAAGTTAAGCATTTGTGGGACAAAGAGCTCATAGGTTGCCGGCACAATACGGGCGCTAGCCGTGGCCACTTCGGACTGCCGCCACCATGCAGAATTGGCGGGGTGGAGGCCGCTGGCCAAGGCTTCGGTCCATAGCGCAGACCCAGCCGGCGCCACCAAAAGAAAGCGCTCGGTGACGGGCTTCCCCAGGTCCTGAGCACTCCTCGCTGAGGATTCAAGTGCGAGTAAGTCGAGGGTTTCACTGCCCCACAAAATGCTCAGTCGCTCGCCGGTGTTTGGGGCTTGGGCGCTCACCCCGAGTCGACTCAACAAAGGGCCGATATCCCCTTGTAATCCGTAGATCTCGCAAGTGCTCGACACATCGGCGACTTTTGCTTTTGCTCTCATGACAAACATGCCGAGACGCTTGGCGACGGGCGCGGCCAAGGGGCGCGAACCTATCAAGGTAATGGTTTCGCCTGTTTTAAAGCCAGCCGCGCTGAGTTGCATTCGACCCTTGGCATTACAGAAGCCGAACCAGCGCCATTGCCTGTCTTGAAGAGTCTCCAGATCGTTGGTAAGCTGTGAGTGCAAAAATTTCACAGCCTCAGCCCCGCTCACTTGAATGAGGCCGAGATCGGGAAGTGGAAAAATCTGCCCAGCATCGATCGTAGCCTCATTGGGAGTCGTTTCTGAGCCAAAAACCCCCTGCACTCCATAAAAATCTTCGGTCAGAGCTGCGCCGAGACGATTGAGCCATTGTTGGATTGGGAGGCGGTCATAATCCACAGCGAGCATAATTCAGTCCTTGGTTTTTGATTATTTATCTCATATTGGTCAATTATAGGCATGCGGGCATTCAAATCTTTCTTCTTGGGCTTAGTCGGTCTTGCCATTATTGCGGGAGGGGGTGGCTATTGGTGGGGCAAAAGTACCTATCAACATAAGGTCATTTCTCAGAGCAAGCCAGAGGTCACCATCATCGTGGAAAAAGGGCAGGGCTTTTCGGCCACAATGACAGCGCTTCGCAATGCCGGAGTGGACCTGCCGGAACCACTCACCTCCATTTCCTCTCGGTTCCGAGGCGACTCCAATCAAATTAAAGCGGGCACTTATCTTTTCAAGGCGCCACTCACAATTCGTTCCGTGCTCGACAAACTTGTGTCGGGCGAGGTCTTGCTCAGTGAAATACGTTTCCCCGAAGGTTGGACGTTCAAGCAAATGCGCGAGGTCATCGATAGGCACCCTTCGCTTAGGCACGAAACCGTTAAGCTCAGCGACCGTGAGTTACTGAAGAGGCTAGGCGCGGTCGAAAACCATCCAGAAGGCCTGTTTTTTCCCAGTACCTACCGCTTCTCGCCTAATGCTCTGGACATGGAAATCTATAAGAATGCCTATCGGCAAACAAAAAAAATAGTTGACGACGCTTGGTCTAAGCGCCCAGCGGATAGCCCGCTGAAGAGCCCTTACGATCTGCTCACACTGGCTTCCATTGTTGAAAAAGAGACGGGCACCGAAGCTGATCGCCCTAAGGTTGCCGCGGTCTTTCTCAATCGTATGAAGATCGGAATGCCCCTGCAAAGCGACCCGACGACCATTTACGGTATGGGTGCCAAGTTTGATGGCAACCTGCGCCGTAAAGATCTCCAAACCGATACGCCCTACAACACCTATACCCGTGGCGGCCTCACACCCACACCGATTTCCCTCGTCAGCAAAGCCTCCTTGCAGGCGGTGATCGCCCCCGCAAGCATCAAGGCGCTTTACTTTGTGGCCCGGGGCGATGGCAGTAGCGAGTTCTCGGATGACTTATCCGCTCACAATCGTGCCGTTCAAAAATATCAACTTAAGCAATGAGCCCCCTTATAGCTTCTCACCATTTGCGTCCAGGGGTTAAGCGCGGACGCTTCATCACTTTTGAAGGGATCGATGGGGCAGGTAAAACCACCCATATCAGCCACTGTGTGGAACGGCTCAGGAAACTCGGCTTAGAGGTTGTTCAAACCCGCGAGCCCGGCGGCAGCGCACTCGCTGAAAGCCTTCGCGAGCTGTTACTTCAGCAGCCCATGTCGCTGGAGACCGAGTTGTTGTTGATGTTTGCGGCTCGAAGAGATCATATCGAGCGCCTGATTGAGCCCGCGCTAGCGCGAGGCGCTTGGGTCATCTGTGACCGGTTTACAGATTCAACCTATGCCTATCAAGGCGGGGGTCGCCAGTTGGGCTTTGCGCCGATTGCCGAGCTTGAGGCCAAGGTGCATCCCCGGCTTCAACCCGATCAGACCTTTTATTTTGATCTCCCGCCCGCAATCGCTGCGGAGCGTCGTGCCAAGGCGCGTGCTGCAGATCGTTTTGAGGCTGAGGATCTCGCTTTTTTTGAGCGAGTTCGGGCAGCCTACCTCGTTAGGGCAAAAGATTGCCAGCCTCGTTTTGAAGTGATCGATGCGAGTCAAAGCATTGATGAAATCTCCAAAATACTTGAAATAAAACTTATAACCCATTGAAAAATAGATATAATATATTTTGGATGAAATAAAGACGCAATTAGATACAATCTCCGAATTTACCCGACTCGGGTTGATTCAGAAAGATTTTCTCCATTTATTCGAAGGCGAGGCTCATCATGCCATCTTGATTGCAGGCCCGGCAGGTGGCGGGCAAATCGAGCTCGCTTTGGAGCTGATCAAGGCTTGGCTTTGCGAGAGTACCCCACCTCAATTGACACAGAGATCAAGCGCCTGCGGCGTTTGTGAAAGCTGTCGCTGGATCGGCATGGTGGATCCGCGTGTGGGTCGCTATGGCCCCC
>JAYUOT010000039.1:0-3717 GCA_043760705.1 Betaproteobacteria bacterium
CGAATATCAACGACGCCACCCGGTGTGGAGCCCACGACGAAGCGGATGGGTTTGTTGGGATACTCCTGCGCCTGGGCGCTTGGCGACCCCACCAGGCTCACCAAGGCGAGAGACATCGCAAGTCGCCCCCATCCGGCCGCAAACCCTATCTTTAATGCACACATCTTGGCTTTCTCCTCGAATACTCATTCATTTTGGTAGGCGTCGATCTTCTGGAGATCGCTCATTCACGGTTGGGGCTCAATGAGATAGGCACCGCTGAACAATCCAAGAAGCCCCATGCGCACTAGTATCGCTCGAATTGTTGATTGCCGCACAAATATGGGCAAGCCACTGCGAAATTTCGCCTCCCAATGGCGCAAGCACTTTGTTCACCCCCAGTTGCAAAGCCATTGTGGTGACTGGCCCGAATATTGCTTCTCCGTAGTGCGATCAATTCTGGAGAATAGTTCTTTGGCATGAGCGAGCAAAAAGGGAGAGGCCATGTCTTATCTAATTCCATCAGAGTTTGTGACTAAAATGATCGACGCAGGAGAGTCGAAGGTCTTTATGTCCACCCGCGACACCATCATTCGGGCTTATATGGCGGGCGCGATTCTCGCGCTGGCGGCAGTTTTTGCGGTCACCGTGAACGTCCAAACGGGCTACCCGATTATTGGTGCCATCCTCTTCCCCGTCGGCTTTTGCATGCTCTATTTGCTGGGCTTTGACTTGCTCACCGGGGTGTTTGTGCTGACCCCTCTTGCGCTCATTGATAAGCGCCCAGGCGTCACCCTAAAAGGAGTCCTTCGCAATTGGGGCTTGGTTTTTGTGGGTAATTTTGCGGGCGCCTTTACTGTGGCTCTGTTAATGGCGATTGTCTTCACTTACGGCTTTTCAACGCCTCCTGACAAGGTCGGCCAGGTGATTGCAGGCATTGGCGAGTCACGTACTTTGGGCTACGCGCACTACGGCGCAGCCGGCATGTTGACTCTTTTTGTGCGCGGCATGCTGTGCAACTGGATGGTGTCGACCGGGGTCGTTGGCGCGATGATTTCCACCTCCGTAACGGGCAAGGTCGTCGCCATGTGGATGCCCATCATGGTCTTCTTCGCCATGGTGTTCGAGCACTCTGTGGTCAACATGTTTTTGTTCCCTTCGGGCTTGCTCCTCGGTGGAAATTTCTCCATCATGGACTACTTGATTTGGAACGAAATCCCCACGGTTTTGGGTAATCTCGTCGGCGGCCTCACCTTCACCGGACTCACGCTCTATGCAACCCATGTGCGTACAGGCCCCAAGCGTGCGATGGGCTAAGATTGTTCGGACCGGAGTCTTTTTAAATGGGCATGTCGGTGACTAAGCACTCGATGATCTTGTCTGGCGATCAATGCACGAAGACTTGAATCGTGGTGAGGCGGAGAGAGCGGGAGCATGAGCGGTCGCTTAAAAATAACCATCGGCCAGTGCTCAGACAAAGGTCACAAGGAGATCAATCAAGATTTTCATGGCGCCCTGATCCCAATGGAACCGCTCCTCTCGTCCAAGGGCATCGTGATTGCCCTGGCCGATGGCATTGGTAGCAGCCAGGTCAGCCAAATCGCCAGTGAATTTGCCGTGCGAGGCTTTCTTGAAGATTACTATTGCACTGCTGAATCTTGGTCGGTCAAACGCTCGGTGGAACGCGTGCTGACGGCAACCAATGCCTGGTTGTACTCCCGCTCCCAGAAAAGTCAGTATCGCTACGATCATGACAAGGGCTATGTATGCACCTTGAGCGCACTAGTGTTTAAATCAAGCACCGCCCATCTATTCCACGTCGGAGATACCCGTATCTACCGGGTGCATGCCAGCGCTCTTGAGCAGCTTACACAAGATCATCGGGTTTGGATCGGAGCTGATCAAAGCTACGTTAGTCGCGCGGTAGGATTTAAAGCTCAGATCGACATCGACTACCAGGCCCTGCCGATCGAGAAGAACGATGTATTCCTACTCGCAAGCGACGGTGTCTATGAGCACGTGAAACCGGCGTTCATGATTAATGCGATTTCCCGCGACATGGCGGATCTCGATCAGGCTGCCAAGCTCATCGTGGCCGAGGCGCTGGCGTGCGGCAGCTTGGACAACCTCACCGTGCAGATTGTGCTTGTGAATGATCTCCCTGCGCAAGATGCCCGTGAAATTCATCGTCAAATCACTGAACTGGCCTTGCCTCCCCTCCTCTCGGCGCGGCAGATCTTCGAGGGTTACCGAATTATTCGCGAACTCCATGAAAGCCATCGTAGCCATATCTACCTAGCCCTCGATCTTGCGACAGAAGCGTCGGTCGTGATCAAGATTCCCTCCATCGATCTTCAAGGAGATCGCGACCTGCTTGAACGCTTCATGCTTGAGGAGTGGGTTGCGCGGCGTATCAACAGTGCCCATGTGCTCAAACCCTGTGAGCCCACTCGCAAGCGCAACTTTCTTTATGTGGTGATGGAGTTTGTTGAGGGTCAAACCCTGGCTCAATGGATGAGGGATCACCCCAAACCCGAACTCGAAGCGGTGCGGGGTATTGTTGAACAAATCGCCAAGGGTTTACAGGCCTTTCACCGGCTTGAGATGTTTCACCAAGATCTTCGCCCCAACAACATCATGATCGATACAGCGGGTACCGTGAAGATCATTGATTTTGGTGCCACCCGAGTGGCGGGCATTGAAGAAAGGTCGGCGCCAATGAGCAAGGAGCGCATTTTCGGCACCGCTCAATATACGGCTCCCGAGTATTTTTTGGGCGAACCCGCTGGCGCTAAATCAGACCTTTTCTCGCTCGGCGTGATCACCTACCAAATGTTGTCCGGGCGTTTGCCCTTTGGAGCGGAGGTCGCAAAGGCAAGAACACCTTCTGCGCAAAAAAAATTGAAGTATCAATCTGTGCTTGATGAAGACCGAGAGATTCCAGTGTGGATCGACAGTGCCTTGAGTCGAGCCGTCCATCCCAATCCCTTCAAACGATACGAGGCCTTGTCCGAGTTTGTCTATGACTTACGCCATCCCAATGCGACGTTTTTGAGCAGCACTCGCGCTCCCTTGGTGGATCGTCACCCTGTGCTGTTTTGGAAGCTGATGTCGCTGGCTCTTGCGGCGGCTCTCTTGGCTCTGGTGTTCCTACGCTTCGGGGTTAAATGATCGGCAAGTCTTGCAGACGATGCACAGCCCCCAATAACGCTGCATCGGAATCTGTAATGACCGCCACAGGAATATTTTTGAGGTAAGGGGAGTACCGCCCTTTGGCTTCAAAACGCTCGCGAAATCGCGAAGCAAAGAAAAAATCACCCAGCCTTGGCACGATCCCGCCACCAACATAGAGACCACCTTGAGCCCCAAGGGTTAAGGCAACGTTGCCCGCAAACCCGCCCAATAAAGCACAAAAGAGATTGAGTGTTTCTCTGGCTTGGGGGTCGCCAGCAAGTGCCCCAGAGACTATGCATTCGGTCGTGCTTGCGGGCGCCATCTTGCCACTCAGTTGAAGGACCGTTTGATGTAACAAAGGCAGCCCGATCCCTGACAAGAGCCGTTCCGCAGAAACGTGGCCAAAGGACTTTCGAACCTGTGCGAGCACCGCGCTTTCAAAATCATCGGCTGGCGCCAAAGTGGCATGCCCGCCCTCGCCAGGCACGGCTTGCCAACCGGTTTGGGTCTTCACAAGCGCGGCCACACCCAAGCCCGTACCGGGTCCTAGCACCGCGAGATTTC
>JAYUOT010000040.1:0-3713 GCA_043760705.1 Betaproteobacteria bacterium
GCGCGGATTGCAGGTGTATTGCATTGACACTCGCGCCAAGCGAGGCTCCCTCTCTTGAAATGTGCATGACCTGCCCGGTGGCCAAACCTCGTTGCTGGATCAAGCCAGTATTTTCCTCGTAGCTTTGGGTGGTATGAAATGTTTGGGAGAGTCCCTTGAGCTGAACGCTTGCACCGGTTTTTCGACCCAAGGCGTCATAGTCTATTTGGGTGGTTTGCTCTGGATCAATGGCTTTACTCAATAAAGCGCCTTCGTACGTTAATCGCGTGCGCCCCTGGTTCGATCCCTTGGCATCTTCGTAGGCTTTCTGGACAAGGCGACCGACTTGATCGTAAAGGTAACTTACCGAACTTTGGTCGGCGTGGATAAGCCTGGTGATCCGATTAGCTTCGTCGTAGCGGGCCAGCTTGTCGCCGTGATCAGGCAGCTTGGTTTTGACAATACGGCCAAAGTCGTCGACCACTTGAGTGGGAGCGGCATTTGCATCGTCTGATCGCATGCGGAACTGCACGTCGCCGTCAATGGCTTGTCGAATCACCGCTTCGGCAGGGTTGCCCTTGGCCTTGAGAATCGAGGTGCGAATATCGTCACCGTCAATGTGCTCAGTCACTCGACCCTCTTGCCCGTAGCGCCAAGTATCAATGCGGCCGTCTGGGAGCAGTCGCTTGGTTGGTCGGCCGTCGTCATCATGCCAAAAATAAGCGGCACGTAGCAACTGACTTTGGCCTGCACGATACAAGCCCGCATGGCGGGGGCGGCCCTCAGTGTCGAAGTCGGTCAGGCTATGGTTACCTAGATCGTCACTTAAGGTCTTTTGACGGTTGGCCTCGTCGTATCCACGGGTGATGGTTCTACCCGCAGCATCAATGGTTTGGGTTAGGCGGCCGAGCGCGTCGTACTTGTATGAATGCGGCATTTTGGGCCTGCTTCTGGCTGCATCTACTTCACCCGCGTCCTTCAGGATAGCACGAGAGACTGGATCGACGCTGACAGCCATCGGTTTGCCCTGTACTACGGGCTTGAGCAACCATCCTGAGGGCGCGGATCGAATCACACTCAAGGCGTGGCGACCGTCGTAGGAGTAGCTGATGTCTCGCTGCAAGCACCGTACACCGTCATCGAACCTCGTGCTTAACAGTCGTCCAGCATCGTCAAATGAACGCTGATGGATGAACCCCAAGGGTTCGATCATCTCGACGACTCGGTTGGCTTTCGGGTCCCACTTGAACAACGTGATGTCGCTGTCGACAGGGCTTTGCGTCGGGCCATTGGGTAAGGGGCCGTCGGCCTCCACCAGCACACTTCGACCTTGGATGAGTTGATACTTGTATCGTGTGGCTCGCGAGATTTGTTTGCCAGCAATGGGATCAAAGCCAGTCTCCCGCGCAAGGGTGACTTGCCCGGAATCGTTGTAACTCAATTCAAGGCGATGTTCTTGTCCTGGCACAACGCTAGGCCGCGCGATCAAGATGGGTTGGTTAGGACTCTCTCGATCCCTGATTGGGTCTTCACCATATTCAAGCCTAGTCTGAAGCTGAGGCTTTTCCGGTTGCCCCTCAAGGTAGGGAATTAAATAGCGATGTGTAGGTCGGCCGCTCTTGTCATAGTTCATACGAATCGCTCGTAGCGGCTGTCCGGCCTGTAGTCCGGCATGGACCAAGGCATCAGAGGCCTTGGGACTTACCGCCGTCTTAACGATCACTGGGGCAAGGTAGGTGGTCTGAAGCAGGCGCCCATTGGGGTCGTATTCATGCCGCACATTGGTCTGCCCGCAACTTGCGCAGCCTGGGCCGATCACCTCTGTTAGATGGGGCTTACCAGCAAACATCTGATACCGGTACAGCGTGCTGCGACCCAGGCTATTGGTGAGTAGCGTGAACCCGGTTTCCAAACCCTGGGGATTCTTTAGTCTGGGCAGGAACCACAAGGTCACCCGCTCCTGGTCACCCTTCATGCTCATAACTGCGCGTCCTAGGGCATCATAGGCCCAGGCTGCGATTCGCTGATTCATCATCACGTTATCTGAGCCCGCACCTTCCACGCGCATTCCCGTCAATAGGGTCGGCCGTTGGGCATCCTCAAACAGGTAGTGGCGCTTGATGCGAGCGTGCTCAACCGCGATGAGGCGGCTAGAGATTCGTACAGGATCAATCTGGCTACCCTCAGGCAACATGCCGCCATAGCGATACTCATAGCGACCTACGGGAGTGTCTACGATTTGCACGCCGCCGAAGCGTTTCATGCGTAAGGCCACCTCGTCTGAGAGTAGGGTCATACTCAAGCTTCGGCCCTGTGGGTCGGTCACCTTGGTGATGTCTCCCTTTTGCTCGCGTTCAATGGTCAGAAATTCGCCGGTGGGCGCTTCGATGCTGGTCAGCCATCCTTTTGAGTTAAAGCGATAGCGCTTGCCAGAGCTTTCCGTCCACAGGTATTCAATGTCCAGGGCCTTACGATGTTCCTTGAGTTGGCCGTTGACCGCGCCAATGGCGCGCCAGCTTGTACCGAGCGCAGAAGGATTGATCGAGGGCCGATTTTTGCGCAGTGCAATTTGTGTGCCGTCACCCCGGACCAAGAGCATCGTCTCGTTTCTATTGGCGTGGTCAAACCTCAGCGCCCAGTCGTAGCTCAATCGCCAGCCCCGGCCAAACATACTGGGTGCATCGCTTAAGCGGCTCGCCGAGCTGTTGTAATGGCGGATGAGCTCTAGGCCGAGCACGCCAGGCAGTGGGGGCATATCTACTTCGCGTTGGAACTTGTTACCGGTGGTGACATTGATGGGGTTGCCTGCCTCTTCACCGCAGGCGGGTTGACCTTCTTCTGCAAGCTTTTCGCAGACTGAAGTGGTGCTGTTTGTGCTTGAGGTTGAGGTTGAAGCCGTCGTGGAGTCAGCGGGTATCGCAACACCCTGCGCCCGAATCGAGCAGGCGAGGAAGATGCTTGCAAATAGCAGAAACGCCGGGTGCAAGCAGCAGCTTGGCCTAACGTGACTTGTAACAGCCGTATTGAAATCGGTGTCGAAGCTATGCGCCATGGGACGCCTCCTTTTTGGAGGTTCATCGTCCCGCAAAGATTGGAAGTGTGCAGTCTTTTAGGTCGAGGGGCTTAGTACTGATGGCCTAGACCACGGGCTGGTACATCCATCCTAAAACAAAGGAAAGGATTGAGACGGACTTCTGATTTTCAATGCCCGATAAAATACGCTCCATGAAGCCCCAACCACTACCGTGCGACTCTTTCCCGTCACTAAGCTCAACAGCCTTGGCCATCACCACCGCCAAGCTGGCACCCGAGCAAAAGATCTTCAATCAATTGCTCGAAAAAATTGAGCAATGCAATAAGGGCATCGCCGAATTGGGCCACCTTACCGACGCGCATCGTCCCGTACGTCAGGGCAAGTTGGCACCTTTGCTTGACGCATGCCGGAAGATGGACGAGCAACTCGCCTTATTTCTGGAAAGCCGCCTTCAAACCCCCAAAGGCTTATCAAAAAATCAGCAAAGTCACATTGCGGAAATTGCAGCGGGCATTTTCGATCAAATGTTTTATTTTGGCCGAACCGATGCGTCGGTCAGCGAGGAAGTCAAGGCAGCTTGTGGGCGCTTGGAGGAACGGGCCAAGCGCGTTGCTCAGGAGGAAGGGCTTGATGATCTTTTTGCGATTCCTGGGGAGGAGGCCAAGGACCATAGTGAGATTGATTCAGTTCGTTTAGAGGA
>JAYUOT010000041.1:0-7664 GCA_043760705.1 Betaproteobacteria bacterium
GCCCTGGCTCACACGTCCACAAACTTGGCCGCCCGTTTCTCCATTCCGGCCCGCACGGCCTCAATTTGATTGGGGCCACCCATCACGGCAATTTGCTCATCGGACTCCGCCTGCAATATGCGCGCGGCGTCACCGCTTTCGCCGACTTTGAGCAAGCGCTTATTGGCGCGAATGGCATGCGGACTCTTCTGCGCAATCTCACGCGCCATCACCAGGGCTTCGGCATAGGGATCAGCACAAACCCGTGTCGCGAACCCGTATTGCTGCGCCTCCGTGCCCGAGAACATACGACCCGTATAGCTCAGCTCACGAATCACATCGGCCCGAGCAAGCTTTTGCATTAAATACACACCCCCCATATCCGGGACAAGGCCCCACTTAATTTCCAGAATCGACATTTTTACGTCGGGGGTGACCAAGCGGATATCCGCACCCAGGCAAAGTTGAAACCCGCCCCCCAAAGCGACCCCATGCACCGCGGCAATCACGGGGACCGGCACGTCCTGCCAAACCATGACCGTGTGCTGAGGGGCGTTAGACAAACCGTGGGTACGGGTTCCAAGACGCATTTGGTGGGATACCTTGCCACCGCCTTCGGCCATGCTCGCGAAGCGACCCATATCCAGCCCCGCGCAAAAAGCGCGTCCTTCGCCTGACAGTACGACCGCCCGCAGGCCTTTCTCTTGGCACAGGCGTTCGCCCATTTCACGCAAAGCCACAAACATGGCGTCGTCGAGTGCATTCATCTTGTCAACACGAATCATGCGCACATCGGCGACGCCGTCGGTGATGGTGCAACGCACTCTTTCATGGCTTAGGTCAGACATTTCTCGCTCCAGATTGAAAGGAAAAGATTATTGAGGTTCGTTACTCAAAACGCTCAGAAAATAGCGTGGCTCAAATTCTAACTTGGTACTGCTACCAGGAGTATGAGCGCCACCCACCCTCCTAGGGCCTGAATTGCAAACCCCGAGGCAACAAACGCGCGGGCTGAGACACCACCCGGTAAGCATCCTCTATCCATTCGCACACCAGAGCACGGGTATCACGGGGATCAATCATCTCTTCCATTTGGAAGCGATTGAGGGGGCCGATCGGCCCTCTTGCGCTCTCGATGCGTGCATTGATTTCAGCCCGAAGTGCCACCGGGTCGGCTGACTCAGCCAGTTGCCGCTTGTAAGCCGCCTCAATACCACCCTCGGGTGGAATGCCGCCCACATCGGCCGCCGGCCAGACCACTCGCTTAGTGGCCTGAGCACGGGGCGTGGCATAGTTATTTCCGGCCACACCAAAGCTTCGCCTCATCAACACCGTGAAAATGGGGACGGTGATCTGTGCGAAGGCCACCATCCATTCGGCGCCCTTGCGAATGGTGCCCGCCCTTTCATGCTCGATGCCCACGGCGAAGCCCGGATTATCAACAAGATTAAGAATCGGCAAGTGGAACAAATCGCAGATATCGAGCAGGCGACGCAGCTTGTCGCAACCATCCGCGGTGAGAGCGCCGCCATTCACATGACGGCTATCCGAGGCGATGACTCCCACGGGATAACCGTTGAAGCGCGCCAGACCCGTCACTTGGTCCGTTCCCCAAAGCGATCCAATCTCAAAAAACGAATCCCGATCCGCCATCAGGAGGATGCCCCGCCGCACATCGAAGGTCGTTGCTCTCTTTCGCGGAATCAAGGTGAACAACTCCTCCTCGCGACGATCAGGCGGATCGGCTGGATCCGCAGCCGTTCGTGGCGGCGCCTCGTACACACTGGAGGGTAGGTACGACAAGAAACGTCGCGCCATGACGACCGCTTCTTGCTCAGTGCCTGCGAGATTGTCGACCGAACCATTGCGACAATGAATTCGCCAATCACCAAGATCTTCCTTGCTGACTTCATAGCCCATGGCATGGCTCACCACCGGTGGTCCGGCGACAAATAATTGCGCGATATCGCGCACCATCACCGAGAAATGGCCGAGGACAGCTTTCGCTGCACCAATGCCCACCACGCTACCCAACAACAGGTTCACGACGGGTACCGTGCCCAACTGCTTGGTGTAAAGAGTGCTACCCAAGTGTGCAGGCAGGAACGATCCACCACCACCGGTCACTCGAGGCCGTCCGGCTTGAATGGCACCTGTACTTTCCTGTACCGAGGTGTCCGGTGAGCTTTCTTGCTTGGGGACCATCGTGGCAACACTTCCGCCGCCGGAAGAACCGTCGAGAAGTCGGATAGCAGGCACTCTCATTTCGACCGAAAGCTCATCGAGATAACGGCTTTTTTGGCCGATCGCGCCATCTGCATGACCGCCGCGTGAAGTAAAGTCATCGGCACAAACGATACTGGACCGGCTGGCAATTTTTCCAATTCCTCCCACATGATTGGCGGGCGTAAAATCGCTGATCGTGCCCTGCTCGTCGTAGGAGGCAAACCCGGCCAGACTACCGACCTCGCGAAAGCTCCCGGCATCCAAGAGCAAGGTGATGCGCTCACGGCAGTTCAACTTGCCGCGCTGTCGTTGCCTCACTACGCCAGGCTCTTTTGAACCGACACCGAGCCGGGCATGGGCTAAACCTTGCAATGTGGCGACCTCGGCAAGCAAGGGAGCCCAACCGTCGAAAGCGGGCGAGGAGGCTGACAAGGAGGTGCCCCGTGCCGCTGTCGCGGCGGGTTGAATGACGGCAATCACTTGCCCACTCGCGACAAGATCACCCACCGCGAGCGCAGCGCTCAGCGTCACCAAGCCCGAACAAGGTGCTGTAACGGCGGTTTCCATCTTCATGGCGGTGACCACCATCAGAGTGTCCCCGGCCAAGACCTGGATGCCTTCCTTGACCATAAACTCCAGTACCGAACCCGATTGCGGGCATTCCACGCCTTGCAAGCCCTCTGGAACTACCAGAGAGGGAGAAGCCGCCGCCAATGAGCCAGGCCCCATGCCGCGATCAGACGCAAGGCCTAGGCCTTGCCCACCTTGCAGGGCAGTGGCCTGTTCATCCAGGAATCGCAAGGTGCTCTGCTGGGCATCGAGCAACGCCTGGGTCGCACCCACGGGCGCATGGATTGAAGCCGTAGAACTGCGCGCCAGACCCAGACCGGGAACCTCCGCCAGCAGGGTCGTACGTGCATCACCGGCGCGAAACGAGGCGTTCGTCAAGATTGCACGCAACTGATCAAGGTTGGTGGCCAGACCGGCCACATGAAACTCATTGAGTGCGCGCAACGAGCGGTCCACCGCCGATTCAAAACTATGCGAAGAATTGGACTGCCCAATGAGCTTCGCCAATAAAGGATCAAACTGAGGCGGCGGGGTGAGGCCGAGATAACCGCAAGCATCGACTCGGATGCCGGGCCCCGAAGGCTCACGGTAAGCGCTCAAAGTACCCGCGCTCAGCGCCACAACTCGCGCTTGAATCGCGTAGCCTCGCGGCCGCGGCACCGCATTTTGGTCCGCAAAGCCCAGCGAGGCCAGCGAGGCACCCGCCGCAATCTTGAACTGAGCCTCCACCAAATCAAAGCCCAATATCTGCTCAGTGATGGTGTGCTCGACCTGTATGCGCGGATTGCATTCAATAAAAAAATGCTCGCCAGTTTCTGGGTTCACCAGGAACTCCACGGTTCCTGCGTTCTCATACTTGGCCGCCCGAGCCAGCGTCAGAGCGTCGGCCAAGATACGCTGGCGTAGCGCTTCGTCCAAATTTGGTGCGGGCGCCACTTCTACGACTTTTTGATTTCGAAGTTGCACCGAGCAATCGCGCTCAAAAAGATGGACAACATTGCCGGCTCCATCGCCCAGTACCTGAACCTCAATATGCCTTGGCCTGGCCACGAGCTTTTCAAGAAACACCGCAGAATTTCCAAAAGCCGACTCGGCCTCGCTTTGGCAGCGCGCGAACGCATCGGCCATCTCCTCTTGACGAGCTACGGCCCGCATGCCGCGCCCGCCTCCGCCCGCTGCTGCCTTGAGCATCACCGGATACCCTAGGGCATGCGCCACTTTCTCGGCCGCTTCGATTGAGATCAGGGTTGTCGCCGCACCGGGCACCACCGGGACGCCGAGAGACTGCGCAAATTGGCGCGCTTCAAGCTTATCGCCAAACAGGGTTAAAGCACTCGGGGCGGGGCCAATAAATTTCAGGCCAGCGCTTGCGCAGCGCTGCGCGAATTGAGCGTTCTCCGACAAAAAACCATAACCCGGATGGACGCAGTCGGCGCCACTGGCTATGGCCGCCGAAATTATCGCCTCAATATCCAGGTAAGCGCGTACCGGGTCCAGCCGCGTGGCAGACGCCACGCCGATTTCACGCGCACTGGTGGCCAGTTTGGTGTGCAGCGCCAAGCGATCCGTGTCGGCAAACACCGCGACAGACTCAACCCCCAGCGACGCCGCAGCCCTCGCAATGCGGATGGCAATCTCACCACGATTGGCGATCAGTACTCGTTTGAACACGGGGTCTCCCTTTTTTAATTTCCGCAAAAAAATCCCTCTGCCGAGCGAGCGCTGCCTCGAAGATTTTGGACTCCCTAGAGCCTTGCATGAAGAAGGTCCCTATACTCAAATACTAATCCGGTTTTCCTGTGGCGAGGGCCCAGGCACTCAATTTCCACTACCATGACGGATTGCATCCGCACCTATCACTCCGGGAGACACACATGACTCAGGATCTGCTCGAATCGATCGACAACGGCATTGCCACCTTAACCATGAACCGCGAAAGTTCGCGCAATGCGCTCAGCCGCGAGATGATGAACGCCTTGCCCGAGGCGCTCGCCCGACTCGCCAACGACAGCTCGGTTCGCGTCGTGGTGCTCACGGGTGCCGGTCGAGCTTTTTGCTCAGGCGGTGATGTGAAGGGCTTCGCCAAACGCGCTACAGGCGGCGACGAGCAAACCTTTGATCAAAGAGTGACCGACTTGCGTGCCCGCATGGAGGTGAGCCGTCTCTTACATGAAATGCCCAAACCGACGCTCGCGGTGATCCCCGGCCCGGCTGCAGGCGCGGGCCTGTCCCTGGCGCTTGCTTGCGATATGCGCATCGCCGCCGACGACGCCAAGCTCACCACAGCCTTTTCCAAGATCGGTTTATCGGGCGATTTCGGTGGCAGCTACTTCCTCAATCATTTAGTCGGTGCAGCCATGGCTCGTGAGCTTTACTTTACCGGTAAAGTCATACGGGCCGACGAAGCGCAAAAGATCGGCATGCTTAACCGGGTCGTACCGTTTGAGCAACTCGCCCAAGCGGCCAAAGAGTATGCGCAAGAACTCGCATCGCTGCCCACCATCGCCGTCGGCTACATGAAGCGCAACCTTAATACAGCCCTGCGGGGCAGCTTGAGCGATACCCTCGATGCGGAAGCAATTCACATGATTCGTACCTTTGAGACCGAGGACCATAAAGGGGCAGCGGCCGCTTTTGTTGAGAAGCGGGCGGCGCAATTCAAGGGGCGTTAGCAATGAACAGCGACGCGACGAAACAGTCTTATCCTCACTAACATTCTCGTGATTGAGTCCGCTCAGTCGCTCGCAGGGCGACTTCTTGGATGCCTCTCCAATATCATCAGCGCCGAGTAATTTCAACTGGGGACAGTTCGTTACCAGTTCACTGTCTTCAGTGTTCGGCCGTCGTAGCCGTTGATTCCGATACATTCTATTTGTAAGCTCATCTGTTTGCGGCGTCGACACTTGCACGATGTCGACGATAGAAAACCACTAAATTTTCTTGGCCTCACTAAAGCGAAGGCCGGTTTACTGGATTCGGCCTCCAGCAAAAATGTCTTAGCGACGGTTTAATTCTGCACGGAAAGTACGATCAGATTGGGTGAAAATGACCCAGCGAAAAATCGGTCGTTTCAAGAATTCGATTGATCGCCGGGGTTTTTTTAATATCCGGGTAGGCTTACCCTCCTACAAAAGCGAATCTAACCGAGAACTCCACCATCATGCAAAGCTACCAAGTCGTCGAGCACGGTAAACCTCTTCAAAGCGTCCTGCGCGAAACCCCCAAGCCTAAGGGCGCGGAAGTGTTGGTGCGGATTACTCATTCGGGTGTCTGTCATAGCGACTTGCACATTTGGGACGGATATTTCGATCTGGGTGGCGGCAAACGGTTTATGGTCAAGGATCGCGGCTGCATTCCGCCCTTCACTATGGGCCACGAGCCCTATGGTCGGGTCGAAGCACTGGGGCCTGATGCAGGGGCGGTGACGCCCGGGAAAAGCTATATTGTCTTTCCATGGATCGGCTGTGGGAAATGCGCGGTCTGTGAGTCCGGCCAGGACAACTATTGCCTG
Organism: Betaproteobacteria bacterium; assembly: GCA_043760705.1. Lineage (GTDB taxonomy): Bacteria > Pseudomonadota > Gammaproteobacteria > Burkholderiales > Burkholderiaceae_E > JAPOKJ01. Next base: position 6,287 of record JAYUOT010000041.1, read on the forward strand.
AGCAATCGCTTCATGGGCGTGGCTTCACCGGGCGCCTATTCAACCCATGCCATCATTCCCGACGCTAAATATTTGGTCGACGCTGAGGGTATCGATCCCTCCTTTGCGGCCACGCTGGCTTGCTCCGGTCTCACGACCTATAGTGCGATACAAAAATTTCCCACCCTCGGCCCTTCTGATTGGGTCGTCGTTTTGGGTTGCGGCGGCTTGGGCATGGTGGCGCTATCCACAATGGCTGCTCTGGGGATCAAAAATGTGATCGCCTGCGATATCGATAACGGCAAGCTCGAGCATGCCAAAGTCTTGGGTGCGGCGGCCGTGGTCAACACCAAAGATGCTGACGCCGCCACCCAGATCGCAAAAATTTCCGGGGGCAATGTCGCCGCCGCTTTGGATCTCGTGGGGGGACCGAGTACCGCCACACTGGGCCTTGCCGTGCTCCGAAAAGGGGGCCGCTATGTCATCTGCGGGCTTTTTGGCGGTGAAATCACCCTACCCTTGCCGCCTTTTGCCCAGCGCGCCGTCGGTATCGTCGGATCGTATGTCGGTAACCTGCAGGAGCTCAAAGAAGTCGTCGCACTCGCCAAGAGCGGCAAACTGAAACCGCCACCGGTTGAACTCAGAGCGGTCACCGAAACCAACCGCACCTTGGACGAGCTGAAGGCCGGAAAGATCTTGGGACGGGTAGTGCTTGATTTTGGGAATGCTTTGCCGACGTGATCACAGGTCTTCACCAAGGTCGCGGCGCACTGCAAGTCGCCCGAAGCGATCACTCAATGATGATCCTTTTGAGCAATCTTCTTGATCGTGACGTCCAGGCTGTGCTTTTTGAACAGACCTGGTCAGGGACTTCCGCTTCAATAGCGGCGAGACCTTGCCCGAGTTGCGTCTGGCCTATACCACCGTCGGTGCCCCGACCGGTGAGCCCGTCCTCGTCCTGCATGGCACCACAGGGTCGAGCCTGGGCATGTTGAGTCCGGGCTTTGGCGGCGAGTTGTTCGGTCCCGGACAGCCGCTCGATTCCAGCAAGTACTTCGTCATTCTCCCCGATGCGATTGGCACGGGAAAATCCAGTAAGCCTTCGGAGGGGCTGCGCGCCCAATTTCCGAAATATAACTATGACGATATGGTCAGCGCACAGTACCGATTAGTGACAGAACATTTTGGCATCAAACACCTGCGCTTGGTCATCGGCAACTCAATGGGCGGCATGCACACCTGGGTCTGGGCACAAAAGTATCCAGGGTTTCTCGATATTGCCGTGCCAATGGCCTCGATGCCCACCGAAATGTCGGGCCGCAACTGGATCATGCGCCGCCTGATTATCGATTCAATTCGTAACGACCCGGACTGGAACCAGGGCAATTACACTCAACAG
>JAYUOT010000042.1:0-3698 GCA_043760705.1 Betaproteobacteria bacterium
TGGAGCGGAACGCGCCCTGTCAAGCTCGCGCCAAAAATGACAGGCGACGCTATGGCCAGACTGCTCTTCAAGGGACGGTACTACGCTTGAGCACCGGGCTTGAGCATGAGGACAGCGCGTATGAAAATGGCAACCGTTGGGAGGACTCACGGGGCTGGGCACATCCCCGGTAAGAAGAGCCTGAACGCGCCTGGCGCCGGGCTCAGGCAAGGGAATAGCACCCAGGAGGGCCTGGGTGTAGGGATGGCGCGGCGCTGAGAACAAGGCGCGTTTGTCGCCGATCTCAACGATACGCCCGAGATACATCACCGCGATTCGAGCGGCAATGTGTTTGACGACTGACAAATCATGAGCGATGAAGAGATAGGCAAGACCGAATTGGTGTTGCAAGTCTTGCAGTAGATTCACCACTTGCGCTTGCACGGAGACATCGAGCGCGGAAACCGCTTCGTCGCACACAATCAGGCGTGGCTCGACGGCCAAGGCACGAGCGATACCGATGCGCTGTCTTTGCCCGCCGGAAAACTCGTGAGGGTAGCGCTGACCATGTTCAGGCGCCAAGCCTACCAATTTCAAGAGTTCCATGACCCTTTCCGGTTCGCGGCCAACATGGAGTCCGTGCAACTTGAGCGGCTCGGTCAGAGTTTGCGCGACGGTCATTCGTGGATTGAGCGAAGAAAAGGGGTCCTGAAAAATGATCTGCATCAAGCGTCGCTGCTTGCGCAAGGTATTTGGGCTGAGGGCCAGCAAATCTTGGCCTTCGAATTGAATCGAACCCGAGGTCGGCTCGATGAGGCGGATCGCAAGCCGTCCCAGGGTGGATTTGCCGCAGCCTGACTCTCCCACAACACCCAGAGTTTCCCCAGCCGCAATCGAAAGGTCGACACCGTCGACGGCACGCACGGCGCCGCTGACCCGACCGAAGACACCACGCCGCACCGGGAAATGCTTCACCAAACCCTTGATCTTCAAAAGCGGCGGGCTTGCAGGGTTCTCTAGTGGGCGATTCATGTCGGGCATGGAGTCATCATACCGAGCTTGCCGTGTTGGTCCTGACGATAAGGACTTCTGGATCGAGTGGCGCTTTCCAGCAGGCCGACCAATGCTGCTCGCTGACTTCTTTTAGGGGGGGAACTTGGATCAGACACTGCCCGTCTGCAAATGGGCAGCGTTGTGCAAAACTGCAGCCGAGGCTGCGCGCCAAGGGGTTAGGCACTTGCCCGCTGATGGACGCAAGCCGAGTGCGCTCACTGTCCATTCTCGGGATGGAGCCGAGCAAGCCGATTGTGTAGGGATGCTGAGGTTCCTCGAACAGCGCTTGCACGGCGGCTCGCTCGACGAGCTTGCCGGCATACATGACGACAACTTCGTCAGCTACCTCTGCGACTACCCCCAGGTCATGGGTGATCAAAATGATGGCGGCGCCGGTCTCTTCCTGCAGCGTTCGCATGAGATCCAGAATCTGGGCCTGGATGGTCACGTCGAGCGCGGTGGTGGGTTCGTCTGCAATGAGCAGGCGTGGCTCACAGGCCAGTGCCATGGCGATCATGACTCTTTGACGCATGCCGCCGGAGAGCTGGTGTGGGTATTCGTGAAAACGTTGCTCAGGCGCGGGGATACGTACCTTGCGCAGCATTTCGAGCGCGCGCTCAGTCGCCTGCGCACGGGTGATCTTGCGATGCCGAAGCAAACCTTCAACGATTTGTTCACCCACCGTAAACACTGGGTTGAGGGAGGACATTGGCTCCTGGAAAATCATGGCCATACCATTGCCGCGCAGATCTTGCATCGCTTGGGTGGAGGCGCCAATCAGTTCTTGACCTTCGAAAATGACCGAGCCCCCCAGGATTTTCCCGGGCGGGTTAGGCACCAGCCCCATGATCGATAATGCGGTCACACTCTTGCCACAGCCTGATTCACCCACCATCGCCAAGGTTCGACCGGGATGCGCCGAAAAGCTGATGCCGTCCACGGCATTGAAGGCCCCCTCATCGGTGCTGAACTGGGTTTGGAGATTACGAACTTCTAGCAGGCTGACTTCAAGGTGCGAGTCGTCTTGATTCTGCCCAAGACTGAGCGTCATGACCTTTGGGTCCTTTGCCGGGTTGCAAGCTCAGCATGAAATTTAATGACCCGTGCTTCAATCTCGCTGCGATCCGTGATGCCCACCGGATCGCGCCGTCCGGCCAAGGCCGAGACAAAGGGTTGAAAGCGCTCCAGGCTCTTGTCGTAGAGTCGCTGCAACTCGGCGAGGGGCTCCACGTGATCATCCACCCGGAGGTCGAGTTCGAGGTAATCCTCATCGCCTTGGATGCGTAGCGCGGCCGCTTGCTTGCCGCGCTTGTCGCCGCCCGCCTGCTCACCCGCCTGCATGGCCGCCAAGAGTCTCTCGGCCAAGGGCTGGCCTGCACTGGTGCGATAGGCGCTAGCGGTGGCTTCGATCACCTGCCGCCCGGCCAACATATTTCCGGCGACACTGAAGTCTTCGCCTTGAAGATGGCCGCACCAATCTACACACTGCGCACCGGTGTAAGCTACGGCTGACCCCCTGGTGGGGAGTATATGAACTTGCCTTTGTGCCCGACCGCTGTCGTTGGCGATCAGGTCATGAATCACCTCTTGGGCGGACTGACCCGCCGCCAATGCCGCCATACCAAGGGGACCATAAAGCGGATTCATCAAGGCTTGGGTCGACAAGGCCCCTACCGCGCGCCTCGTATGCGCACAGAGTGCGCCGACCGCAAAAAAGCGGCTGGCAATGGCGATGCCCAAGCGACCCTGCGGGTCACGGGCAAGAATCGACCAGGTCATGCGTTGGTCCCGGAGTGTCCGGTCGATGTCACCAAAGCGGGCATGGCCAGTGCGCGCTTTTGCATCCACCAGCCATAGGCGGGTGGCACCGTAGAGAAATCAGGATCGACACCCATCTTGCGCGCAGCGTCCAAAGCCCAATTGGGGTTATAGAGCATTTCGCGCGCGAGGGCGACAAGATCGGCGCCACCGTCTTGCAAGATTTTCTCGGCTTGGTCGTGGTGAACGATGAGGCCGACCGCCATGCTGAGCACCCCGGCTTGCTCGCGAATCATGCGCGAGAAGGGCACTTGGTAGCCGTAACCCATCGGAGTGCTGCTCACCGGCCGCGCGAGAATACCGCCTGCGCTGCAATCGATCACATCCACCCCGCAGGCCTTTAACTCGCGAGCCAGGATGACGCTGTCGGCGGGTGTCCAACCAGCATCGTCATCCACCGAGAGACGCATAAACAAAGGCTTATCGCTGGGCCAATGGGCGCGCACACACTGCGCAACTTCAAGGGCAAAGCGGCGCCGATTCGCCGCGCTACCACCGTATTGATCATTGCGTTGATTGGCTTGCGGCGATAAGAATTCGTGAATTAAAAATCCGTGCGCGCCATGAATTTCGAGGGTGTCAAAGCCCGCCTTGTGTGCGCGCGCTGCCGCTCGACCGAAGGCCTGAACGACCTCCCCGACTTCGCTCGGTCTCAGTGCACGCGGCACCGGTGAATGAGCATCCGCAGCAAGAGCGCTCGGCGCAACAATCTCCCAGGCCTCCCAATCTTCGATCTCAGCGCGCCGCTCCAAAGGCTTGCCGCCCTCCCAAGGCCTCCCCGTGCGCGATTTTCGACCCGAGTGACCCAACTGAATACCCACGGCTGCCCCGCCGCTTTTCACCACATC
>JAYUOT010000043.1:0-7616 GCA_043760705.1 Betaproteobacteria bacterium
CTACCCCGCACTCCTTGGCGTGCGCATGACTCAAACCCAAATCACAAGATCAGTGAACAAACCCAATGGGCTTACTGAATTTCACATCGGCCTTCACCCCATGCTCCTTCTCGAGCTGCTCAATAAACTGCGCCGGATCGGGCGTTTCATCGAACAGCACATACTGGCGTTTCACGGCCGCAAAGTCGCCCGGGGCCAGCATCTCCATCTTGGCGAGACGAGCTTTGAGGGCATCGGAAAATCCTTCCGCGTCGCCACATAAAGCCTCATTAATAAACATCTGCTGACGCTGCTCGCCATTGAGTGGCAAGAACTTCAGCTTGAAAGAGAAACGACGCAATGCGGCTTCATCAATACGATCAAACAAATTGGTCGTGCAAATAAAGATGCCATCAAAACGCTCCATGCCTTGCAGCATTTCATTGACTTCGCTGATCTCATAATTGCGCACCGCCATTTGCCGATTCTGCAAAAAGCTATCCGCTTCGTCGAGGAGCAAGACCGCTCCTTCGCGCTTCGCGTCCGCAAACATCTGCGCCATTTGCTGCTCCGTTTCACCGACATATTTACTCATCAAATCGCTGGCCCGTTTAATCATTAAAGGCTTTTCGATCGATTTCGCGATGTGTTCGGCCAAAGCTGTTTTCCCGGTGCCCGGCAAGCCGTAAAAGCATAAGCTGGCACGCGGTCGGGCTTTGAGGGAAGTAATGATCTTCTCAACCGAATGTTTGGTCTCCACATTGAGCAGGCCCAAATCGTAGCTGGTGACATTCACCCGGAAGTCATCGGCCGCTTCTTTGGTGCCCAAGGCCTTGTCACTGCGCTGCAGTTGCAGCTCGATCAAGGCTTCGATCGGCTCGTCAATCGCACGGCGAGTCAAACGGGCAAAACGGGCGGCGGATTGAATTTGCGCCGGCGTCACCGTCTTGCGAGCGGCAATTTTCGCAACAAACTCTTCGCTCACTCCTAAATCGGCCAAGCACTTACGGGCAATGTTTTCACGTACCCGCTGTGGCGGGTTGGCAAGCTCCATTGGATACTGAAAACGACGGCGATAGGCCGGATCAATTTGACCAATGGAGTTAGAGATCCAAATCGTGGGAACAGGGTTTTGCTCCAGCGTCTGGTTCACCCAGGCCTTGCCATTGACCGAGCCACGAGCTTCATCGGACTGGAACAAACCGGCCAATTCGTTGCCAATGGGCGGAAACACATCTTCCACTTCGTCAAACAAGATGGCAGCCTTCGAGCGCCCCTTGAGAAAGGCTTGCGAGACTTGCAGGGAACGATAGCGCTCCTTGCCTGACAGGCTGTTGCCATCCTTGTCGAGGCAATCGACTTCATAGAGCTCCAAGCCCGCCTTTTTGGCAAGAAGTTTGGCGAACTCCGTCTTGCCCGTTCCGGGGGGACCGTAAAGCAGCACGTTGATCCCTTTTTCGTGTCCTTCGGCAGCGGCTTCCATCAAGGCCACCACGTAGCGCAAATCATCACCGACGTGCGGAAAGTCTTCCATCGAAAGATGGGTCTCGCCGGCCGGGCGGGTAAAAGCGGCCATCATGGAGGACTCATTGCGGTACTCGGCGGTCAACACCCCAAGCAATTTGTCAGAGACTCGCATCAGATCACCCAAGTCGGTGATGGAATGCTCGGCGATGGGTGTTTCGATCAGACCCAGAATTTCCAAGCGACCTCCGGACTTGAGCGCTGCACCCACTTCCGAAGGATTGAGATTGAGAATTTGTGCGAGCATGCCATAAGCTTCTTGGGCGCTTGAAGCCTTGCAATCGACAAGCACTGGCCGCAGGTCACGCTGGTGTTTGCACTGGGCAGCATGCATCAGGAGAGAACGCTCACCGTCTGAAAGTCCCAGCACCGCGCTCAACATGTCAATATTTTCGACAAGGCGAATGCGCGATTTGCCCAAACGCGCATCCAGGCTTTGAATCGTGCTTTGGAAGACTTGCAGCATCTCCTTGGCGTAAAGTTTGACAAATTCATCCAGGTAGTAATAGAACGAGCTGTCGTCATACAGGCCGTTCCAGGAGCCATGACGGAGCATGAAATCTTCAGCGGCGAGCTTGGAAGAGTCTGCCCAGGCGGGCGCTTCGGCGCAGCGCTTGGTGACAAATTCCTTTAATTTCAAAAAAATCGGCTCCGGCCAGCACAAATAGCGTCCCGTCAGGGTAATCACGTTATTAATGTCACGGCGCAAATTGAACTTCGGGCCTAGGGCGACCACCGTGCGCAACGCAAAGCGGGTGCATGCTAAATCCAGGGGGCCAGCGAACTCAATGGCGCCGGAGATGAACAGTTTTTCCCCGGCTGGCCCAAAGGCGATCTGACTAGAACTGGGTGGCTTAACCGAATCAATCTTCATTTGACGCTCCGCGGAGTTCGGATGGAGACCATAAAACATGGCCTGACATCGCTTAAAACGTAACTTACCCTGATGCGATGACAGGACGCAAGAAGTGGGCCAACTAAAGTTTCATTAACAACGAACTCTGTATACAGAGTACAATAATTGCTTTATCATTCCCCAAAATATGCGATTTGTTGACGACCAGCGCCCCTGCGTACGCTGATATTTAGACGCGGAAACCTCGCCAAACTAACTATTTTTCAATGACCTCCCTCAGCCTAATAACCGCCCAACCTGATTTGCTGGAAAGAATCCATGCCGCGCTGGTCGAAGCTATTTGCACGGGCGAGTTAGCACCCGGCGAGCGCATTACGCAAGAGCAATTGGCGGAGCGACTCGGCGTTTCCAGGCAACCGGTGATTCAGGCTTTATTGCTTCTCAAGAACCAAGGATTAATAGTTGACACCGACAACCGCCGTGGCATGCTCATCGCGCCGCTGAATGCTGAATTTGTGGGTCATCTGTATAAATTGCGCTCAGCGCTCGATAGCCTTGCCGCCAAGCTCGCCGCGGCCAATCGCCATCCCAACCTAAAGAGTGAAGGTCACCTGTTGATTGAACGGGGCAAAAAGGCCGCCGCTGTAGGAAGTTTGAGCGATGTCGTTCAGGCCGACTTGGCCTTCCACGATTTTATATATCGCGCCAGCGCTAACCCCTTGTTGATCGAATCAGCAAAACTGCATTGGCACCACACTCGACGCGCGATGTCCTGGTATCTCAAGCAAGCCGCGGCCATGCGGCCGGTTTGGCTAGAGCATCAACAAATTCTCAACGCTGTGATTGCTGGTGACGGACGAGCGGCTGAACGCCTGTCACGCCGCCATGCCGAAGATTCCATTAATGTTTTGTTTTCTAGCTTTCTTGCTGCTGAACAAGTGGCCTAATTTCTGAAGGAGACCGTATGAAACTCACCCCTGCTCAACTCGCACAATTCGACCGTGAAGGTTACTTGTTTTTCCCCTCAATGTTTTCCGAGGTTGAAATGCAGGTGCTACTGAAAGAAGTTCCCAACATTTACTCTGAATTCCGTCCAGAAATTGTTCGAGAGCTGGACGGCAAGACCCCGCGTACGAGTTTCGCCGCACATACCTATAACGAAGCCTTCGCCAAGCTCGGGCGTCACCCCAGGCTGGTTGAGCCTGTCGAGCAGTTGCTCAACGAAGAAGTCTACATGCACCAGTTCAAGATTAACGGCAAGCAAGCCTTTGATGGCGATGTTTGGCAATGGCACCAGGACTATGGCACCTGGCAGCGCGATGACGGCATGCCCGAGGCGCGCGCCATGAACATCGCCGTATTCTTGGACGATGTGAACGAATTCAACGGACCGCTTTACTTCATTCCCAAATCGCACAAGGAGGGCGTGGTCTCGGCCGGCCACGACTTGAAGACCACGAGCTATCCCTTGTGGACCTTGGATCATGGCAAGGTCAAAGAGCTCGTCGACAAAGGGGGCATCGTCGCGCCCAAAGGTTTGAAGGGCTCAATGATTATGTTCCACGGTTGCCTTGTGCACGGCTCACCGTCCAATATGAGCCCCTGGAACCGGGTCATCGTATACCTGACTTTGTGCGCCCAATCAAACCACATCGTTCAATACAAACGCCCGCCGTATATCGCCCATCGCAACTTCACAACGATTCAAAAACTCGCCGACAATTGCTTACTGGACAACGCCAGCAAAGGCCTGCCTTGGCCGGGTCACGAGACCGATGAAGAAGCGATGCGTTCAGACAGCGCAACCAAGGTTTGGACCGCCGAAGTGGCCAAGGAACAAGACGCCAAGATGCCGATCTCGGCCTAAACCGAGAGGGATGAATGACCAAGCCTTCATTCCCTCAGGGCACATAGACATCGTATCGCATTAATCTCCTCTCTAGAAAAGTAAGTTTGCATGAATCTATTTTCTCTTCTTCAAAAACGCGCCGCAGACGGCAATCCCTTGCGTGTCGGCCTGATCGGCGCAGGCAAGTTCGGATCCATGTACCTTTCACAGGTGCGCCGCACCGTAGGCATGCATTTGGTTGGGGTGGCCGATTTGTCGCCAACACGTGCCAAGGCCGCGCTCAAAAACGTCGGTTGGTCCGCCGCTCAAATGGCAGCAAGAAGTTTTGCTGAGGCCGCAAAAAAGGGCACAACCTTCGTGACTGACGATAGCGCCAAACTGATTGCCAGCTCGGAGATCGACATCGTTATTGATGCCACCGGCAACCCGGCGGTCGGCATTCAAAATGTGCTCAGTTGCTGCGAGTGGGGCAAGCACATCATCATGGTGAATGTCGAGGCCGATGCGCTTGCCGGGCCTTTGCTGGCGCAACGGGCTCGCGAGGCCGGCATCGTTTACTCACTCGCCTATGGCGACCAACCCGCACTCATTTGCGAAATGGTGGATTGGGCGCGCGCCGCAGGCTTTGAGGTGATTTCCGCCGGTAAGGGCACCAAATACTTGCCCACCTATCATCAATCCACCCCGGAGACGGTTTGGCAGCATTACGGCTTGACAGCCGAGCAGGCCAAAATCGGCGGCATGAATGCGCAGATGTTCAATTCTTTTCTCGATGGCACAAAGTCCGCGATCGAGATGGCGGCGGTCGCCAACGCCACCGGCCTCAGGCCTGCCAAGCAAGGCTTGAAATTCCCGGCCGTTGGCGTGGATGATCTCGCCCACATTCTTCGTCCGAAGGAAGATGGCGGCATTCTGGAGCATCGCGGTCAGGTCGAGGTCATCTCCAATTTGGAAAGGGATCAGCGCCCGGTGTTTCGAGATTTGCGCTGGGGCGTGTATGTCACTTTTGCAGGTGACAGCGACTACGTGCGACGCTGCTTCAAAGAGTATGGCCTGGTCACCGATAGCACGGGCAACTACACGGCCATGTACAAACCTTATCACTTGATCGGCTTGGAACTGGGCATCACAGTTGCCTCGGTAGGCGTGCGCGGCGAAGCCACCGGACAGGCACAGTCCTGGCAGGGCGACGTGGTGGCCACGAGCAAACGCGAGCTCAAGGCGGGTGAAGTCCTTGACGGTGAAGGCGGGTTTACCGTTTACGGCAAACTGATGCCCGCAGCCGATTCCGTCAAGCTGGGTGGCCTGCCTTTAGGACTGGCCCATGGCGTCAAGCTCAAACGGGCCATCAAAGCTGGCCAGGCGGTGAAATGGGATGACATCGTGTTTGATGCGAACAACCCTGCCATTAAATTCCGGCGGGAAATGGAAGCGTTGTACTTGCCGAAAAAGAAGCGTTAAAGCGACTGGGCCGCCGAAAACGACCTCAGTCCCTTAGCCAGGGCCCGTCGGTCAGCCAGGGCCCGTCCCTTGTGGATGGTCAATTCGCCAAGGCAAACGACTATGACGAACCGTAGGATGGCCCGCGGCCCATTGCAGATCCGCCCACTCGCCAAAGACATTCAACGAATCCTTTGCGCGCGTGAGTGCCGTGTAGAGCAGCTCTCGAGTTGCCAATCGATGTTCGGCTGGCGCGGCCAGAAAATCGACATGATCAAACTCCGACCCTTGGGATTGATGCACGCTCAAGCAGTACCCATTCTGAAAATGCGGCAAAGCCGCCGCAGGAATGGTTAGCACCGCGCCACGCCTCTCGAACGCCACCACCACTCTCGGCAGTACAGCCCGACCCAGTCCCGTCACGTCGGTGGACTCACGGCTAAAGACACACACGCCGGTGTCGCCGTTAAACAATCCAGACGCCACATCGTTCCTGGTGATGGTAATCAAACGACCTTCAAACCAGCCTTGATGACTGACCCGCAGGATCGCTTTGAGCTTGCTCAGTACGAGCTCTGAGAGTCGATCTGCCCCTGCCATGCCACTCCTTCGAGCACTCAATAGCCTGTAGCGCGACGCAGCCTTGAGATAAGCCAAGGCTCGCTCTACGGGGCTCGCGGGGACAGGCCACTGATCTTCGGCGTCGCGAAGGATGGCCGCATAGCGCCTGGCGGCGGTCTCAATCAGGGTTGCGAGAACAGGTTTCGTGAGCGCCAGTTCGTCGACAAAAAGCGAAGAATCAACTTCTCCACGCAATACCCCCTCGGCCAGTTCCGATAAATGAAGGCGATTGGTTTGTCGAAAATTTTGCTTGAGTTGTATCCTCGACGCTTTCAATTCCGGCCATTCGGCTTCGCATAGTCCTGCAAACACACTCCCCGTTTCTACCGAATGCAGTTGATTAGGGTCACCGACCAGGACCAATCGGCAATCCGTACCCAGGCGCATAAAAAGTTGATCACACAGCTCTAGAGACAACATCGAAGCTTCGTCGACGACCAGGAGTCCCGGGCCCTGCCATGGAGCGTGCGGCGGATCATCATCCCGAAAGTACATTGTCGTCGCAGGCAGGCGCGACAATAGGCGTTGAATCGTCAACGCTTCGGTCGGAAGGTAGGCCGAATCCGGCGCGACATAGGGCAGGCCATGTGCCCCGGCACCTTGCTTCGGGTTGGCCTCGACCCTCAGCGCTTGCAAGCTTTCTAGTAATCGGGCACCGGCCTTCGCGGTCGGTGCGGCCACCCATATCGGTTTTTTGTAAAGCCGCGCGTAACGTGCTAATAGACTCGCAATCGTGCGCGTCTTGCCAGTGCCGGGCCCACCATAAATAATAGTCAGCTTGCCTACGAGTGCGGCCTGTAGCGCGTGCAACTGCTCTGGAGCCAGGCCCATTAATTCTGGGTCGCAATCTGCATGGATGGTCAAGGTCTCTGCGACGACCTCAGACTCTTGAGGCGTCGGACCTATTGAGGGCAGCGTTGCTATTGCGGGCTGCGTTGCTATTGCGGGCTGCGTTGCTATTGCGGGTCGAGGTATTTTCGCTAACCTGAGATGTACGGCTTGAGCCAGGCGTTTTTCTGCATGCCAGTAGCGATTTAAATATAAGGCCTGATGGTCAAGGATTAACGGCTTGTCTTCGCCAAGCAGCATTTTGGCGGCGCCGAACTGCAACAACGACTGTTCGCTCGGAGTCAATTCAATGCAAGCATGACCCTCCGTACTGCTTTGCCACAAGCGCTCAAAAATAGTTGACAAGTGTTGAACGAGCGGACCGGTGTCAGCATCCGGCGGGCGTGTCGAAGGCATTGCGGCAAGAAGCGACTGCGCGAAGGCTTGGGCAGTGAGGGAGCTTGACATGAAAGATTTAGCCGATTCCGAACAGCGGTTGATTCAAGGTCGTACCGCCCA
>JAYUOT010000044.1:0-7587 GCA_043760705.1 Betaproteobacteria bacterium
ATCTCTCAAGGTAAGTCAGACCTACACCCCAAAGCAAGCGACCGAGATTGATGACCCCATGCTGCTCTACTTCACTAGCGGCACGACCAGCAAGCCGAAGCTCGTACAACATTCGCACACCAGTTATCCCGTCGGCCATCTCTCCACGATGTACTGGACCGGACTGCAACCGGGTGCCGTCCACTGGAACATCTCTTCGCCCGGCTGGGGCAAGCATGCCTGGAGTTGCTTCTTTGCGCCCTTCATTGCCGGGGCCACGGTATTCATCTTCAACTATGCACGCTTTGACGCCAAGCGGGTGCTGGACATACTGGTCGCCAAAGGTGTGACCTCCTTATGTGCTCCACCCACGGTGTGGCGCATGCTCATTCAAGAAAAATTATCTGAGTATCCAGTCAAACTCAAAGAGCTTTTATCAGCAGGCGAGCCTCTCAATGCCGAAGTGATCGACCAAGTGCGCAACGCTTGGGGATTGACCATTCGTGATGGTTTCGGGCAGACCGAAACCACCTGTGCGATCGGCAATTCGCCGGGCCAGACACTGAAAGTAGGTTCAATGGGTCGACCCATGCCCGGCTACCGTGTGGTACTCCTCAACCCGGAAGAGCGCGCTGCCGAGGAAGGCGAAGTTTGCCTGGATCTCGCGCCTCGCCCCACCGGCTTGATGATGGGTTACGCGAACGATCCGGCCAAAAACGCCGAGGTGATGCGCGCCGGTCACTATCACACGGGTGATGTCGCCCAACGTGACTCCGAGGGTTATATCACCTACGTAGGCCGTGCCGACGATGTGTTTAAGGCCAGCGACTATCGCATCAGTCCCTTCGAGCTTGAAAGCGTTCTGATCGAGCACCCGGCCGTGGCCGAGGCGGCCGTGGTGCCTTCGCCCGACCCTCTCAAGTTGGCGGTACCCAAGGCCTTTGTGGCACTCGCGCAAGGGTACCCCGCCAATGAGCAAACGGCCTGGAGTATCCTGCAATTTTGTCGCGACAAACTCGCTCCTTATAAACGCATTCGTCGTCTGGAATTTTTTGATTTACCCAAGACCATCAGTGGCAAAATTAGACGGGTCGAAATGCGCAAGCTTGAAGAGGCTCGCGCCATGCCCGTTGTTCGCCGGGAAAACGAATACTTTGATGACGCCTTGAAGTCGGATTAAAAGTATCCGTGAGCGACCAGCTTGGGGCCATGGCGGAGCTCTGAATTAGCCACGCGGATGGTGCTGAGCATGGAGTGATTTCAAACGCTCTCTGGCGACATGAGTATAGATCTGAGTTGTTGAAATATCCGCGTGTCCCAGAAGCATTTGCACAACTCTCAGGTCGGCGCCATGGTTGAGCAAATGGGTGGCAAACGCATGCCTCAGTGTGTGGGGCGAAAGCGGGGCGTGGATGCCTGCAACAATGGCATAGCGCTTGATCAAGTTCCAAAACATTTGACGGCTCATGCACCGGCCCAGGCGCGTCACAAACAGATCATCACTGGCCCGACCGGCAAGTATCTCGCGCCGTGCTGACGATAAATAACGTTGTATCCAGTCTCGTGCCTCTTCACCCATCGGCACGAGCCTTTGCTTGTCTCCCTTACCGATAATACTCACGACGCCGTCAGTCAGGGATATTTCGCTCGACTTTAAACCGACTAATTCGGTCACTCTCAGGCCGCTGGCATAAAGCAGCTCAAGCATGGCACGGTCACGCAACCCCAGCGTCGAGGCCACGTCGGGCGCTTTGATCAAGGACTCCACTTGAGTCTCGCTCAGCACTTTTGGAAATCTTGGCGCCTGCTTGGCCGAGCGAAGGTGTAAGCTTGGGTCGTCTTCGCGGAGTCCGCGCCTGACGATGTACCGAAAATACTTACGAAACACGCTCAAGCGGCGGTTACTGCTGGTAGCCTTGGTGCTTGCGAATTTTGCCCTAATGTATGCCTGCAAATCGCTTACCTGGACTTTCACCAAAGCTAGATGATGCTCGTTCAAAAACCAGGTTTGCGCAAGCCGCAGATCACGACGGTAGGCCAGTTGAGAATTTTCAGAAAGACCGTCTTCCAACCAAAGCGATTCAATGAAGCTTTCGATATGATCATTATCTGGTGAGGTCGGCAGTTGCACTGGCCCACCCCTCGATTGATTTTTGGCCGGACTCGACGGGGCCTGGTATTTTTTCAGCTTCGCTCCCATCGCTTCACGTACCCCCGACTTACTCGATCTCAATATCCCGCTCCAATTTCCTCTTTCAGATTAACCTATTGAACCCATTGCCTCAATTTGAACGCCGCCACACTCCTTATACCCGAAGCCTCGCTCATTCTTATCGGTATTTTGCTCAAAAAATATTCGAACTGGCCGGGGGAGTTCTGGGTGAGTGCAGAAAAGCTGGTGTACTTTATTATGTTCCCCGCGCTGTTGTTCAATTCCATTGTGAAAACCCAATTGTCGCTGCAAGCGGCCGGCCCCGCACTCTTGGTGGCCGTCGGCGCACTCGTTTTCGGAATTGCTCTGGCCTACCTCTCCAAGCTTTTTCTGAAACCCGAACCGATTCGCTTTGCGTCCGGTGTGCAATGCGCTTTTCGCTTCAACTCCTATGTAGCCTTGGCCATGGCCGAACGAGTCGGCGGTCAACCCGGCCTGGCTCTTTGCGCATTGGTTGTAGGGGTCACAGTACCACTTTGCAATCTCGCAGCGGTCTACCCGCTGGCGCGCCAAGCCGGTACAAACTTTCTGGCGGAATTAGTCAAGAACCCTCTCATCCTGGCTACTTGCGCGGGCCTGACGGGCAATTTGTTGGGCTTACAATTGCCGGGTCCGGTGTCTCTCACGCTGACGAAACTCGGCGCTGCCGCGCTCGCATTGGGGTTGATTTGCGTGGGCGCAGGGCTACGGTTTTCGCAGGTGCAAAACCGTGAATTCGGCTTCACAGTGTGGGTGCAGGTGGTGAAAGCGTTCGGCTTGCCTAGCTTCGCCTGGTTGGCCTCCACTTGGATGGGGCTCGGTCTGATGGAGAAAAGCGTGGTTATTTTGTACTCCGCCATGCCCACCGCTTCGGCCTCTTATATTCTTGCCAATCGTATGGGTGGAGACGGAGCCTACGTGGCTTATTTGATCAGCATCTCCTTGATCATTTCGATGTTCTCCTTGCCGCTATGGCTATCACTCTTGTGAGGGGCCTTCGGTTCGGATGCGATTTTCAAGCTTTGATCTTGCAAGGCCCAGGTAACATGCTCCAGCATGACATCATCAGGTGAAGTGCTCAGGCCTAACAAAGCTTCCCGCAATGCGTTCGTGATCGCACTCTTCGATTCAGGGGTGGCATGGCCTTGAAGGGCATTTCCCATCGCAATCACCAAATTTCGGCGCCAGCGCCAGTAACCGATGCGCCGGATGGCCGATCCTTCGGTATTGCCTAAGAACTCTTGTTCGCTCCATGACCAGAGCTGCAAGAGTGAGGAACGCTCCAATGCATGACGCGGGGCGAAATCCTTGCTCACTTCAACATGGACCGGTGCCTGGGCGAACTTGTTCCAGGGGCAGATCAATTGGCAGTCGTCACATCCGTAAATTCGATTACCCATCAACTTTCGAAATTCGAGTGGAATGCCACCCGCATGTTCAATCGTGAGGTAGCTAATGCAACGTCGCGCGTCTAAGCGATGAGGGGCCACAATCGCCTGGGTTGGGCAAACGTCAATGCACTGGGTACAATTTCCGCAATGCGCCGCAGGCTCGAGAGCAGACGGGCTCTGCACACGTTGACTCGCGCCTTCGGAGACCTCATCGCCCCCGATGTGGGGCGCGAGCATCAAACTCGTAAAGAGGCTACCAATGAAAAACATTGAACCATGATCACGGTGCAGCAAAAGAGTGTGTTTGCCTCGCCACCCTAACCCGGCCTGCGCCGCCAAGGGTAATTCCATCACCGGAGCCGAGTCGCTAAAGGCCCGGTAGGAGAAGGGACCGTACTTTTCGCAGAGCAGGTGAGCGAGTTTTTGCAGGCGCGAGCGCACGATCTTGTGATAGTCACGCCCCAAGGCGTAGCAGGACACATAGCCCTGCTCCGACTTGTCCAATCGCGCCCAGGCTTGCTCCTGCCAGTGCGGATCATGAGGGCGATAGTCGAGGCTCACCATAAGTACGGTTCGAACCTCTGGAAGAAGCAACTCAGGCTGGGCGCGCTGGGCGAACCGGGTGCTCATGTAACTCATCTCACCATGAAAACCAGCCTCAAGCCATGCACCCAGTCCTTGCGCATGGTCAGCCATCAGTGAGGCTGAAACCTCTGCAAAACCGAGAGAAGCGAAGCCCAAAGATCGCGCTTGCGTTTGAACTTCTTCAATATCGATAAAATGAGGGGGTGATTCCAGTGCGTTCATCCCATCATCTTAATCTTTCTGACGAAGCCGCTACCCAGGCTTTAGCCGAAGGCGTTGCCGCTCAAATGCGCCTTGCATTCAACGCGCACACGCCCGGTCTAGTCATTTTCCTGTCGGGAGCGTTAGGCACGGGCAAAACCACTTGGGTCCGAGGCTTGTTGCGGGCGCTGGGACACCAGGGCCGCGTGCGCAGCCCAAGTTTTACCATTATGGAGCCCTACACCTTGGGGGGAATGCAAATTTACCATTTTGATTTTTACCGCTTTACGGCCGCTGACGAATGGCGCGAGGCGGGCTTTGATGAGTTAATTGGCGCGCAAGGCAGCGTCAGCCTGATTGAATGGCCTGAAATGGCGGAGCAGAGCCTTCCCCAACCCGATCTTTGGATTCAACTCGCCGTGGCGGCTAGCGCCGAGAGTGGGCCCAGCGCAAGAACTTTCGATATTCATACCTTCAGCGCTGTCGGCGCAAACTTGGCCGAGAGCGTTCTCAAGCCATGACCCAAGATTCCAAGCACCAACCAAGCCGTCGCCGATGGCTCAAAGTTCAGACTTCGCAAATGGCTCAACGTGTCGCGCTCACCGGCATCGGCCCGCAGGCCATCCAGCTGGGTGTCGCAATGACTTTTTCCCTTTTCAGCGCACCGAGCGGTGCTTCAACGATTCTCTCAGTGCGGGTCTGGCCGGCCAAAGACTATACGCGCGTCACACTGGAGTTAGACCGGCCCCTGAAGTTCACTCAAAACCTGTTGTCCGACCCACCTCGCCTCTTCATCGACCTTGAACAGGTCGATCTAGACAGCGAAATCCGCGAACTCGTCTCCAAAGTAAAGTCCGACGACCCCTACATTGCCCAGGTGCGCGTCGGGCAAATACGTCCGGGCGTTGTCCGTATCGTTTTTGATATGAAGGAGCCGGTCAAGCCGCAATTGTTTGCACTAGAACCGGTCGGCAGCTATAAGCATCGGCTCCTGTTGGATCTCTACCCACTGAACCCGGTGGATCCATTGAAAACACTCTTGGATCAACTCGCAAAGCCAGCCCCCGCGCCAACCGCCAGTCCGAAGCCCAACGCCCAGGCCACTGGGCCGAGCGGCGACCCATTGGCGGACCTTATCAAGGAACGTGAGCCAACAGGAAAACCCGCTGCAAAACCTGAAACGAAGTCTGATATCAAGCCTGAAGCCGGGACCGAGCCAAAGATCATCCGCATGGTTACAATTGCTCTGGATCCCGGCCACGGCGGCGAGGATCCTGGTGCCGTTGGCCATGCCGGAACCTATGAGAAGGATGTGGTGCTGGCCATTGGCAAACTACTTCACGAGCTGATCGGTCAAGAGCCCCTTATGCGTGCTTACTTAACTCGCGATGCGGACTTCTTTGTGCCTCTGGCCACTAGAGTTGAAAAAGCGCGCCGTGTTCAAGCCGACCTGTTTGTCTCGATTCACGCCGACGCTTTTGTTGAAACTACGGCCCGAGGCGCATCGGTATTTGTGTTGTCGGATCGCGGCGCCAGCTCCACCGCCGCGCGTTGGCTTGCCAACAAAGAGAATGGCGCAGATTTGATCGGTGGCGTCAATCTCAAAGCGCGCAATAACGAAGCGGCGAAAATCCTGCTCGACCTCAGCACCAAGAGCCAGATACGGGACAGCACCCATCTTGCAGAGGGGGTTCTCGCCCAACTTGGGGGCCTGGGTAAGCTGCACAAGAGCGGCGTCGAAAAGGCCGGCTTCGCGGTTCTTCGAGCCCCTGACATTCCGTCCATCCTGGTCGAAACCGCTTTTATCAGCAACCCTCAGGAGGAAGCGCGACTCTCCGATCCCGGCTATCAACGAAAAATCGCCAAGGCTATTTTTAACGGTATTAAGCGCTACGTTCAAAAGCATCCCCCCGCGTCCAAGCAAAGAACCTCCACCTAGTGGCCTGTAGCCTGTCTCCATCCCCCCGCCCACTTGAGCCAATGCTCAATGCCATGTTGCGGCAAGCACAATCGGGTTTGCATGACCCCGATGAAAGGGCGCAAATTGCCCAGCGTTGGCCTTTCGAAATTGATGGCAAAGTGGTCGGAACAGTCACGCAGGACACCGCTCGTTTCTTGCAAGCCAAGGTCGCTGGCCTCCATATTGACGAAGCATGCTTGCTACTCAGCCCGCTCTGTTCAAAAGACAGTGTTCCGGTCTTGGAGCAGATCGCCACCACGCTGAGACAGGCCGGTCGCCTGCCCCGTTGGCGCGACGAGCTACTGGCGGTCGTGGCCGATGACGGCACACCTTTGGGCGTGATTGAGCGCGCCACCATGCGTCCGCTAGGCCTGCACATGGCCGCGACCCATCTGGTGGGTCGGCGCCCCGATGGTCGCTTTTGGCTTCAGCAAAGAGCACGGGACAAAGATACCGATCCAGGCCTATGGGACACACTTGCCGGTGGCTTGGTCGGCACCGAGATCGTCGACGGCATTCGACAAAGGGAAAGCCTCAAGCGAGCGACCCAAAGAGAATCTTGGGAAGAAGCGGGCATCCCCGCGAGCTTGCTTCGGGAGATGCAGGGCTTGCCCACCAGCCGCATCAACCGCAGGGTCAGTGAAGGTCATATGGTGCAAGATAATTATGCATTTTTGGTGACACTCCCCATCGATTTCGTTCCTGTAAACCTTGATGGCGAAGTTGAAAGGTTTGAACACTTCGACGCAGCGCAAGTGATTGAAATGATCTCGCAAGGACAGCTTGCTTTGGAGCCTGCGATCATCATGCTTCAACGGTTTACTCAGAAAGCGTAAAGCGCATGCAGGTTTATTTTACCGCCCTCAGCGGTGCCGCCATGATGATCGCCTGCATGGGCATCGGTCGTTTTGCCTATACCCCGCTCTTGCCTCAGATGCAGACCGAGCTGGGTTGGAGCCTGTCGCAAGCTGGCGATGTTGCCAGTGCTAATTATCTGGGCTATTTGATCGGCGCCCTGATCGCGGCGCCGCTCTCGCTGACCCGTTTTCGAAGTGTCACCTTGATGGCTGGCCTGCTCGGGTCCGCCTTCACAACGCTTTGGGGAGCTCTTCTCTCCGGGGCTAGCGTTCCGGCCCTTTCACTTATCGGCAATACCGCCGTGAATTTGCAAGAAACGCTCGGCCCCCAACCTCTCCTCTGGTCATGGATGGCGCTGCGCTTTTTTTCCGGGGTATTCAGTGCGATATGTGTGGTTGTCGGCACGCCCATCATCATGGACC
>JAYUOT010000045.1:0-7556 GCA_043760705.1 Betaproteobacteria bacterium
CATGTACGCCCCAGTAATTGACGCTGGAAAAACTGGCCGGTACGGGCTGGGAAGCAAAGTGTTTGCCCTGAAGAAGCACTTCTGGGTTTGCATCGTTGAAGGCCTTGATTTTCGCAGGATCGGGCATCTTGGTCGCGGGATCGGCCTGACGAGAGGCCAATAGCTCCAAGAACTGCTGTGGTGACGCGGCACCAAACACCGGCGCCGAAATGTTACCCATCAACCATTGCTCGCCGTCGGGCAAATTGAACTGTAGCGCCAAGTTGCGTTGCGACTTCGCATTGTCAGGTGCTTTAGGATTGGCACCCCCCATCGAGAACCGCACCACCACCGGCACAGGCCTACCGCTAAAAGCCGACGCCGTGGATAAAGCACGTGCCTCTGAGGTACCCATAAACTCACCTGAGGCACAGATGCCCTTGGCACCAGAGCGGCGATATCCCTCAAATTTACCAAAAGTTGCTTCGAACTGATTGATGAATGCGGAAGGATCAACTGGCGATTGCGCGGTGCCGCCTGAGTTGCTTTGCGCTCCTGCGGCAGTCACCAACATTGAGGCAGAGAGGGTTAGCGAAGATAAAAGTATCGTTTTCAAAGGGAACTCCTCGGGTTAAGACTTAAAAAGCGGCAACCATCTAATGTGCCTGAAGGTGGGTCGTTCGACGCGGCGCATTCCTAACCGCTACAACAAATAATCGAACTTAAGCGCAAGCCATTCGCGCAGCTTGATCGCAGAGCCACGCATACGCCACTCCTCTAGCAACACCGGGTGCGCAAGCGATAGGTCGTGCTTGAATACCTCGCGCATTTTCGTGCCAAAAGCTTCGCCTAGAAATATGGCGTTTACCTCATCGTTATGGCAAAAGCTGCGCCAATCAAAGTTCGATGACCCAATCGACGACCAAACACCATCAACCACAATGGTCTTGGCGTGCAACAGTACGTCCCGCTGCTCGAATATCTTGACCCCTCCTGCCAGCAACTCTTCATAGTGGGCGCGCCCCCCGTGAAAGGCCAATGCCGAGTCCGAAAGGCCGGGCAAAAGCAGGCGAACGTCCACACCGCGCCTAGCCGCGGCTTTGAGCGCGTTAATGGTGTTGGGGTCCGGCACAAAATAAGCAGTGGTCAGCCAAACACTCTCGCGCGCATAGGTAATACTGGCAGTCAGCAGTAGGTACATATGGCTCAGGTTATTGTCGGGACTACTGCCCACAATGGCCACTTGATGAGGTCCATCACGCTCGACCTGCGGATAGAGCTTCTCGGTAGAGACAGCTCCGCATTGCTGCTTGTCCCAAGTATTCAAGAAGAGCTTTTGAAGGCCATGGACTGAAGCGCCACGTAGCTCGACATGGGTATCGCGCCAACCTTCATCGATGGTAGGCATGCGCGCAAGAATTTGCGTCGCTGAACCGCTGCGATAAACCGAGTGGAAATTTATTCCACCGGTGAATGCAATCTTTCCATCGACGACCACAATCTTACGATGATCGCGGTGATTCAGCTTGAGCAGGCGTCCGCTAAAAAAGTGAGTAGGATTAAACTCGCAAAGGGAAATGCGATGATCCTTGAGTCGCTTAAAGAACGCCTTCGGTGTTGCGCTTGAGCCTATGCTGTCATAAATAATACGGACTTCCACGCCCGCTTTTTGACGTGCAATGAGAAGCTCTGACAAACGCGATTCAAAATCAAGATCCTCAAAGATGAAGCTCTCAATATGAATATGGTGAGTCGCCGATTTGATCGCCCGCCAAATCGCTTGCCAAGTCTGCGGACCATCCAGAAGGATCTCCACATTGTTGCCGGACGATGGCGCTTCACCATTTAGGGCCTCTAGCACCTTGCTTTGTTGAGCGAGAAGAGAATCATCGGTAACAATTCCTAAGGCCCCCTCAATCATGGCACGATACGGGACCATCAAGGTTCCATCGATTGCAACCACTTGAACCGCTTTTGCTCTACGCGATGCTCTAATCTCTTCGATCTGAGACAGGCGGGGTAGAGATTCACACCCCACTAAAAAGACTCCGAGAAAAACGCAAAATGCTTTCCGGGCAAGGAACATTTGACAACCCTATCCAGTGACAATCCAATCAACGATGGGCGCGAGGGTCTAAGGCACCTTCTCGTACAGTGGTCTACGCTTGAGCTAACAGTACCAGCCTGGGGCTGGTACGTGCTTCAGGCTAACGAGGCGACCAAAGTCCAGTTTCATTGTTGAAAACCATGGTCTTGGTAAAGGCGTCGCGCTCCATTTTCACTTGCGAACGACTCACTTTGCTCATCTCACGGGGACCAGGCAGCTTGACCCAATCCTGGCTACCCGCATTCCAACGATGCATGCTCAGAAACTTGTCCCTCGCCGCGGTAATTTCGGCTCTAGGCGTTACACCCGTGGGTGTTTGCACGCCAGGTTTGAGCATCCATTCTTGGCGACCAGCATCGTAGGTGTGGGTCTTTAAAAACTCATCGCGATCCATCTTCACTTGGGATCGAGACTCTTCGGTCTTAGTCGCACTGGTTTGCGCCGACACGAGGCCGACGGTCGTTGCCAGGGACATACCGATAAGGGTGGATAGTAATCGTTGATCCTTCATGGCATTATTTCCTCAGTTTGGTTTATAGATAGATCCAAGAGCGATGAGCCCTGCATTTCACCCGTCGCGCGTGACGAGTTTCCTTAAGGAACAAACACGTAACCGATTCCCCAAAACAGTTTGTAGATATCTGGGCTTGCCAGGATCGAAGATGGCATCACCCAACGGAATACCACCTTTGTCGCCCAGAAGCGCTGTAACGCTTACACAATTGAGCGAAGTCGATCAATGAAACCAACCTTGACTCGTCCGAAGTATCCACAAAACACATTACAATCACCCCTATAGTCACCACACTCGACTAACAACCGACCGTTAGTACATGCTAGGTGCTTATTGGCACCAAGGGAAATGTTCGATATTCATGACGCCATAAGAAACAAGTATCAGAACCTCTGTAAGTTTTGCCGCCACCGACCGAAGGTCATCGAGGCCCCATGGAACTCTATCAAATCAGATATTTCTTGGCAGTCGTCGATACTCTCAGCTTTACCCGTGCGTCGCAACGGGCTTTTGTTTCGCAACCGGCCCTCACTAAAGCGATTCAGCGCTTGGAAGAGCTTGTCGGTGGACGCCTAATTGACCGCAATTCGAAGCCGATAACTCTGACGCATTTGGGCCATGAAATGCTTCCCAGTTTTAGAAAGATCTACGACAGCACCCTTGAGGCACGTGAACGTGCCCGGCAATTGGTTCACCAGAAACTGGAACGGGTTGAGGTGGGGATCATGTGTACCATCGGCTTCCAACAGTTGATTAAAGGATTCGCTTCATGCAATGAACTACATCCCGACATTGACTTTAAATTTCAAGTGGGTAGTTTAGAGATGCTTACCGTAGCCCTCGATCTTGGCGACATTGATCTTGCCATCTTGGCGTCGCCGCAGGAGTTTCCCAAACGCTTTACGGCACGGCCAATGTTCTCAGAGCACTTTGTCTTCGCTATCGGTGACGACCACCGCTTCAATGGCCGTCAGAGCGTGTCTCTTTCCGAACTTCACCGCGAAAACTATTGTGATCGCACGGCCTGTGAGTTTTCCAGTTACATCGATCAGTTGTTGATTGCGCTTGGCGTCAACCTTAACGTCGTCCAAGAATCAGATCGCGAAGATTTGATCGCTGCCTTGGTAAGAACCAACTTTGGTAGTGCCTTCATGCCGGAGTCTATTGCGAAGTTGGCAAATCTTGCCTACGTCCACCTGGACAACGACCCCATTGTTCGCAACGTCCGAGTGCTCACTCAGACTGAAAAACCTACGACGACCGCGCAACAAATCGTGCTGGATTATCTCTCACGGCATGCCTGGACGCCAGCCTAGCTGATTATTTGAGAGAGACCTTTTGAACGGGCCCGCAGTCGCGGCCATTTTTAGAATCCTTGCCTTCAGTGTCGCCAATAACCGACACCACAAGCCATTTCCTGGTGCTATGGTTTTCACTCCATGAAACCCGCAAGGCCGCTATGACTTCCCATAAAAAGCCATCTCAACACGCCCCCTCAGCGCGTGAGGTCGTGCGGCAAGAAAACCCCAAACTAGACATGAGCGGAGCGATGAGTTACGGCGACTACCTTGAGCTCGACGCCTTACTCAGCGCGCAAAAGCCGCGCTCGCCCGATCACAACGAGATGCTCTTCATCATCCAGCATCAAACCAGTGAACTCTGGATGAAGCTCATGCTGCACGAACTGTTGGCGGCCATTGATAAGGTCAGGCATGACGATCTGCGAACGGCCTTCAAAATGCTTGCAAGGGTCAGCAGAATTATGGAGCAACTGGTTCATGCCTGGGACGTGCTGGCCACCATGACACCGCCAGAGTACAGCGGTATACGGCCCTACTTGGCGAGCTCGAGTGGCTTTCAGAGTTTTCAATATCGCTGCATTGAGTTTGCGCTGGGCAACAAGAACGAAGCGATGCTCAAGCCCCATGCTCATCGCGCGGATTTACTTGCGAAAGTAACATTAGCTTTGCAAGCCCCATCGCTTTACGACGAAGCCTTAATGTTGTTGGCGCGTCGCGGCCTTACTGTGCCGGCCAGTCATACTGCTCGCGACTGGACCCAAGCCTATCCAGCCAACGAGCAAGTGGAACAGGCCTGGCTACAGGTTTACCGTGACCCAAAACAGTACTGGGATCTGTACCAACTTGCCGAGGAGTTGATGGATCTTGAAGATGCCTTCCGCCTATGGCGCTTTCGGCACGTGACGACCGTCGAGAGAGTGATTGGCATGAAACGCGGCACCGGGGGGACGGGCGGGGTCGGCTATTTGCGCAAGATGCTGGATGTGGTGTTGTTCCCTGAAATCTGGTCGCTAAGAACGGAGCTTTAGGAACCCATCACGACCCTTCGACCACCAGGCATCGCAGCATACCGTCTAATTGCGCCAACTCACCCGTCCGCTTGGGTACACCACCAAGCCATCGCTTTGCAAAAGCCGATAGGCACTGGTCGGCACCACGCCGCCAAAAACGACCGGCACGCGTTCGCCATCCACAGGGATGGCCCAGGCCTCATAGGACGACTCATTGGCTTGCACCATTAAGAACTTCCCGTCGGGAGAAAAATCGCTCGGATAAAAATCCCGGTCGGTTGAGTTCATTTTCTTCAACCCGGTCCCATCGATATTCATCAACCAGGTGTTTTGATTCATGGAAAAGGCCAGCTTCGTGCCGTCGCGGCTCACCACCAGGGCAGTCACATAGTCCGGAAGTGTTTTGATCAAGTTCGTGCTCTCCGCTCCGGCCGCCGTGGTGACTCTTATCTCGTCATAACTGGCGAGCAGCAGTCGGCCATCGGGAAGCCAGGCCCAACTGTTGTAATCAACGAAACGCTGCAAAATCGTACCCATGCGGGAGAACACCGTGACAACGCTCACTCCGCCCACGTCTCCTTGGTCAATATCATGCCATTCAATCGCGATCTTGCTCTTATCGGGGGATTGCTTGGGTGTTCCTGAAAAATCGCCCGTGATCAAGAACCCCGCGATTTGATTGGCCTGGGTATTGGTGATGACCAGCGCCGTATCCGAGACATTGACCGGCCGAAACCGGTCATAAAAGGAAATTTCCAATCCATCGTCGGACACCGCAAGGTCCGTCCCATCTTGCTTGGACAACTTCGTTGTTTCTCCAGTACCGAGGATCGTCCTAAAAATATCTCCTGCAAAGCGGTATCAGGGGAGAAATCCCCTACGTCATCATTCGACGAGGACGTCGTTAATTGCCGCAAGTTGGAACCATCCGCATTCATCATCCAGACATGGGCGTAGTTCACCGCGCTTGTGGGGTCAACACCATTGCCATACAGGCTGAGTGCGATTTTCGTGCCATCCGGGCTAATTCTCATGCCGCGCGGACGATCCCCAATAAAGCGCTTGAAAAGGACCGGATTGCCAAGCGCCGCTGAAGCGATGTACAAGGTATCGCCGGAAGCCATCAATATTCGGCCGTCAGCGAAAAAGGCGTAAGCACTGTAGCCCGGATAGCGTTTCAGGACGGTGCCATTGCGATCAAAAACCGTGCCCACCGCAACATTCACTGCATCCCCATTGTCCGTACTGCTCCACTCACTCAAAATCTTGGTTTTATCGGGAGAAAGATGTGGCGTTCCAGAAAAGCCCTCACTTCGAAAGAATCGGGTCTTGACGCTTCCATAGCGATCGAAGATTGCCAATTCTTCCCGGTAGTCGCCCACCCTATTTGCTAATCGCTCGACATCGACATTTAAAGCAATTTTGCAGTTAAACTCACGCGGGCGTGTTTGCGCGATTTGCGTCTTTTGCCGGCTCTTCGCGTACCGCCAAAAGCCTATGTTGACCGAGCTTCGCTCCCAACAGGCGCTATGATCCATCAACACCTAAACTCGCGAAATTGCGCCCAGCCTTCAAGGACCTCACTTCATATGAAAACCAGAATCACGGAAATGTTCGGCATCGAGCACCCTATCATTCAAGGCGGCATGCATTTCGTGGGCTTTGCCGAGCTCGCGGCAGCGGTTTCGAATGCAGGAGGTTTGGGCATCATTACCGGCCTGACTCAGAAAACCCCGGAGGATCTCGCCAAAGAAATTCGTCGCTGCCGAGAGATGACCGACAAGCCCTTCGGCGTCAACCTCACCTTCCTGCCGATCGTCAATGCACCGGATTACCCAGGCTACATTCGCGCCATTATTGAAGGCGGAGTGAAAGTTGTGGAGACCGCTGGGAACAACCCCCAAAAGTGGTTGCCAGGCCTGCACGAAGCAGGCATCAAAGTGATCCATAAATGCACGTCCGTGCGGCACTCTTTAAAAGCCGAATCCATTGGCTGCGACGCGGTGAGCGTCGACGGTTTTGAATGTGGCGGTCATCCTGGTGAAGACGACGTGCCCAACTTTATCCTCTTGCCGCGCGCGGCTGAAGAGCTCAAAATTCCATTCGTAGCCTCGGGTGGCATGGCCGATGGACGATCTTTGGTGGCGGCCCTTGCTCTCGGCGCAGAAGGCATGAACCTTGGCACACGCTTTATCGCCACGAAAGAAGCTCCGGTACACCAAAACGTGAAGGACGCCATCGTTGCCGCCAGTGAGCTGGATACCCGGCTGGTGATGCGGCCCCTGCGCAATACCGAGCGTGTGCTCAACAACGGAGCCGCTCAACGACTGCTCGAAAAGGAAAAAGCGCTCGGCGGCAATATCAAGTTCGAGGACATCATCGACGAAGTCGCTGGTGTTTATCCAAAAATCATGAAGACCGGCGATATGGAAGCTGGTGTTTGGTCCTGCGGCATGGTGGCCGGCTTGATTCACGATGTACCCACGGTCAAAGAACTCGTTGATCGCATCATGAGCGAGGCCGAGTCTATTATTCGTAAACGCCTGCCAGGATTTGCAGGCTAAAGCCTACCAACGAGGAGCTAGTCATGGTCAATATTCGGCACGCCGTGGTTCAAATGCGCGCCGGGCACTGGAGCGAGGCGC
>JAYUOT010000046.1:0-3671 GCA_043760705.1 Betaproteobacteria bacterium
GCGCGGGCCAGGGGCGGGCGGTTTGGGTTGACGTCCGCGCGGTGGTTTACCACTGTCTTCAGCTCGCTGAGCCCGTTCAGCTAGTTTGGCTTCATATGCTGCGCTTTCAGCCTCATCGCGCTCTTTGGCGCGTGCCTCCAGCACCTGTTTGGCTTCAGCCTGTTTTTTTTAATTGAAAACGGGTTCACCCTTGAATTAGGTGAAGAATACTAAGGCGGAGGCGAGGATTTGTGCTTGTAAAGGACGCGTTTACGGAGAAGATCGAGCTTACCGCGACCATACATCGAGCGCTTGATGAGTTTGAGGCGATTGACCTGCCCCTCGACTTGACCAGAACTCCAATCCAAAGTGACGGCCATGCTGACAGCGGCCTTGTCCCGGGAGAGACTTTCAGCAAAGGCATGAAATTCTGGCAGGGAGCAGGTGGCAGCATGTTGGAGCCAGGGATCGAGCTGATCGGACTGGCGTTGATTAAGGATAGCGCGGAAGGATGTAGCCAGTTGGCGCGTCAATTCAAGCTCAGGTAGGGCAGTGCAGAGCTGATCCAAATGGGCTTGGTAGTGCGTGGTGAAGGTGATATTGCCCATGAGCAACCGGGCGACAAGACGCCCAGCGAGGCGCAGGGGCTTTTGGTGAATCAGAATTTGGGGTAAAGCCGTTTCAGACTCAAGCGCAGCGGGTGGAGAGGGAATTACTGGATCGGCGACGACGTCCATCGGTGGACTGACAAGCTGAGATTCGCGAGCGGCCTTACGAAGCGGGGCAACGAAATACATGATCGCATGGTAAGAGACGAAATGGCCTTGGGCTGCCAATTCGCGGTGAAGTTGGCGAGCGTTGTGTTGACCGGCATGCCAGCGCTGAGTCAGAAATTCCACAAACGGCTCAAGCGTTTTCAAGGTATTGCCATTGGTAATGGGGTGTCCTTCTGTCTGCAAAGCGCGTCGCACTGTTCTACGGGTGGTGTGCAATTGTCGACAGATGGCGCGTTGCGTGAGGCCGTCTGCTTTAAGGCGGCATATTTCTTGCCAACGCGCCAAACGAATCTGACGGCGGGTTTCTTGATGGAGACGAACGGTGCTTGGGGGTCGAGGACTAGGTGATAGACGCCCTTTGTAAGGGCGGGTGGGATTGGGCAATGAGACCGGTGGCATCGCTGGAGCAGCCGGTATGACTTCCTCGACTAGGACATGCAGATGATCGTGATGTCGGTCCACGATGCGTTTGACGGTATCACCTAGATTCACCATCAAGTGGAAGCGGTCGGCGATTTGGATGGCGCTGGGTGCGCCAGTTCGAACACCCTCGGCATAGGCACTGGCCCGATCTCGGCAAACAATTTCAACGCCGGGATGGGCTTTGAGCCATTGACTCAACGTTTCGGCCTCGCGGTCGGCTAGAAGTTCGATGACACGGTGTTGCTCCAAATCGCACAGAATGGTGCCGTAGGTGTGTCCTTTGCGTTTGGCCCAGTCATCGACACCCAAGACACGCGGCGTTTGTGCGAGCGGATCAAGCCACTGCCGGATGAGGCGCAGAATGACATCCGGTGACCAAGGGCCGAGATGCTGGGTCTGCGACATGCGTGCAGCCGCTTCACCGCCCGATTCGCAACCCAGCTGAGTTAAGCGCTCATCCAGTCGCTGAGTTCGACGGGCATACGGCATGGTCAGCCCGGGCAAACGCTCGGCAAAAATGCGGCGAGCGCACTGGGAATTGTCGCAGAAGAATTTGCGCACCCACAGTCTCAGTCGAACACAGTGATCTCCGCACGGCACATCAGACACATGCCGTGAGTATGAGCTGTGCACCCGTTGGCCGGGCTGATGACAGCAGGGGCATGCTGCGGTTCGATTCACCGAGGTCAGCTTCACCTCCAAACCGCGCTCGTTTGTTTCAGTAGCGATGATGCGCAACTGCAGGCCGGGTGGCAATTGAGGTAGAAAGAGCGTCTGCAGAATTGAAATGGCTGAACGACACATGATGATCAGTGTGAGCGCTTTGATCTATTTGGGCAATCTGCCCATCTGGCAGTAGACTGTTTGGACAGTGCCATGAGTAAGAGACCCAATTCGCCAAAAGCCCCCAAACGCTCTGGACGTCAGCCCAAAATGGAACGGGCTGCGCCGTCGGCCATGCCCTCACGTCTGTCCATGGACAAAACCATGGCGGACTTGAGCAAAATACTGGCCTCGCAACAGTTTGAGTCCATCGACGAGGCCAATGCCTTTCTCCAAAATATGCTGAGCCGCAATGGCGGCCGGATTCCAGAACTGGCCCCGGAAACACCCCTAGAAAAGGCTCAAGTGCTCATGGCTCAAGCGCATGAGGAAGCGTCACCCAAGCGCCAAGCGGCATTGGCCAAGCAGGCCCTAGATCTCTCACCCGATTGTGCTGACGCCTACTGTCTGTTGGCTGAACTGGATCCCAGTCCAGCTCGCAAACTCGAATTCCTCCAACAGGCGGTTGCCGCCGGTGAACGGGCGCTGGGACCAGAGCCATTTACCGAATCCATCGGCCACTTCTGGGGTGTGGTCGAGACCCGACCCTACATGCGCGCGCTGGCTGGACTGGCAGAGTTGTCATGGGTGCTGGGCAATCGTGCACGGGCCATGGAGATCTACACCCGTATGCTCAAACTCAATCCGAGTGACAACCAGGGTGTGCGATATTCGTTGGCCACCTGCCTACTTGAGGAGCACACACCACTGGCCGAGGTTACGCTGCATAAACTGCTGCGCGACTACCCTGACGATGGTGCGGCTAATTGGGCTTACAGTCGCGCATTACTCACCTTTCAGCAAGAGGGTGGCTCCAATTTGACTGCTCAGCAGATGCTCAAGAAGGCGGTCAAGATTAACCCTCATATCCCAAAGTATCTATTGGGCGACCACCGGATGCCCGCTGAGTTGCCCCGTTATGTCGGTTTTGGTGACGACACTGAGGCCATTGAATACGCTGCCTTCGCCATCCGCGCCTGGACCCAAACCCTCGGCGCGATCGCTTGGCTCCGTGCTTATTGCGATTCTTAATATTCTTCACCTAATTTAAGGGTGAACCCGTTTTCGTTTAATAAAAACACTCATTCAGCGCGGAGTTGTATACGGCACGATGCGCTTCGATCATGGCATACATTGCCGTTTCTTGTGCGCGAGTTGGGTAAAATCGATACTTGAACGTCTTCATTTGGCCTATTGCTTAACCGCAAATGCATGGTATCATGCGTTACATGAAAAAGCAAGGGCCAAACCGAATTTCAATGTCTTTCCGTTTCACGGTAGAAGTCAAACGATTACTAGACCTTCTATCGGAGAAGCTTGGCGTGTCTATGGTCGCAATTATGGAGTTAGCAATTCGGGAATTTGCAGCAAAGCATGGGGTGAGCCAAGGAGCGGCTTCCGCCGCCTTCGGCCAATTCACCTGCCAGCTAAAGCAGGCAGTCCCCTTGGGGAAAAGATTATGGATACAGAATAGCACAAAAGTTCTATTTATGTGTATCTGGGTCTAATTAGGGGTATAGCGCAACTTTGTGGGTAACTCCGTGTGGCACCTTATGACAACTCAAGCTCAAACACGGCTTTTTCTCGAACGGCGGAAAAACTTCCCCACGAATCTGCGCTATACCCTCTAATTACTCGATAGTTGTGTTTTGGAGATTACGCCTGAAAACT
>JAYUOT010000047.1:0-3669 GCA_043760705.1 Betaproteobacteria bacterium
GCCCGAGCACCGCCAAAGTCGCCCGCGCGAGGGCAGATGAGTTTTGCTGAGCAGTAAAGCGACGAGGTAAGTCCCACTCTCCTGGCGTGAAGCCAAAATACAGTGACCTCAAATAAGAGTGACCTCGGATGCGATCAGCTCAGGCAGAGGGCTGTGCTGGCGTCAAACAAGAGGCAGCAAAAGAGGGGCTTAGCAGAGGTTGGAGAGCGTCTCGAAGCCCGATCAGGCAAAAGCTAACCCCATTGCACGCGAAATGCGACCGGCTTTCACGGCCAAAGCGGCTGTTTGTGGCCATCGATTAGGGGAGCTTTCTGGGAAAAGAGTGTTTAAATTGCCTATCCCCGAGCCAACGCTTGTCCCATGCGACAGTGGGGTGCCATTCACCGCCAAAGAGGTTGTTTTCGGCCATCGGTTAGGGGAGCTTTACGGGAAAAGTGTGTTTAAAATGCCTATCCCCGCACGGGAGTGAGTTGTGTCGACTGCCATGATGATGTCGTGGGCAGTGCCTTTGCGCTGGGCAAAGCCGCCAACAATCCGGCCGAGATCGACTATGCAGTCAATGCCATCTCGCAGATGGCCCGCTCGCGTGGCCGCTACAGTGCCCAAGACCTGAGCGACCTGGCCGCTTATGTGGGCCAGCGGTACGGCAGCCGCATCGCGTGACGGTCTTGGCCGATACTGCGATTCGGGTAATAGCTATCGCTACGGACCTTTTCGGTAAAGTCATTGGGCTAGGATCGGCTTAGACTAAAGCGCTATAGACTAAAGCACTAGGCCCAATAGCCAATTGCGCGACTTTGCGCGGCACGAGATGCTCGGGAGTTCAATCCTCATGAGCCACGAGTGCCATACAACGCTCGCCAGCCCAGCGCGGCAGCGGGCGCAGCTCCCACTCACTATGAGCGCCATCGCCCCGAGCAAACCGAACTGTATCGCCTAGTGCAGGAACACGCGGCGAGTTTCTTCGCGCAAGTCGAGCAAGCTTCAGGAGTTGGCTTGCCTAAGTTCGTGCGAGACGAGTTCGAGGCTTTTCTGGAGTGTGGCATTCTGGCGCATGGCTTTCTACGCTTGCGGAGTGCGGACTGCGCCCACGACAAGCTGGTGGCGTTTTCATGCAAGCGGCGAGGCTTTTGCCCGTCG
The DNA here is from genome assembly GCA_043760705.1 of Betaproteobacteria bacterium. GTDB lineage: Bacteria > Pseudomonadota > Gammaproteobacteria > Burkholderiales > Burkholderiaceae_E > JAPOKJ01. The sequence goes on from JAYUOT010000047.1 coordinate 1,141, forward strand.
TGTGGTGCTCGCCGAATGGCAGAGACTGCGGCTCACTTGGTCGATCATGTCATACCAAATGTACCAGTGCGCCAATGGGTGCTGTCTTTGCCGATTGGCCTGAGGCTTTTGCTGGCCTCCCAAGCGCAGTTGCTCACGCCAGTGCTCCAAGTGGTGCAGCGTGTGCTGACCAAGCACTTGTTTGATCAAGCTGGGCTCAAGCATGGCGAGGGTGAATGTGGCTCGGTGACCTTAATTCAGAGATTCGGCTCAGCGGCCAATCTCAATATCGGAGGCTAGAGCGCCGCCGCGCGCCGCAGCGCGCGGGCAGATGTCATTCGGACAAACTTAAGCTGCGCCGACTGGGACAACGCCAAAAGGGACAACGCAACTCGCAAACCATGGCTTGCAAAGCTCAAGTCAGGAGCAGAGCTGCGCCAGCCTGCCCGACAGGCCCCATCAAGGGATCCCGCAGGGCACTTTGCGGGTGAAAAGTGACTCAGGGCACCACTTTGCGGCTAGGGTCCATGATCATGACCTCGATCTTTTCCAACAGACAGACCGTTAGGGGCTTTAAATCGTTCGCCAAATCAGCTTGATCATTCAGAAATGCTGCTTAAAAAGGCTATCCGCCCACCGTTGAGGTGATTCTGTCTCCCGTGTATCTGGCTGCTCATCCGCAATGGGTTGTGTTTGATACCATAAACTGAACTAAAGACGAAGGAACCAACAATTGAACTCTGGTAACTCGAAGGAAGATCTTTGGCATAGCCTTGTTGCGATTGCCGTGATAATCGGCTTTGTTGTCTATTTCTTCGAGACTATCAAGGGCCTCGCTTTAATGGCTGTTGTTATTGTTGTTCTTCTTTTCAAATGCTTCACGTCGGGGTGCCCGAGCATTTAGGCACTCATTCGACCTGTTAGAGCGCGTAAATTCTGTTACGAGAACGCTGTCCATCGGCAAAGCTCCATACTTGGTTTCATCACTTTGCACAAACTCCGCCATCATGATCGCCAAGCGCTTGGCCGTAAACGGGCTCAGAATAAGTCGGTGCTCTAAGTCGAATCTGATGGGGGTAAGCGTGGCATGAGTCTCGTGTCTGGCCGCTCTTGCTCGCTCAAGGCACGTTTAAGTGGACAACGCCCTTTGGCCTTAAGCAGCATCCAATTCGTGAAGCAAATCGTTCACCACGGTCATCAAACCAGGGAGCGATTGATGGGCAATATTCCAAACCACATAGGCGTCCACAGCGGCATAGCCGTGAATCAATTGGTTTCTAAAGGCAACGATTTTTGATAGTTCAGGTATCCGCGAGGCTAACGCAGGGTTAAGCTTGTACAACTGGTTAAGTGCTTCGCCAATAATTTCAAACTTACGTTCTACGGCCGCGTTCGCCATTGCAGAACTGGCGTAGGCCTGAGCATCCATCCCCGCAATAAATCCCTCGATGGCGCGCGCCGCTTCCATTGCATCCCACAAGAATGCGCGAGGATCACGTTGCGGCATACACCAACTCGCGGGTCTTGTTGATGTTAGCCAACACATAGGGATTACGCACTGCCTTGGCCTGCACTAGATCAACCGAACAGCCTAGGATTTTCTCAAGATCAGCTTTTGCACCAAAAAACTCATTCAATCCAGGTTGAGTATCAGGCAAAAACTCCACTAAGAAATCAGCGTCACTGGATTTTTCAAGAAAGTCTACCGTGCGCGCGGCTGAGCCAAATATCTCTAATCGGGCGATACCGTGCTCAGAGCAGATTTGACGAATAGCGGTGAGGTGGCCTCGGATGGAAGGGTGCATGACGCAATGGTAGCAAAGTTACAGGTGCCAGCTCCCAGGCGATATTGGGAACGGAGGTGAATCGGCAAAAAGAAATGCCTACATGGAAAGCTGCAAAAAAATGAAATCGCCCTGCGCGTAGTTCAAGGGAGTTAAGTTTTACCGAGTGTACTATTTCTTCGCGGTACGACCCAACAGTCAATCGGCTCACGGCACAAATACACTCGGCTAAGGTCACTGCCCGGATGCATCAGCGATCACCCTGAGCTAACGCTCGCAACCAGCTCGGATCGGGCAACACAGCCATCTCCAAACGAAGGCTCGAATGGAGGACCAGGGTGCACGGTGCGAATGTCGAACGAGCGCTCGCCTCAGGCAGCACCCGAAGCGCCACAAAACCGCCGCCTGGTTCGCCCTTTACTGAAATCGGCTTACCCGCTCGCGATGAGACCTTCTTCAACTTGCAGCGCCAGTGATAGAGCAACCTCACCGGCAAATCATGTTCCTTTGCATACGCCACTGCGCTCAACCCAGAGGACTTAAGCGCCGCGACAAGCCCAACCCAAACTTCTCTCGATACTCGAACCATTTGACCCTACCCTTTGTCTCAGTGAAAAAGCAAAGAGCTTGAGACCGGCGCCAATATCAATCAAGGGTGGGGTTAATGGACTTTCAATTACCCACATCTTTCTTATATATTTCAATAAGTTACGTGATTTTCTTGCGATTAATTGTCAATTGTGAGATAACGACAACCCGTGTACCA
>JAYUOT010000048.1:0-19784 GCA_043760705.1 Betaproteobacteria bacterium
GGCCTGTCCCAGGCTTCTCAAATTCTGATTCAAGAATCTGAGACTGTGAAGTTAGATAAATTCCGCTTCAACGAGTCTTATCTAATGCACACGTCGACCTCGCCTCAGTACGCAATCATTGCTTCGCTCGATGTGGCGGCGGCGATGATGGAGCCACCGGGCGGTACCGCCTTGGTCGAAGAGTCGATTTCAGAGGCGCTGGATTTCCGGCGCGCAATGCGCAAGGTGGACGCTGAGTTTGGTGATGATTCCTGGTGGTTCCAAGTCTGGGGCCCCAAAGAGTTTGAGCATCTTGGAGTTGGCAAGCGCGAAGAGTGGTTCCTGAAGTCCTCGGACAAATGGCACGGCTTTGGTAAGACCGCGTCGGGCTTTAATATGCTCGACCCGATCAAGGCAACCATTGTGACCCCTGGTTTGGACATCAATGGCAAATTCTCCAAAAACGGCATCCCTGCCTCGATCGTCACCAAGTACCTGTCCGAGCATGGCGTGATCGTTGAAAAGACCGGCCTGTATTCATTCTTTGTCATGTTTACGATTGGTATCACCAAGGGACGGTGGAACACACTGGTGACCGAATTGCAGCAGTTCAAAATGGACTACGACACGAACGCACCTTTATGGCGGGTGATGCCAGAGTTTGTTCAAGCCCATCCGCGCTATGATCGAACCGGTCTGCGCGACCTTGCACAGCAGATCCATGAGGAGTATCGTAGGCACGATGTGGCGCGCGTGACTACCGAGATGTATCTCTCCACTATGGAGCCAGCCATGAAGCCCTCGGACGCTTTCGAATGCTTGGCAAGGCATAAAGTCGAGCGTGTACCCATTGATGAGCTCCTGGGGCGCGTCACGACCAACCTAGTCACCCCTTATCCACCCGGTATTCCCTTACTCATTCCGGGTGAGAGATTTAATCGCTCGATTGTGGAGTATCTGCAGTTTGCACGTGATTTCAATGCAGCTTTCCCAGGCTTCCATACCGATGTACATGGTCTGGTGATCGAAAATGTAAAAGGTGAGGATCAATACTTTGTGGATTGCGTGCAGCTTCAGGGTTAACTTTAGGAAAGTCGACCTGCGACAAACCGAAGACTGAAAATGGTGGACTCCTATGGCCAATGCATCTGATGTCCCTACTGCTGGCTCTCAGGCCATTTTGGACCGTGTTGGGGTCGGGCTAGGAATTCCGACCCCGGCCAAGGCTCGCGCTGACAACGCGGCCCTGGCGGGGTGGGTGGGTATGCCCGCGCCCTCGGTGGCTAGTGTTGAAGATCTGTGGCTGCCTGCGAGCGGCACGCGCCCTGCGCTCGCGATACGTCGTTTTGTCCCCAAGACAGCGGACCAGTCGCCGCCCGCACGTTCCTTGGTCTATTTTCATGGAGGGGGTTGGGTGGTCGGTACTTTGGACGGCTATGCTGGCCTTTGTGCCAGGCTGGCCAATACTCTTCAGGTCCAGGTGTTTTGTGTGGACTATCGCTTGTCGCCAGAGGTTTTGTATCCAATGGCTAACCAGGACTGTCAAGCGGCATTCGCGTATTTAGGGGAGCAGGCCGCAACGCTTGGACTAAGCGTCCATCAGATGCTAGTCGGCGGAGATAGCGCGGGCGGTCACCTTGCGATTACGCTGTGTCGCTGGCTCAAGCGTGACCCGACCGCCATTTTGCCCTGTGGGCAAGTGTTGATCTATCCTGTGGCTGATCGCTCACTCAGTAGCGCTTCGTGCACGCAATTTGCAGAAGGCTTCTATTTGAGTCGAGCCGCGATGGATTGGTATTGGCAGCAGTACCTGCCTAAAAAGCGCTTGAGGCTTGAAATCGACGAAGATGACGTTTCGCCCATTCGGGCCAAAGACTTGGCGGGCCTTCCGCCGACTGTCATTGTGACCGCTGGGTGCGATATCTTGCGAGATGAGGGCGAGGGTCTCTACAAGGCGCTTATCGCAGCCGGCGTGAAAACCACTTATCAATGTGTTCCGGGCATGCTGCATGGCTTCATTCGCTTTGATGCGTTTTGCCCGGAAAGTCAACAAACGATTGACTGGATAGCCAGCCAGGTCTGGGAAACGACTGATCTGGTCTCGGCGGATACCTAATCATTACGTCCCTATGTTTTGGCAGGGATGCTCGCACCAGCAGGCAGGGGTACGACGGCCTGGAGGTCAGCGCCAGCCTCAACGCTTCCTGATTCAGTTTCACTATCAGCTTCGCCCTCGCCGTCAACCGAAGGATCGTCCGGGCTCTGGTCGCCTCCCGCAGCTTTTTTGGCCAATTTCTCAGCTTTCTTTTTCTTTTTTTCCAGCTCTTTTTGCCGTTTTTGGAAAGAGTAATTCGGCTTCATTGCTTGTGTCCTTCTATGTTCATGGCAGCACGATACCCCAATCGGGCCAGTTCACCCAATCATCGCTCAAAAACTAGTGTGACTCACCGCACTAGCGGCCTCAAATGGATTGCTTGACCACGAATGGATCGGTTTGGAAGGTATGATCGTGTGATGGAAACCAGCAAAATTCAAGAAGCTGCTCAAACTTTGTGGGCTCTGTGGCAATCGGGGCATGTGATTGCGGCCCTGCCCGAGGAGTGTCGCCCGTTCTCTCGAGTCGATGGCTATGCCATTCAGTCACAGCTTGAAAAGCGGACTGCCTCTGCCCTTTATGGCTGGAAAATAGCGGCCACTAGTGCCGCAGGCCAGCAGCATATTCGCGTTGATGGACCGCTTGCCGGGCGTATTTTGCAAGAGCAAGTACGTCGCGCTGCAAGTACCGTGAGCTTGAAAAATAATCGTATGAGTGTGGCTGAATGCGAGTTTGCTTTCAAAATGGGGGCTAGCCTCCGTCCTCGCCCCACCCCTTTCTTGCTCACTGAGGTCATGGATTGTGTGGCCAGCCTGCATCCCGCTATTGAAATCCCGGATTCCCGCTTTGAGGCTTTCGAGACAGTGGGTTCTGCGCAGCTTATTGCGGACGACGCTTGCGCACATTTATTTGCCCTAGGTGCTGCTGCGACCTGCAATTGGCGCGTACTTAATTTGGCCCAACATGCAGTGACTGCCAAGGTCTACCGTGAGAGCAGCGACGTTGCCGAGGCGCATCACGGCAGCGGGGCGAACGTTCTGGGTGACCCGCGCATCGCGCTGACTTGGCTGGCGAACGAGCTTTCGTCGCTTGGCATGACCTTGGGTGAGGGTATGGTGGTCACCACTGGAACCTGTATTACGCCGATTCCGGTCAAACCGGGCGATCGGGTCGACGCCAGCTTTGGTGTGATTGGTGAAATTGAAATGCGTTTTTCGGTTTAGAATCCCCGGCACCGGTGTGCACCGAAAATGTAGGGCCTGGCCTAGTCTCCACCGCCACAGCCACCCCCCCCGTCGCCTCCATCACCTCCCGAGTCAGAGCTGTTCCCGCTGTCGTCTCCGAAGCCCACGGTGCCTCCGTCAAAGCTTGAACTCGAGAAATCTCCACCACAATACACGGTGCTGGAATGGCTGGACGCTGTACTCGTGCCGTCCTGCAAGCGGCGAACTCCTTCGCAATCAGCGAGGTAGCGAAACCCGTTCGGGATGTCTAGTTTTTGGTCAATCGCGAACAATAGAGGAAGTCGAGTCGCTTGCTTGGGGTTGATATTGTCATCCTTGCAGCAATACCACCAGCAGCGCCGTAAACCTTCATTACTTTGCATATTTTTAGAGAGTGTCACGGCTGGGCTGTGATGCATGAATTGACCAAAAGCTTTGTCGCAAAAGTCTTGGTAATCCTTGGTGTACAAAATGAATTCATGCCATAAGCTGTCGACGACTTGCGAGGGCATGGACACGAATCGTCGATTGCTTTTGAGGTGGGCCAAAAAATATTGGCGCAGAGCCCTGGAGATCAGTTGGCTGTCGCGATTGTTAAGCTTCGGGTGTTGGTCCCGAAGTTTTCCGTACAAGCCCATTGGAAAGCTATAGCGACGAATAAAGGCTTCTCTTTGTAGCATCAGATAGCGCTTACGCAAGGTCATGATCACGACAAGCGCGAGAATCAACAAAACAACAAAGAATGGGGCCATCGAAAACTTCGTCCTAATTGATTGGGGGTGATTCGTGGGAGTGGTTCGTATAGACCGAGATTGGAAGAGAGTGTAGTTCGACGCCGTGCTGAAGAAGGCCTTGCATCACGGTTTGGAGTGCACAACTTGCCGAGCTGCTGTAGAAGGTTTCTTTGTAGCCATCTTCAGCACCATGAGCGTTTGCGTTTGGGTCCGCGTTCAAGTGCGCGCTTAGGCGTCTGACCAGTTCTCGCGCCACGGCTGGCGCTGGATCGAGCAAGCGCACATTCGGGCCTGCTAGCTCTTTTAATAATGGCACCAGAAAGGGATAGTGCGTGCAGCCGAGCACAATCGTATCTGCGCCTTGCTCGAGCAGCGGGGCAATGAAGGAGTTTAGCTTCAATCGAAGCGCGTTCGAGTTCAAGTCTCCGCGTTCAATATATTCGACTAGCCCCGGGCAGGCTTGGAGCAAAATTCTGACGTTCTGTCCATACGAAGCAAGCAGCTTGGTGACGTTTTCACTGACAATCGTTTGACTTGTGGCTAGGACCGCAATGGTCTTGCTTTGACTTAAACTCGCCGCAGGCTTAATGGCCGGCTCAATGGCGATGACAGGGATTTGACAGCGGCTACGAATCGCCTTGACGGCAAGTACCGATGCGGTGTTGCAGGCGATCACGATGGCATTGACCTCCTGCGCTAATAGAAAATCAGTCATCTGAAGCGATCTCGCGATGATGAAGGAGGCTGATTGATCGCCGTAAGGTGCGTGCGCGCTATCGGCGACATAAATAAGTTCGGCGGAGGGCAAGGCAAGTCGAATCTCACGGAACACGGAGAGGCCTCCCATGCCGGAATCGAAAATGCCAACCTTGACTAGCGCTTTCGCCACGGGTAGGTCACGATCAAACCAGGCCGCGAACCTGCTTGCCAACAACCGGCCGAAGCACCAAGCGGGTGCCCGCTAAGAGATCGATCAGGGAGCGTTTTTGCTTATCGATAAAACAATAAGCAAACGGCGCAAAAACTAATACGACGAGGCTCATGTGTATCCAGCGTGCTGCCGCCAAGACCAGGAGGAATAGCCCCAAGCCCGCTAAATAGCGGCCAATCGCAGCAACGAGGCTGAGGGGCGCTCCTCGTTTGTCGACGATATCTAGGGAAAGTGTTTTCATTGGCAAAGTACGTCGACCTTCAGCCCAGAACCAACTGAAATAGAGCCCGAAGACGATTCCAGTGAATATCTGAAAAGTGTGATGCAAGGCGATGTTGCCGCGCTGTGCCTGGTAGTGGGTCAGACTCGAAAACACATAGCCGGCAAACCAAATGACGCCAAATAAAATAATGGCTTCATAAACAAAGCCCATCAAGCGTCGCCACGGATCTGCCGAGGGAAGCGGCACGTTCTGCCCTGTGTTGGGTTCAGTGCTAGGACGCAAGAACAGAACTTGCGAAGCCGTTACTGTTTAGCGACAGCGGACGCTGCCGTGCCGTTGCGGCTGGCAGGGTTGGCTATTTCCGCGGTTTGTGTTCCGCCGGCGAGAGGTTTTGCGGCATCTTTGGCCAAGCCAGTTCTGGCACCGCCATATTTTGCCGCCGTGTTGCTAGTCGACCCATTCTCCCGCAGTACCACTCTTTGCTCGTGGGTCATCCCTTCGTAGCGTTTTTTCTGATCGTCCAATTCCGCTTTAGGCAGTTGATTGGCCATGCGGTAATTCGAACGCGCAAGCCGACGTTGCTCAGGAGTGAGGGCGGCCCAGTCCTTAATTCGTTGCTTGGCTTTGGATTGCTGCGCGGGGGTGTACTGCGGAAACTTATTGGCTAATGACACCCAAATCCGCTTTTCCTGCGAAGACCAAGTGTTCCACTGCGCGCCGAAAGGCTCCAAAACGGAACGCTGCTGGCCGTTGAGGTCGGTCCAAAGTGGTTCGACCAGGGATTGCAGTCCGGGGCTTTTGGCTGTCGTGCTGCCCTGGGTGACCGCCTGAGCCCGCAAATCACCCGTCGGGATCAGGACGGCCGAAAGCAAGGCTGCCGAAACAACAACGGTCAAAAGAAAACTGGGAAGGAAGGTGCGGCCGCGCATCAGGTCATTCTCTGCAACAAAACCGTTATTGTTGGTGATTGTTTTTAATGAACACGCCAAAACCACGGTCCGCGTAGAGGGAAATGGGGAGGTCGTCCGTTAACATCGCAGCATCAACTTCGGCCACTTCGTCGGCGCGTCGACCATCACTCCACTGCGACGTTGCAAACAACCCCGCCGCCACCAACACGAGGGGCGCTACAGCACCTGCGCACATACTGAGCCAGCCAAATTTACCGCCACCCGAGGCAAGCGCTAGGTTGGCACCGCCACCGAAGCTAAGCTGCGATAACTGGCCAGATGCCAGGGGTTGCCCCATTCGGGACAGCGCAAGGTTGCGTGCCGCTTCCAGGCGATGAATGGTTGCATACGGCAGCCGTTCGGCCCCTCGATCAAGCGCGCGACGGATAAGGAGTGCAGTTTCTAATTCGTTCATAGGGTGATTCCCTTCGCTCTAAGTGCCTTGGCTAGGGTGTGTGTCGCCCTAGAGCAGTGCGTTTTGACGCTGCCTTCGGAGCAACCCATGGCTGCAGCCGTTTCCGCTACGTCCATGTCTTCCCAGTAACGCATCAAGAAGGCTTCTCGTTGACGGGCTGGAAGCTTCTTGATTTCGACTTCGATCGCACCAACCGTCTGCTCCCTTTCCACATAGTCCTGCGCGCTGGCGGCACGTTCACTGCCTTCTTCCGGTCCGATGGTCTCGAGAATGTCTCGATCACCTCCGTCCTCGTCGGAGTCCGACGTCAAAGATGACAATAGGGTGGTCCACATATTTCGGACTTTTTGTCGACGAAAGTGGTCTGTAATGATGTTTTGAAGAATTCTTGTAAAAAGTAAGGGCAGTTCTGCCGCTGGCTTGTCGGCATAGCGCTCTGCGATACGCAACATGGCGTCCTGGACCAGATCGAGCGCGGCCTCATTGTCGCGGACAGCGTAAAGCGCCTGTTTATATGCTCGGCGCTCTATCGAGGCCAGAAAGTCTGACATTTCTTGGCGGCTGGCCATTGATCTGGGTCGATTTACTCTATTTTCTTGGAATTTTGACGTCTAACGCAGCTATTTAGGGCAGCTAGTGGCCTCTAAAAACACCGTCGACAAGTCTCTCAGGCATGATGCTATCAGAGTCCACGATTTGACCAACCCTCATGGCTCACAGTATTCTTGAGGGCTGCGGTCAATTGGGGTCCCTATTTTTGGACTGAAAAAGACCGCTTTCAAATGCTCGAGAAAGCTCCACAAGGGTTCTTCTCGGACATCCTAGTCAACCTTTTAGGTCCTGTTTCGATGTCTGTGTCGAGGTTGGCGTTTCACAGTTTTAAGTGAGAAGCGCTACGTTGGTACCGGCTGGCGGGCTCCCTGAATCTTGAACGGAAGGTGTTCAATGGAAATTACTGGCGCGGAAATTCTCATCCGCTGTTTACACGAAGAAGGTATTGAGCATGTGTTTGGCTACCCCGGTGGTGCCGTGCTCTACATCTACGACGAAATTTATAAACAAGATAAGTTTCAACATATCCTGGTTCGCCATGAGCAGGCGGCGGTGCATGCGGCTGATGCCTATTCACGCTCCACGCACAAGATTGGAGTCTGCCTTGTGACTAGCGGGCCGGGTGTCACCAATGCGGTCACGGGGCTGGTGACCGCCTATATGGACTCGATTCCCTTGGTCATCATTAGTGGCCAGGTGCCAAGCCATGCCATTGGTCAAGATGCCTTCCAGGAGTGCGATGCGGTCGGAATCACCCGGCCTTGTGTCAAGCACAATTTCTTGGTCAAGGACGTAAAAGATTTGGCCATGATCATGAAAAAGGCCTTTCACATTGCTAAAACCGGCCGTCCGGGCCCGGTTTTGGTGGATATTCCTAAAGACATCACTCGCGACAAATGCAAGTTTGAGTATCCCAAGACGGTAGAAATGCGTTCCTATAACCCGGTGGTCAAAGGCCATCATGGGCAAATCAAGAAGGCTGCTCAGTTGATTCTTGGCGCTGAACGCCCGATGATTTATGCGGGCGGCGGTGTCATTCTGGCTAATGCTGCGCCTGAGCTCAACGAATTGGTGAATCTGCTCGGCTACCCTTGTACCAACACTTTGATGGGGCTGGGCGGATTCAAAGCCAGTGACCCAAAGTTTGTCGGCATGCTGGGCATGCATGGCACCTATGAAGCCAATATGGCGATGCAGCACTGTGATGTGTTGATTGCGATTGGTGCGCGCTTTGATGACCGCGTGATTGGTAATCCGAAGCATTTTGCCCAGAACCCGCGCAAGATTGTCCATATCGATATTGATCCTTCTTCTATATCCAAGCGGGTCAAGGTCGACGTGCCCATCGTGGGCGATGTCAAAGAAACTATGCTTGACTTGATCAAATTGATCGAGGAAGCCAAGGTGGCCGGCCATAAGTTCAACTCCAAGGCACAGACAGCCTGGTGGCAGCAAATCGATGAGTGGCGTAAAAAAGAGTGCATGAAATACAAGGACAGCACCGAGGTGATCAAGCCTCAGTCGGTGGTAGAAGCCTTGTGGCGTGTCACCAAAGGTGATGCTTTCGTGACCTCGGACGTGGGCCAACACCAAATGTGGGCGGCTCAGTATTACAAGTTTGATAAACCGCGTCGCTGGATTAATTCGGGGGGGCTGGGTACCATGGGTGTAGGCTTACCCTATGCCATGGGCGTACTACTTGCCAACCCTGGCGCACAGGTGGCTTGTATCACCGGCGAAGGCTCGATTCAAATGAACATTCAGGAGCTCTCGACGTGTAAGCAGTACAACCTGCCAGTCAAGATCATTAATCTGAACAATCGTTATTTGGGCATGGTGCGTCAGTGGCAGGAACTGGAGTACGGCGGTCGCTATGCCAGCTCCTATATGGATGCCTTGCCAGACTTCGTGAAGCTTGCCGAAGCCTACGGTCACGTGGGCATGAAAATCGAAAAACCAAGTGATGTTGAGGGCGCGCTAAAAGATGCCTTTGGTAAATACAAGGATCGCTGTGTCTTTATCGATTTCTACACGGATCGCGAAGAAAATGTGTGGCCGATGGTACAAGCCGGGAAGGGCTTGACGGACATGTTGCTTGGCTCCGAGGAATTGTAGGAGAACAACATGAGACACATAATTTCTATTCTTCTTGAAAACGAGCCTGGCGCTTTGTCGCGCGTGGTCGGTTTATTTTCGGCGCGTGGCTTTAACATCGAAACACTCACGGTAGCACCCACTGAAGATCGCTCTTTGTCGCGAATGACCATTGGTACCAGTGGCTCGGATGACGTGATTGAGCAGATCACCAAACATCTGAATCGCCTGATTGAAGTGGTCAAGGTGAGCGATCTGACTGAGGCCGCTTATATCGAGCGCGAGCTGATGCTGATTAAAGTGAGAGCCGTCGGTAAAGATCGTGAAGAGGTTAAGCGCTTAGCCGATATTTTTCGTGGACGCATTATCGACGTCACGGACAAGTCCTACACGATTGAATTGACCGGTGATGGCAGCAAGTTGGATGCCTTCATCGAAGCCATGGAGAGCAGCTCGATTCTCGAAACCGTTCGTACCGGGTGTTCCGGTATTGGCCGCGGCGAGCGGATTTTGAAGGTTTAAGGCGTTATCGTCGCGACCTTCCCAGAATTATTTCTTTTTATTACCGATTTAATCCCTAATTTTCCCAGGAGAGACCATGAAAGTTTTCTATGACAAAGACTGTGACCTGAAGCTGATCAAAGGCAAGAAGGTTGCAATCGTCGGCTACGGCTCACAAGGCCATGCACACGCCCAAAACCTGAACGATTCCGGCGTCAAAGTGACCGTCGGTTTGCGTAAAGGTGGGGCAAGCTGGGACAAGGTCAAGATGGCCAAGCTCAACGTTGCTGAAGTCAAAGACGCCGTGAAAGACGCAGACTTTGTCATGATGTTGATGCCCGATGAGCATATTGCCGCCGTGTACAACAGCGAAATTGCCCCCAATATGAAGGCTGGCGCCACGCTCGCGTTCGCTCATGGTTTTAACGTGCACTACGGTCAAGTGGTCCCTCGTGAAGATATTGATGTGGTGATGATTGCGCCTAAGGCCCCAGGCCATACTGTGCGTGGCACCTACAGCCAAGGTGGCGGCGTGCCAATGTTGGTGGCCGTGCATCAAGACCAATCCAAAAAAGCGCGCGATATGGCTCTCTCCTACGCCTGCGCCATTGGTGGCGGACGTGCCGGTATTATTGAGACTAACTTCCGCGAAGAAACTGAGACCGATCTGTTTGGAGAGCAAACCGTTCTGTGCGGCGGTACGGTTGATTTGATCAAAATGGGTTTCGAAACCTTGGTTGAAGCAGGCTATGCGCCTGAAATGGCCTACTTCGAATGCTTGCACGAACTCAAGCTGATTGTTGACCTGATTTATGAAGGCGGTATCGCCAACATGAACTACTCAATTTCCAACAATGCCGAGTTCGGCGAGTATGTCACGGGTCCTTCAATCATTACCGAAGATACCCGTGCAGCCATGCGTAAGGCCTTGGTCAACATTCAAACCGGTGAGTACGCCAAGCAGTTTATTTTGGAGAGCCGTGCCGGCGCCCCCACTTTGATCTCGAAGCGACGCATCATGGGCGAGCACCCCATTGAAGTGGTCGGCGAGAAACTGCGGGCCATGATGCCCTGGATCAAGGCCAACAAGTTGGTAGATCGCACGCGCAACTAATTGAACACCTAGCTCGCTGCCCGCGCTGGTGTGGTGAGTCGACAATTGCTTACACGCAAGCGATTTGTGTCTCACCACAGTAGTCTGCCGGAGGCTAATGCCCAGCCCGCCGCCTTGCTAGTTTCGAGGGTTTGCTCGCTGGGCGTGTTTTATTTGCGAAGTGAATTTACAATGGGGCAGGTTTTTCAAGTCGTTTTTCGCATCTCTTTTCTGCATCTTCATTTCTGAGCACTATGAGCAAATCCGCCCTTGACCAGATCCCCAGTAAGCTTTCTGCCGAATGGCAAGATTGGCTGGCCTCTAATATCGTCGCTGGCTGTACCAGCGCGGATATGGAAAAAGTCATGATCGAAAATGCTTTCGATCCAGCCTTCGCCCGTTCCGCGATTGTGGTGGTGCGTTCGATGACGGAGCGTGTTCAGCAGCAATCGCCGAGTGTGTTCAACGGCTATCAAGCTGAGCCTTTGCGCCTGCCCAAGGGTGTTGTACTTGATGCCGCCGGGCACGCTGTGAAAGTTGGGTTTTTGATGGAAAATCCGAACATCGCTTTGCTCGATGGCCTGTTGACCGATGCTGAATGTGAAGCCTTAATCCAGGCGAGCGTCGGTAAGCTAGAGCGTTCGCTGGTGGTGGATCGCCAAAGTGGCGGTCAGTTGCCCAGTAACGTACGCTCTAGTGAGGGTGCGCATTTTCAGCGCGGAGAAACCGATTTGGTGAAAGCCATTGAAGCGAGAATCACCGCCTTAACCGGATTAAGGATAGAGCAGGGTGAGCCGATACAGATTCTCCACTATGGCTTGAAAGGCGAATACCTCCCTCATCACGACTATTTCGATCCGATGGACCCGGGCACTCCGATCATCTTGAAGACCGGTGGTCAAAGGATTGCCACTTTAGTGATGTACCTCAATACACCGGAAGAGGGTGGAGCCACTCACTTCCCGGAGCTGGATCTTGAGGTGAAAGCGCGCAAGGGCAGTGCTGTGTATTTTGAATACATGAACAAGGCCGGGCAAATCGATTCCCGTAGCTTGCACGCTGGGATGCCGGTGATCAAAGGAGAGAAATGGATTGCTACAAAGTGGCTTCGTGAGTCAAACTACTGACATGACAGATCAAAAACAATCTCAAGCGGAAAGTCTCAAACAAGAGGCGCCTAGTTTGCCTGAAGCTCAAAGCGGCCTTGCGCCAAAGCCCGCCGCCCGTTTTTATTTGTTGCCGAACGCTTTTACAACGGCCGGGTTGTTTTGTGGGTTCTACGCCGTAGTGCAGGCCATGAACGGCCAATTCGCCAATGCCGCTACCGCAATTTTTGTGGCGATGCTGATGGACTCTCTCGATGGTCGAATCGCACGAATGACCAATACTCAAAGTGCGTTTGGCGAACAGTATGACAGCCTGGCGGACATGGTTTCCTTCGGCGCGGCGCCTGCTTTAATCATTTATGAATGGTCGTTACGCGGGTTGGGTCGTTGGGGCTGGTTGGCTGCCTTTGTGTACTGCGCAGGCGCCGCGCTGCGCTTGGCTCGCTTCAACACGAACATTGGCGTCGTTGACAAGCGCTACTTTCAGGGCCTGCCCAGCCCGGCCGCCGCGGCCTTAGTCGCTGGTCTGGTGTGGATCATGACCGACTGGCGCGAATCGAAGCTCATTACCTTGACGGGCAAAGACTTGGAGTGGCTCTCCTTTGGAGTCACCCTCTATGCAGGGGTCACGATGGTGACGAGTGTGCCTTTCTACAGCTTTAAAACCTTGAATGCTCGAAAGGCCGTCCCTTTTATTTTTATGATTCTGTTGGTTTTGGTGTTTGTGGTGATCTCCTCAGATCCACCGAGTGTGCTTTTTTCGATTTTTTTGGTGTACGGACTCTCAGGCTATGTCATGTGGTTTTGGAGCAAAAGAAAGCCTAAAAACCTCGCTTAGTCGGGGTTGGATCGAGATGTTCGTCGGGGTGTTTTGTACTTGAAGGCTTCCCGGGGTATAATCAAGGGCTTTGCTTTAAGCATTTTTAGGACTGAGCTCGCCTGTGCGTAAACCTTTCGTCGTTGCCAATTGGAAAATGAATGGCGATTTTGCGTCCAATGAGTCTTTGTACACCTCATTGCGCAGTGGCATGGACGCTTCAGTGGGCAAGGCCGTTGACATCGTTATTTGCCCGCCGTTCCCGTATCTCGGTCATTCTTCGGCCTGGCTGACGGACACCAAAATTAAATTGGGTGCCCAGAATATTGCAGCCGCAAAAAACGGTGCCTACACAGGTGAAGTGTCGGCATCCATGCTGGCAGACGTTGGCTGTCACAGCGTAATCATTGGTCATTCAGAGCGGCGCTCGCTCTTTGGTGAGACGGATAGCCTGATCGCACAAAAATTGACGGCCGCCCTTGGCGCTCAATTGACGTCAATAATATGCATCGGCGAGTCGCTTCAAGAAAACGAAGCCGGCATGACCGAGGTGGTGCTGGCCAAGCAGCTTGATGCAGTGACCGCGATCATTGCTCAGGCACCGGCGTCAATGTGTGTCATTGCCTATGAGCCGGTCTGGGCGATTGGTACTGGCCGAAGTGCCAGCCCTGATCAAGCGCAGTCTGTTCATCGTTTTATTCGTGCCTATCTTGCCAGCAAGGGTGTTTCCCAGTCTGACGACATCAGGATTCTTTATGGCGGTAGCGTAAAGCCTTCAAATATTTTGTCGCTCATGTCGATGCCCGATATCGATGGCGCTCTGGTGGGTGGAGCCTCTCTGGTTGCTGACGAATTTTTGGGTATCTGCCGTGCGGCTGCGGTCGCATAAGGGAAATTTCATGGAATGGCTTTTTAGTTTACTTTTGGTTCTTGATGTTATTTGCGCGGTTGGCGTCATTGTTTTGGTGCTTTTGCAGCACGGCAAGGGTGCCGATATGGGTGCTGCGTTTGGCTCAGGCGCGTCCGGCAGTTTGTTTGGCGCCACGGGAAGCGCAAACTTTCTAAGCCGACTAACCGGGGGCTTTGCTGCTGGCTTCTTTATTTTGACCATGGCCTTATCGTTTCTTGGGAACAAAAAGCCTAATGCACCGAGGGGCATTATGGATCAAGTCCCTGTGAAGCCTGTTGATGCGATCCCCGGTCAGGGTGGGGCGAAGCTCGAAACTCCCAAGGCTGATGCTGCCAAGCTTGATGCTCCGAAGGGTGATGCTCCGAAGCTTGATGCTCCGAAGCTTGATGCTCCGAAGGGTGAATTGCCAAAAGTAGAAGTTCCGAAGGCACCCGCTGGAGATATTCCTAAGTAAAGTGACTGGTTTTGGTGTTCTTGAAAAAAACGCTCCAAATTCGAAGTAAAATAATGAGCGGCGCATTTCCTCGTGCGCGGCGACAATAAGTTTGATTCCTGTGCCGACGTGGTGAAATTGGTAGACACGCTATCTTGAGGTGGTAGTGGCGAAAGCTGTGCGAGTTCGAGTCTCGCCGCCGGCACCAAAATATTCCTGGAAAATATTCCTACCCAAAATTCCTGAGCGAAGCTCGTTGCTTGGGGTTGTCCAGAAAGTGATCAGCGTGGACTTAGCCAACTATCTACCGGTTTTTCTTTTTGTTCTCGTAGGTATTGGTGTCGGTTTAGTACCCATCGTACTCGGCAAAGTCCTCGGCCCCAACCGGCCCGATGCTCAAAAACTCTCTCCCTATGAATGCGGCTTCGAAGCTTTTGAGGACGCACGAATGAAGTTTGACGTTCGTTACTATCTCGTCGCGATTCTCTTCATTCTGTTTGATTTGGAGATTGCCTTCTTGTTTCCATGGGCAGTTTCTCTCGACAAAATCGGCTTCTTCGGTTTTGCATCCATGATGGTCTTTCTGACAATCCTAGTAGTCGGCTTCATCTATGAGTGGATGAAGGGTGCTTTGGATTGGGAGTAATGCAATGAGTATTGAAGGCGTTTTGAACCAAGGCTTCGTGACCACCCAGGTCGATAAGCTTGTCAACTGGACCCGCACCGGTTCGCTTTGGCCGATGACTTTCGGTTTGGCTTGTTGCGCGGTCGAAATGATGCATGCAGGTGCGGCGCGTTACGACCTCGACCGCTTTGGAATTGTTTTCCGTCCTAGCCCTCGCCAGTCTGATGTGATGATTGTGGCCGGCACCCTGTGTAACAAAATGGCTCCTGCACTGCGTAAGGTTTACGACCAAATGGCCGAGCCGCGTTGGGTCATTTCGATGGGATCCTGTGCCAATGGCGGTGGCTACTACCACTACTCCTACTCTGTGGTCCGCGGTTGTGACCGCATCGTACCGGTGGACGTGTATGTTCCTGGCTGTCCGCCCACCGCCGAGGCGCTGCTGTACGGTATTTTGCAATTGCAAAACAAAATCAAACGTACCTACACAATTGCTCGCTAAGAACGGCCAAATAAAAAGATGACAACCTCCTTAGAAACTCTTAAGGCCAATCTTGGCGCGGTGCTTGGCGAAAAAGTACTGGATCTCTCCGAAGCCCTGGGTGAAATCACCTTGAAAGTTGCGGCCAAGGACTGGTTGTCCGTGACACATCGTTTGGCCGCTGACCCATCATTGACCTTCGATGTTTTGATCGATCTTTGCGGTGTCGACTATCAAGGTTTTGGTAACGGCGCTTATGAGGGGCCGCGTTTTGCTGTCGTCTTGCACTTACTCTCGATTCGCCATAATTGGCGTTTGCGGGTACGAACATTTTGCGAGGACGACGAGTTTCCCGTCGTAGAGTCGATCTGCGAAGTCTGGAACGCTGCGAACTGGTATGAACGCGAAGCCTTCGATCTCTACGGCATCATGTTTGATGGTCACTCGGACCTACGTCGCATCTTGACCGACTACGGTTTTGTAGGGCACCCTTTCCGTAAAGACTTCCCGATCACCGGCTACGTTGAAATGCGTTACGACCCAGAGCAAAAGCGGGTGATTTACCAGCCTGTCACGATTGAGCCGCGCGAGAATGTGCCGCGGGTGATTCGTGAAGAAGGTTATGGGGCTAGGGGATAAGCATGGCTGAGATTAAAAATTACACGCTCAATTTTAGTTTCGGCCGATCGCTGCGCGACCTTAACTTCGCTGATGCGAAGTTAGCCTGCACTGAAATTGAGCGCGAGCTGTTGAATGCAGGGAGCGGATGCCTTGGCTGAAATTAAAAATTACACGCTCAATTTTGGGCCGCAGCATCCGGCGGCGCATGGGGTGCTGCGCTTGGTGCTTGAGCTGGACGGCGAGGTCGTGCAACGTGCTGATCCGCATATTGGCTTGCTCCACCGCGCGACTGAGAAGCTCGCTGAAACTCGTACCTATCTACAAAGCGTGCCCTATATGGACCGCCTCGACTATGTGTCGATGATGTGTAACGAGCATGCTTATGTCATGGCGATTGAAAAGATGCTCGGCGTCGATGTCCCTTTGCGCGCTCAGTACATTCGGGTGATGTTCGACGAAGTTACCCGTGTGCTGAATCATTTGCTATGGCTGGGCGCGCATGCGCTCGACGTGGGCGCCATGACCGTCTTTTTGTACGCTTTTCGTGAGCGTGAGGATTTGATGGACTGCTACGAGGCTGTCTCGGGTGCGCGTATGCATGCCGCGTACTATCGCCCCGGTGGTGTGTATCGCGACCTGCCTGACGAAATGCCGCAGTATAAGGTCAACAAACTGCGCAATGCCGCCGCGATCAAAGAGATGAACAAGAACCGTGAAGGTTCCTTGCTCGACTTTATTGAAGATTTTACCAAGCGCTTTCCTGCCTATATCGACGAGTATGAAACTCTCCTCACCGATAACCGAATCTGGAAGCAGCGTTTGGTCGGGGTGGGTGTGGTCACCCCGGAGCGTGCCAAGGCCATGGGCTTCAGCGGTGCGATGTTGCGCGGCTCGGGTATTGAGTGGGACTTGCGTAAGCAACAGCCCTATGAAGTTTATGACCTGATGGATTTTGATATTCCGGTCGGAAAGAATGGCGATTGTTACGACCGTTACCTTGTCCGTGTCGAAGAAATGCGCCAGTCGAATCGCATCATTCAACAGTGCATCACCTGGTTGCGCAAGAACCCTGGTCCGGTGATGACCTCAAACTTGAAGGTGTCGCCACCCAAGCGCACCGATATGAAAACCAACATGGAAGAGCTGATTCACCACTTCAAGCTTTTCACCGAAGGATTCCATGTCCCTGCGAGTGAGGCCTACGCCGCGATTGAGCATCCCAAGGGTGAGTTCGGCATCTACATCTTGTCGGACGGGGCCAATAAGCCTTATCGTCTGAAGATTCGTGCGCCGGGCTTTCCTCATTTGCAGGGCTTGGATGAAATGTCGCGTGGCCACATGATTGCCGACGTGGTCACGATCATTGGTACGCAAGATATTGTGTTCGGGGAGATTGATCGATGAGCGCCGTCATGAAATCCGCTCTGCTCTCGCCAGCAGCCTACCTCTTGATCGATAAAGAGCTGGCCAAGTATCCGGCCGATCAGCGTCAATCTGCCGTGATGGCGGCTTTGGCCATTGCTCAAGATGAATCGAAGTGGCTTAGCCCCGAGGTGATTGACGACGTGGCAGGCTATATCGGCATGACCTCGATTGCTGTGGCCGAGGTCGCCACTTTCTATAACATGTACAACAATAAACCGGTGGGGCAGTTCAAGCTCGCGGTCTGTACTTGCCTGCCCTGCGCCTTGCGTGACGGCACCAAGGCAGGCGAGTATCTAAAGCTCAAGCTCGGTGTGGACTATAACGAGACCACCGCAGACGGCATGTTCACCTTGAAAGAAAGTGAATGCCTCGGTGCCTGCGGTGATGCCCCTGTCTTGCTTGTGAACAACAAGCGGATGTGTAGTTTTATGGATCAAGCCAAACTTGATGCCTTGCTTGCTGATTTGAAGCAAGCCGGTAGCCAATAGTTCACCCTCAAGAAAAAATACAAAACCAAGCAAGATGCAAACCAGCGGATTCAATTCAGTGAACACCAGTGTGAGGACAAATCATGGGCGCAAGTGATTCCTTGATGGGCGCTGCCAAGCTTGTACCGGCCATTCGTGCGCCTTATATGGAAAGCTGTTTCCATGGGCGCCATATCCAGCCGCAAATTTATGCGGGCCTGACTTCCGCCGAAGGGTGGAATGTCCAGGCGTATGAGGCGCGCGAAGGTTATGTCGCTCTGCGAAAAATCTTGACCGAAAAGCTCACGCCTGAACAAGTGATTGCCGAAGTCAAGGCGTCCGCCTTGCGAGGTCGTGGTGGGGCTGGGTTTCCTACTGGTTTGAAGTGGAGCTTCATGCCCCGCACCTTCCCGGGTCAAAAGTACCTGGTCTGCAATTCGGACGAAGGCGAACCCGGTACCTTCAAGGATCGTGACATTCTGCGTCACAACCCTCATATCGTGATTGAGGGCATGATCATCGCGGCCTATGCAATGGGTATCACGGTGGGTTACAACTACATTCACGGCGAGGTTTGGGATACCTATGCCCGCTTTGAAGAGGCATTGGAAGAGGCCCGTGCGGCTGGCTTCCTGGGTAATAACATTCTTGGTTCGGACTTTTCCTTTCAGCTCCATGCCTTCCATGGTTACGGTGCTTATATCTGCGGAGAGGAAACGGCTTTGTTGGAGTCACTTGAAGGCAAAAAGGGTCAGCCTCGTTTCAAGCCTCCGTTTCCGGCCAGCTACGGTTTGTATGGCAAACCCACCACGATTAACAACACCGAAACTTTTGCGGCCGTGCCCTGGATTATTCGCAATGGCGGTGCGAAGTTTTTGGAGACCGGAAAGCCTAACAACGGTGGCACTAAGATTTTCTCTATTTCTGGCGATGTCGAACGTCCTGGAAACTACGAGATTCCTATGGGTACGCCCTTCGCCAAGCTCTTGGAGCTGGCGGGCGGCATGCGTGATGGCAAGAAATTGAAGATGGTCATCCCGGGTGGCTCGTCCATGCCCGTGCTGCCGGCCGACATCATGATGCAAACCGACATGGACTACGATTCGATTGCGAAGGCTGGCTCAATGCTGGGCTCTGGCGCCGTGATTGTCATGGACGAGACACGTTGTGCGGTCAAATCACTGGAGCGTCTCTCGTATTTTTATTTTGAAGAAAGCTGCGGACAATGCACCCCTTGCCGTGAGGGCACGGGCTGGTTGTATCGTATGGTGCATCGTATTGAGCATGGCGAAGGCAAGTTGTCCGACCTGGATCAGTTGAATCGTGTCTCCGACAATATTCAGGGCCGCACCATTTGCGCTCTGGGTGATGCGGCGGCGATGCCGGTCAAGGCTTTCTTGAAACACTACTGGGATGAGTTTGCCTACCATGTGGAGCATAAGCGCTGCATGGTACCGGCTTACTACTAATCCAAAATGAATATCACTAGATCCTAAAAGCGCGATCCAAGCAAGATGATTGAACTAGAAATCGACGGTAAAAAGGTCAGCGTGCCCGAGGGCAGCGTGGTGATGCATGCGGCCAATGCTCTGGACATTTATATCCCGCACTTCTGCTATCACAAGAAGCTCTCGATCGCGGCTAACTGTCGCATGTGCTTGGTGGATATTGAGAAGGCACCCAAGCCCATGCCAGCCTGTGCCACGCCAGTGAGTAATGGCATGAAGGTCTTGACCCAATCAGACAAGGCGGTCAAAGCCCAAAAAGGTGTGATGGAGTTTTTACTGATCAATCATCCCCTCGATTGCCCGATTTGCGATCAGGGTGGCGAATGTCAGTTACAGGATTTGGCCGTGGGCTACGGCGGCTCGGCCTCGCAGTACACGGAAGAAAAACGCGTCGTGTTCCATAAGTCGATGGGCCCTCTGGTGTCCGCCGAGGAGATGAGCCGTTGCATTCAGTGCACCCGTTGTGTCCGCTTTGGCCAGGAAATTGGCGGCGTCATGGAGTTAGGGATGACCGGCCGAGGCGAGCATTCCGAGATTATGAGTTTTGTAGGACGCTCGGTCGATTCTGAGTTGTCCGGCAACATGATCGATATTTGCCCAG
>JAYUOT010000049.1:0-7520 GCA_043760705.1 Betaproteobacteria bacterium
AATTGCTTGGCTGAACGTCAAGGAATCTCTGAAAAATCCGATCTGAAGAATCAAGCGAGCGCCCACTTGCAGTGCGGTCAGAAAAAGAATCAGTCCAAAGACATAGTGCCAGGAAAGGCGCCCACGCCAGTTTGGGAACTGGCGTGGTACAGAATATTGGCTTTTGAATGGAGTCATGGTTGGGTTCGGCGTAGGAGGGTCCTCATCAAGAGCCCGAGATAAATCAAGACACTGGGCACATCCAAAAGATAGTCCCATAGATTCGTCGAAGCTTGCAGACCAAGACTCCAGCTCAGGCAGGCCAAGCTTATGAGAGCCACCAGTCGAAGGGGCATCATCAGACTCAATAAACCAAGAGCGCCGAGCAGCAATAGGCTTCCGGGTGGGCCGTTTGAGGCGTGCAGGTAGCCCAGGCGATAAAGATCGAAGGGGCCATAGGTCAGAACCGATCCGTACAGAACGAGCCCGGCCATTACCGGCAAGAGCAAGAGTTTTCGATCTTGAAGCGGCAATCCTCTTGAGAAAAAGTTAGCCATCACGAGCAAGACACTGAAACTCGAGATTTCACCGAGCGCACCCGCCAGTATGGCTGCTAAGGATAGATGGACGGATCCGATAGGAATGATTTTCAGGCTTGCGATCAATACCAGTAGCACGCCAATCATGTGCTTTCGCTTGGACCCGAAATGGATGGCGACCCAGCCTGAGAGGCTTACCGTCATGGCGACTTCGGCCCAATGGCTCGAGAGCCCATAGAAATGGGTTGATAGGCTCAAGGTTTCTGAGCCTTCGGCGCCTCAGCCTCAGGCTGAGGCGCCCAGATGCGATGGCGAATGCCCTTACGTCCATCCGCGGTATACACAAGATGAAGTCGGCCATCCCGAGTTCTTGCGAAACTCGGATAGGAGAACTCCTGATGTCCGGGGAGTGCGGCAGGTGCTTGGTCAAGGATCTGGGCGGGAGCAAGTGCCGTTGAGAACGGCAATGAATCAGGCAGTTTGAAACTTGCAATGGATCGTCGAGACTGAAGTTCTGGGTTCGCGATCAGCCAGATCTTGGTTTGATCAGCCCAGGCCGCGACTGAGGCGTCGCCGTTGGGAATACCCAGCGCTTGGGCATCGCTCCAGGTTTGGCCCTGATCGAGCGAGCGGGAGGTAAAGACCTTTTCTTCAGGAACGGTTTGCCCCCGTCTGAAGAAGGCCACGAGAGTGTCAGAAGGGTTTTCTGTTCCAGGCCGAGTCGGGTTGGCCGGCGCCGCATTGGCCGCTTGAGTGATTTTGTGGCTGGTGACGACTCGAACCACGCTGGGTTGTAACAGGCCGGTTTTTCCACCAAAGGGGTAACGATCCAGAATCTCACTATTTCGGTCCACCCGCAGCATGACCGGATATTTATGACTGAGCTCAAAATAGGCGGGAAGCAAGGTTTCACGTGAAACCTCCACTAGACTCTGGGCCGGAGCGCTCAAAACGACTTCGGAGCTGGCAGGCAAGGCGGTACTGCGAACCAAGGTACTCACATTCAAAAAAGGCGAAGCCACTAAAAGCTTAGGCTGCGTCCAATTTTTTCCACCATCTAAGGACACCATATGATTCAGTCGAGCACCTCCCCAGCCGCCAAGAGAGACCGATACAAACCAACAATGGAGGCGCCCCGCATCGAAATACAGCACCGGATTGCCAAGTTTCGTAAGGTAGCGACCCGTTTGCTTCATGAGCTGATCCACCCCCACAATCGCCCGAGCGTCAGACCATTGAGCGCCGTCAAAGCTCGCAAAGAAGATCTGTACATCCCGTGCGCCTTCTCGGCTACCGCCAAACCAGCTCATCACCAAGCTTCCGTCGTCCAAAGCCGCGAGACTGGGACTATGGTTAGCCATAGAGCCCGCTGGCGTCAGAACACTGTGCCCGGGGCGGGTCAAATCATAGTTCGATTCACTAGCCTGACCATCATCACTGCGATCCGGTGATTGCACATCACTCGGCCGCGTCCCTACCGAGCCTTTTAAATCAACGTTTTTTGCAAGCTCGTTTTTCAGTACCCACCCGTCTGGGACCCACCAGTCTGGGACCCACCAGTCCTTCGCCAACCAGGACTTTAAGGGCAAAGCGAGGCTAATCACGGCGAGCAGTGAGCTTCGAACCAGCCAAGGCCTAATTGTACGAATCATCCTTGATCGCGCCTTTTTGCTTGGACACCAAACTGGGCGCCATGGCTTCGACGAGACGCTTTTGCCAATCGAAACTGCGCATCACTTCGGCTCCAAAAGCCAACATGAACCCCGTTGCCGAACATATTGCTTAGGCTAAATAACAAGTGGGCTTCCCAATTCAAAAATTACGGTGTGCGCTCAGGATTTGATCCTGCCCAATTTTATCGCGACGAGATCAATTTTCCCGAGATTGCTCCATGAATTGTTCACTTAGCGATTTCCTGTATCTCAAGTTTGTGCCCATTCTCCCGGCCCAAGCCACTACCAACAACCCCGCGTTGCACCTGCATGCCTGCGCGTTTCACGTGAAACGGCGAGAAATCACCCTCACACCCAACAGGTCCGCACTCACCCCCTAAAGCCGAAGAACACTTTAAGCACCGGAAAACAGAAAAAGCACGGGCCAAACAAGCTCTCCAGCGAGCGAAGGGCCGCCCCTCGCTCCAGAAAACCCAATTGAATGTAAAAATCGCAAACAAAAGGTTGCCCACTCTAGGCGCCAGCGGTATCCTTACGCCCGGACACTTAGCGGCCAACGAAACTTCCCATGAATTTCCCTACCCTATTCGACGTCATCGTCGTCGGCGGCGGTCACGCCGGTACCGAAGCGGCGCTTGCCGCTGCCCGTATGGGCCAAAAAACATTGTTGCTGACCCACAATATCGAAACTCTGGGTCAAATGTCCTGCAATCCATCCATTGGTGGCATCGGCAAAGGTCATCTCGTGAAAGAAGTGGACGCGATGGGAGGCGCGATGGCAGCCGCCACCGATGAAGCGGGCATCCAATTCCGTATCCTTAATTCCAGCAAAGGCCCAGCCGTACGCGCCACCCGCGCCCAAGCTGACCGCGTCCTCTATCGAGCCGCTATTCGACAACGGCTCGAAAATCAAGACAAGCTTTGGCTTTTCCAACAAGCCGTGGACGACCTCATCCTCGAAACGGACTCTGAAAACACCGGTGGCGGGGAGCGTGTGGCGGGAGCCATCACTCAATTAGGCCTGCGCTTTCTGGCGAAAACCGTCGTGCTCACTGCCGGAACTTTTCTGAACGGAAAAATCCATGTGGGTTTAGCCAATCATTCCGGTGGCCGCGCGGGCGATCCCCCTGCCATCACGCTAGGCCAACGCCTGAAAGACATGGCCTTGCCACAAGGCCGACTCAAAACCGGCACTCCTCCCCGCATCGATGGTCGCACCATAGACTTCAGCAAATGCCTCGAGCAACCGGGCGATCTTGATCCGGTTCCGGTGTTTTCCTTTCTCGGTCGCCGGGAGCAACATCCTCGCCAAGTGCCGTGTTGGATTACCCATACCAATGCCCAAACTCACGACATCATTCGCTCGGGTCTGAATCGTTCGCCCATGTTTACTGGCGTCATCGAAGGCGTCGGACCACGTTACTGTCCATCGGTCGAAGACAAGATTCATCGCTTCGCCAACAAGGAATCACATCAAATTTTCTTAGAACCCGAAGGTTTGACCACCCACGAGTTTTACCCGAACGGAATTTCCACTAGCCTGCCCTTTGACATTCAATGGGCTTTGGTGCGCTCCATCCCTGGTTTAGAAAACGCCCATATCCTACGTCCAGGCTATGCCATCGAGTACGACTACTTTGACCCACGGGCCTTAAAATCATCCTTGGAAACCAAATCCATTGCGGGTCTTTTCTTCGCGGGCCAAATCAATGGCACCACCGGTTATGAAGAGGCCGCCGCCCAAGGCCTGTTAGCCGGCATCAACGCTGCCCTGAAATCCCAAGGCAAAGAGGCTTGGTCACCACGACGTGACGAAGCCTACCTCGGTGTGCTGGTAGATGACCTCATCACTCGCGGTGTGACTGAACCCTATCGTATGTTCACGAGTCGAGCCGAGTACCGCTTGAGCCTTCGAGAAGACAACGCCGACACCCGCCTCACCGAAGTGGGCAGACGCTTAGGCTGTGTGAACGATCAGCGTTGGGATATCTTCTGTCGAAAACGTGACTGGGTTGATGCAGAATTGCAAAGATTACGCTCTACTTGGCTAACTCCCTCCATTGTTGGCCCTGAGATCGCCACCAAGGTTTTAGGTCATCCATTAGACCGCGAGCACTCACTCTTCGATCTTCTCAAACGTCCCGAGCTCAACTATCATAAGTTGTCTGAACTTCCGCTTCCGGAAAAGGCCATCACACAGGCACCTGCCTTGATCGATCCAGTTCAACATGCGCAAGCCTTGGAGCAGGTGTTAGTACTCGCTAAATATTCAGGCTATATTACTCGTCAGCAAATTGAAGTGGAACGCCAAGCGCACAACACGGAGCTTCCTATCCCTGGCGACTTTAACTACCTTGAGGTCAAAGCGCTTTCGAACGAAATCCGTAACAAGCTCCATTTACAGCGTCCCGAAACACTTGGGCAAGCGGCTCGCATCTCTGGCGTGACCCCGGCGGCCATCTCCATTCTCTTGGTTCATCTCAAGAAAAAACGCAGCTTATCGCAGGCAGCCTAGCATGGGACTCACCGCCGCCAACATCGACGATCAAGTCCGACTCAAACTTTTAGCGGGCCTGGCAAAGCTCAACATTTCGCCCGCACGCCAAGGCAACTTGGTCGAACCCTTACTTCATTTCCTGGCCTTGCTAGGCAAATGGAACCAAGCCTACAACCTCACCGCCGTGCGCGATCCTCACGAAATGTTGTCACTCCACCTTTTCGATTGTCTGGCCACCCTGGAGCCGATTGAAAGTTTTTTGGGCGCCACGCCCACCCAGCTCATTGACGTCGGTAGCGGGGGCGGACTTCCCGGCATCATTTTTGCGTTGGCATGGCCGAATTGCGAACATCATTTGGTCGATACCGTCGGCAAGAAAGTCGCCTTCCTACAACAATGCAAGCAGCAACTCAAGCTATCAAACCTACAAGTACATCATCACCGCATCGAGAGCCTGAAGCTCAAACATGACAATACACACAGGATTTTTACCTGTCGCGCCTTTGCCAGCCTCAGTGACTTCGTCTCTCAGACTTGGCATTTGCGACAGTCAAAAAGCGCATGGATTGCCCTCAAAGGTCAGCGACCCGATGATGACCTTCAGGCGCTCGGACAACTCGCTGAACAAAAGCTCCACACCCGTCTGCAGTTTCAAGTCGGCGAGGTGCATCCTCCCGGATTAGAAGAAAGTAAGCGCCACCTCATCTTTATAGAGGCGAATAGTTTGAACCGTCCATCCGTTCACTGAGGACAGATTCAATTGAACCAAGCACTCACTTCAATAAATATCAGAACCGTTACCCTACGGCCTTTTCTTAAATTATTCTTTCAAAGCAATTGACCCTGTGGCCCTGATCTTTGTAATCGCCAATCAAAAAGGTGGTGTCGGCAAAACCACCACGACCGTCAACGCCGCCGCAGCGCTAGCCAAACTTGGCAAGCGCACGCTTCTCGTTGATCTCGATCCCCAAGGCAACGCCACCATGGGCAGTGGTATCGACAAGCGCAGTCTCAAGCGAAGTGTCTACCATGTCCTGATCGGGATGTGCGAAGTCAGCGAAGCGGCTCAGCGTTCCCATGCGGGCGGTTACGATGTTCTGCCCGCCAACCGCGACTTGGCCGGTGCCGAAGTCGAACTGGTGAGTTTCACTGAGCGCGAGACCCGCCTTAAAGATGCACTCGCAGTGGTGGATCAGCAATACGATTTTGTCCTCATCGATTGTCCGCCCTCACTGTCCATGCTGACCCTCAACGGCTTTTGCGCCGCGCATGGCGTCATCATACCCATGCAGTGTGAATACTTCGCGCTGGAAGGACTCTCTGATTTGGTCAACACCATCAAGAAAGTACATGCCAACTTCAATACGAACTTAAAAATCATTGGCTTGCTACGAGTCATGTACGACCCAAGAGTGACGTTGGCTCAACAAGTGTCCAACCAACTGCAACAACACTTCGGAGATAAAGTCTTCAAGACCATCATTCCCCGTAATGTTCGCTTGGCCGAAGCGCCAAGCTATGGCCAACCCGGTGTCGTCTTCGACCCTGTCTCCAAAGGTTCCAAAGCCTATCTTGAGTTTGGCAACGAACTCGTTGAACGATTAGGACAACTCGCGCCATGATCAAACCCAAAGGACTCGGCCGTGGCCTCGACGCTCTCCTCGGCGGCTATGAAGAAAACGAAGCACTGACCTCGACCCGTAGCAATCTCGGGATGCTCGCCCTGCACCGACTGCAGGCCGGTAAATACCAACCGCGCACCCACATGGACGAAACCTCGCTGCAAGAGCTCGCCGACTCCATTAAAACCCACGGTCTGATGCAACCCATCACTGTGCGTGCGCTGACCCACCCAAATGGCGAGGTGGATCATGAGATTATTGCGGGAGAACGACGCTTTCGCGCCGCGAAACTTGCAGGCATGACGGAAATGGCCGTCATCATCAAAGAAGTTGGTGATGAAGCCGCCTTGGCCATGGCCCTCATTGAGAACATTCAACGCGAAGATCTCAACGCACTCGAAGAAGCACAGGCCATCAAGCGCTTGATCGATGAGTTTAAATACTCGCATGATCAAGCGGCTCAGGCCATCGGCCGTTCCCGGAGCGCCACCTCCAATCTCTTGCGCCTGCTCAATTTAGCCGAACCGGTGCAAACCATGCTGCTGGCCGGCGATATTGACATGGGCCACGCACGTGCCCTACTCGCCGTCGAAAAACCCACCCAACTCATGCTCGCCCAGCGCATCACGGCCAAGCAGCTCTCAGTGCGCGAAGCCGAAAAACTCGTCGGGGAAACCCTCAAAGCAGGCGACGGCTATACCCCGGCTCGTTTAAGCAAAACCGAGGCACCGCCCCAAGACAACAAGTCGCGCGACTTGGCGCGGCTGGAAGAAGAACTGGCAGATGCTCTCGGCACGCGAGTACAAATTAAAGCCGACGCCAAACGGCGAGGTACTCTGGTGCTTCATTTCTTCGGAGATGAAGAGTTCGAGGGTTTAGTGGGTCGTCTGAAATCCTCGGCCCCGATGTAGAAAATTACTTCGCCGCAGCTCTCGCCGAATCATTGGCATCGCGTCCACCCAGGTTCGCGCGGCTTTGAAGTTCGCGAGGTTTTGAAGTTCGCGAGGTTTTGAAGTTCGCGAAGTTTTGAAGTTCGCGAAGTTTTAGCGTTCTCAAGGCTTTGGCGTTCCCGGAAAGCTTGTCCTTCTCGGCGCCTTGTAGTCACTGGCGCCTTAGGGAAGCGCGGATTTAATCGCGCGGCGCCTGGCTCCTTGAATCGGGCGGTCTACTTCGTTGAATTTTTAGCCAATAGCAAGTGCTATTGGCCGCA
>JAYUOT010000050.1:0-19706 GCA_043760705.1 Betaproteobacteria bacterium
GGGCGGGTCAACATCAGTGCTGTTCTTGAGTTTGTCTCGGCGCACAGTCTTGGTGCTGACCTGGCTCAACTAAAGCCCGGAGGGTATGTCAAGATCGGGGTGGCTGATAACGGTTCCGGTATTGCCGAGAATGTTGTTGATCGCATTTTCGAACCCTTTTTTACCACCAAGCCGGTAGGCAAGGGCAGCGGTTTAGGGCTGAGCATGGTTTACGGATTCGCAAAACAGTCAGCGGGTCATGTCACGGTGAAAAGTGAAGTTGGCCAAGGAACACGATTTGATATCTATTTGCCGGTGTTGCCTGAACTAACAAGCGCACGGGCTCAGCCTACAACCCACCGGCTCCAGCGTGGCCACGGCGAGAAAGTGCTGATCGTCGAGGATGATGAGGCCGTTCGAAACGTGGCCAATCAGTTTTTTCGAGCACTTGGTTATCAGACCCTTTTGGCCGCGACGCGAGCTGGCGCCATTGAGCGCTTGCAGGAAAACGACGATACCGTTTTAATTTTCTCCGATGTCGTGCTCGGCGGACATGAGACTGGCCCGCAAGTTTGTGCTGCCCTGATGGCCCTGAAGCCGACTTTACGAATCGTCTTGACGTCCGGCTATGCGCGCGCGAATTTACAATCTCAACTGAGCGACAATGACCAGGTTGAGCTCTTGCGAAAACCGTACACAATTGAGGACCTGGCCGCAACCATTAGGAGGGCGCTTGCCTAGTGTGACTCACCACACTAAACTTCTTTTCGTACTTCGAGAGCGAAGAGATAACCTTGGCCGCGCACCGATTTGATGACCCTGGGGGGCGTACAGTTGTCGCCAAGTTTCCTTCGTAACCTGCCGATTTGCACGTCGATGGTTCGGTCAAAAGGTGCCGCTTCGCGGTGATGCGTGAGCTGAAGCAGGGAATCGCGACTCAGAATTCGACCACGATGTTCAATCAATGCCGCCAATAAATTAAACTCGCCGCTGGTCAGGGCGATGACTTGGCCCTGATCATCGCGTAGTTCCCGCGCTTCTAGGACTAGGGCGAACCGATCAAACCTCAAGCGATTCATCGTCGAGAGCGCGCTATTGCTGCCTAGCGTTTCAGGTGATTTCTCTTGCACCGAGCGTCGGCCGACACTTCTGACTCGGGCCAGCAATTCTCGCAAGTCAAAAGGTTTCGCGACATAATCGTCAGCACCAATTTCCAAGCCCACGACCCGATCAATGGTGTCGCCACGTCCAGTGATCATGATCAGGCCTCCTTGCCAGGACTGCCGTAAGCGCCGTGCGATGGAAAAACCATCTTCACAACCGAGATTCACATCCAACAAGATGACATCGGGTGGCAAGCGGCTCATGCTTGCGAGCAGTTCAAATTCGGAGCGAGCCTCTGTGACCTGAATACCTTGTGAGCCGAGATAACTCAGGAGAAGCGTGCAAATTTCCGGGTCGTCGTCAACCACCAAGACTCTGAGTTGAGAGGAACTGTTCATGGGGTGGCAAGATACCACAGACGATAAAATGTTTGAGGTCGGCTCGAGGAAGCCATTGAAGCGATCTATTGGTAACCTCGCTTCTCAAGAAGCTCGTACGTGACCTGGCATGTCATGCAGCGCAAGGCAGTTGGATAGGCCAGCAAGCGCGGGAAATCGATGGGGGATTGACAGTCGACACATAGGCCGTAGGTTCCTAGATGAATTCTCAGGAAAGCATGCTCAATGCCATGGATTTCATGGGTATGCCGTTCGGTTAACTCCTGTTCTGCGGAGGCATTGGAGTTCGACGCAGAAAACTCCTCCCGCTTGGAGTCAAGGCCTTCGTTCGCGGTCTTCACGAGGCTACCAAAATCAAGACTTTCCTGTTTTTGGAGTAAATCGTGCCGTGTCTCAAGAATGTCCTTCAAGTCGTGCAGTTGGGAGGTCGTTAGAGTTGGGACTTTGGCCATGATACTTCTCTCTTCGGTCTTTAAGGTATTCGATTCGAGCTGTGCAAACTTTGATTTTTATCAAGCGCTTGACTTGCACGGCTTCAATGTAAGGGATTCAGATTCCTCCTGTTTGACTAAGATCAACTAGACGATGAGCGCTCCCGCCTACATTGGTGGTGAGTTTAAAATTTTCTTGAGAAAGGTTTAATGTAACCATGGCCTCTACCCGTATTCTCCTCATCCAGGGTCACCCCGACACTCAGTTGCCGCATTTTTGCCACGCGCTCGAGGAAGCTTATTCTTCGGGTGCCCATTACGCCGGCCATGAGGTGCGCCGTGTGCATGTGGCTGATCTGAACTTCCCGTTGTTGACGAGTCAGGAAAATTGGGAAAACGGAGCTCTGCCGGACTCGCTCAAAAGCGTTCAAGAAGATATCAGTTGGTCTACCCACATTGTTTTGTTTTTCCCGCTTTGGCTAGGGGATATGCCTGCACTGCTGAAGGGCTTTCTTGAGCAAGTCTTGCGACCCGAGTTTGCCTTCGAAAGTACAAAAGAGGGCATGCCCTTTTCCAAAAAAGGTCTGAAGGGCCGCTCGGCACGTGTGGTGGTGACCATGGCCATGCCCGCCATCATGTATCGTTGGTACTTTCGCGCTCATAGTGTCAAAGCGCTTGAGCGCAATATCCTGGGTTTCGTCGGGATATCGCCTGTTCGGGAAACTTTGATCGGCGGTGTGGGTGAGCTCAAGGAAAGCGATGCGACCCCCTGGCTGGAGAAGCTGCGCGAATTGGGGCGGAGCGCTCAGTGATTGCCGACGTTGGGCGTGCTCGGGGTGCGGCTCTGGCAACTCGGGTCTTGATTGGACTCGCGGGCTTCTTCATTCTCGCGAAGGCGTTCGCCCTGACCCTGTTTATTGATTTCAATAACGCGCAGAGTGAGATTCAAGCGTTTCGAGCCCATCGTTGGGGGAAACCGCATGAGATCGTCGTCTTGCCATCGTATCAACGCATTTCGCTAGAACAGCGAGGAGTTGCTCGGCGTGCTAACAACTTGCTTGAAGGGTATAACTATTGCGATTTATCAAGGGCCGCCTCTGGGTGCTCGAATAGAGTCAAAACCTGCGCTGCAAGGTATTTCCGGGGTGAACCTCAGGGGTACGAAGTTGGTGTTTTATCTTGGTGGGCGTTTGGACCCGGAAATCGAATCTCAAGAGGAAAGTGCAATGATCATCAGCGATGAAATGACCAAGCTTGCCGAGCTTCACCGAAATGGGGTGCTGACCGATGAAGAGTTCGCCCGCGCCAAGGGCAGGCTGCTTGGTGTTGGAGTTGGGCTGACTAGTACGCCTTTGCTTGCGGATGTCAATGCACTTCGGCGCAGCCGTAGCGATCGATGGATCGCGGGCGTGTGTGGCGGTTTGGCCCGGGCCACCAAGATGGAATCCTGGCTGTGGAGGCTTCTCTTTGTGCTCCTGACGCTGTTTGGCGGCGTCGGGCTGGTGGTCTACGTATTGATGTGGATCTTCGTCCCGGAAGAGGTCTGAAGATCGTCCAAGAGGGATGGGTGTTGGTTTGAATTGCGAAGACAAGATGTCAATTTGCAGCGTCAGTTACAGCGAGTTACGGATCACGGTGGACCCGGATTCGCTGAATTTTCGCGACACGTCGGAGTTACTTGATTCTGAATTGCTCTGGATCGGTCAGGGTCGCGCCGAGGCTGCCGCTCGCTTTGGGCTGGCGATGAACCAGCCCGGCTACAATGTCTTTGTGCTTGGGGAGGTGGGTAGCGGACGATCTTCGCTGCTGCTGCAGGCGATGCACAAGGCGGCGGCGGGTAAGCCGGTTCCCCCGGATTTGTGCATTCTTCACAATTTCGACAGGCCTGAACTACCTCTCGCTCTGCGATTACCCAAAGGACAAGGCCGACTGTTGCGCCAAAACATGGTACGGTTGGTCAAGAGCCTTCAGTCGCAAATACCTTCACAGCTCAACGGGCCAGGCTACAAGACTGCGAGCGAGAGAATCGAGAAACTTTATGCCGCTCATGAGGCACAGGCCTATGCGGAGTTGGATTCTTATGCACAAGCACGAGGCTTTGCTCTGCGCCGTGACGCCGGTCATCTTGTCTTTACCTTTCGGGACCACAAGGGCGGCGTCCTGACTGAAAGTGAACTTCTCGCTTTGCCCAAGACACGACGCTCTGAAATTGATCAAGCGGAACAGGAACTTCACAGTGCGATCACGCGCTTCGTCGAAGCCCATCAGCCGATGGAGCGAGTGATGAAGGAAAGCTTGGCGAGCCTCAAGCGGCAAACAGTGAAGCCGCACCTCGATCAAGAGCTGCGAGAGATCCAGGCAGGCATGATCACCTTGGGTGACTGGGACGCCAAGCTCAAGGAATACCTTGACCAGGTGGCCGCCAATATCCTTGGGAACCTGGAGGTATTTCTGGTGACGGACGACGATGAGGACGCGCGACTCGAAGCATTGGCGCAGGTTCTATTCCGTCTACAAATTAATTTGGTGGTGGATAACAGCCTGCTCTCTGGCGCGCCAGTGATCGTCGAAGATAATCCAGTATTTCGCTCTCTATTTGGCGGCATCGAATATCAAACCGAAAACGATGTGTTGGTCACGGATTTTTCGAGAATTCGTGCCGGAAGCCTACTTAAAGCCCATGGTGGCTTTATCATGTTGCATCTGCGTGACCTACTTGCCGATGACTGGGCCTTGGAGAAGCTGCGCCGCTTCTTGCGAAGCGGGAGACTCCAAATCGAGGAGCCCGCAATATCGTCGGCACCCATCGCGGCAGTTTCTTTGACCCCGGAAATGATCGAAGTTTCGGCCAAGATTGTTCTGGTCGGATCAGCTGAGCAGTACTACGAACTACAGGAACTCGATCCCGAATTCGCCCGACATTTTCGTGTCAAGGTCGATTTCGCGGAAAGCTTTGCCTCCAGTCAAGATACTCGTCGCAAAACTTCAGTTTTTGTCGCACACACCTGTCGCAGGCTGGGATTGCCTCATTTCTCAGTGGGCTCGGTGGCTCGCCTTCTTGAGGAGTCCCATCGCCTCGTCGACGATCAGTCACGTCAGAGCGCCATTTTCGCCCGGCTCGAAGCCATGGTGATTGAGAGCGCGGCATTTTGCAGTGCTCGCGGTAGCGAACTGGTTGAGTCCGACGATATCGAAGCAGCGCTGATGGCGCGAAACCAACGCCATGATTACCCAGAGCAGTGTTTGCAGGAGTCCATCTCTGACGGCGAAAGACTCATCGCCGTAGTGGGTGAGAAGGTCGGCCAGCTCAATGGTTTGGCTCTAGTCGACCAGGGCGACTACCGATTCGGTTTTCCGGTGCGCGTTACGGCGCACACCTTTGCCGGAGAGGATGGCCTGCTCAATATTGAGCGTGAAGTCGAAATGTCGGGACCTATCCACGATAAAGGGGTATTGGTGTTGCATAGTTACCTATCGACGCTCTTTGCTCATCTCGCACCGCTTGCGCTTAGTGCGTCGATTTCATTCGAACAGGAGTATGGCGGCGTTGAGGGGGACTCCGCTTCTTGCGCGGAGTTCTATGCTCTGCTTTCGTCGCTCTCGGGTTTACCTCTTCATCAGGGCATTGCGGTGACGGGGGCGGTCAATTTGAACGGCGATGTTTTGCCGGTCGGGGGGATCAATGAGAAAATCGAAGGTTATTTCCGAACTTGCGCGGGTGCCGGACTCAATGGCCATCAGGGAGTGTTAATTCCACAGCGAAATAAACGCCACCTCATGCTGACCCGAAAAGTGGTCGAGGCGGTGTCGAATGGTCTGTTCCACGTGTATACCGCAGACCATGTGAGCGAAGGGCTTGAGTTGCTGACTGGACGACCCTCGGGCCTTGCCGCCCAGGCTGGCAAGTACCGCCCGGGTAGCGTGCTTGGCCTGGCCCAGAAAACTCTGCGAGCCTATCGGCGAGCCTGTCAAGGGGCGCTCGGGGATCATAAACCGCAGCCTCGGCGCGTTTCATTGAAACCGCCATCCAAGGGCTGAATTTTATCGCGGGATGTCTACAGGCGATGGGCCAGGCGAGCGACTTTCTCTCGTCGTGCTATCTGAGGCGACCTTGATCTTGATCAAGCCGAGTTTGCATCATCGGCGCAGAATGAGCCTGTCTTAATCTGGAAGCACAACATGCATACTCTTCGATCCTGGATGTTCAGCGATGCGATTGCGATGCTTGATCGCGCCGAACAAGTGCAGAGGCGATTCTTTGAAGTCGGGGCAGGCTCTGGAGGCTCCAGCGCGAGCTGGGAGGCGCCCGTCGATATTTTGTTGAGCGACGATGCTTTGCTTCTGATCGTTGCGCTTCCCGGGGTTTCTCCCGAACGAATGGTCGTAGAGATTGATGGTTCGTTGGTTCGGATCCGAGGTGATCGCACTTTTCCGGTATTTCCCAAACAGAGCCAATTACTGCGACTGGAGATCCCTCATGGTGTCTTTGAGGGCCGCGTGGTCCTGCCGTCCGGAAAATTCTCACTCCATTCTCAGGAAGCCAAAGATGGCTGCCTGTACCTTCTGTTTCATCGCGTAGACGTACAAGTATGAACACTGACCCTCCCGAACTTGCTTCGAATCTGCCAGGACGCGACCCGTCAATCACGACGGCAATCCCCGCCGACGCAAAATCCTCTATCCCAGATCCAATCCCTATCGTGGCGGTGCGCGATCTTGTGCTTTTTCCTGAACTCATCGTGCCCATTGCGGTGGGGCGCCCAGCGTCTATCGCCGCAATCGAGCAGGCTGTAAAGAACGACGGCCTCATCGGTATTGTGCTTCAAAAGACTGATGATGCAGAGGTCACAAGTAGAGATCAGTTGTTTAGCATTGGTACGCTGGCTTCAGTGATTCGCTATGTAGCCTCTGCCGATGGCGCGCATTATGCTGTTTGTCGTGGCATTCAGCGCTTCAGATTGGTGGAAATTCTCGAACACTCGCCGTGCCTCACCGCACGAACCGAGCGCATTGAAAGCGTGCAAATCATGACGCCAGGCCTTGAGGCGCTTGGATTGCATGTCCGATCACAGGCTGCCGAAGTGTTGTCCTTGATTGCCGGTGCCCCAAAAGAACTGGCAAACATGATTGAGTCGATTCGTGATCTCGGAGTACTGGCCGATGCGGTGACGAATTACCTCGATATTGACGCCGCGATCAAGCAGGAAATCCTTGAAGAAATGAGCGTTGAGAAACGTCTGGCGCGATGCAATGACCTTTTGGGACACAGACTATCTGTATTGAAGCTCTTTCACGAAATTGATCAGCGCACCAAGTCCCAGTTGGAAGGAAGGGAGCGGGATTTCATGCTGCGTGAGCGTTTGAAAGCCATTCAAAAAGAACTCGGAGAGGGCGGAGACGGTGCGGGTGAGCATTCTGAACTCGCCGAGGCGATTACCAAGGCCGAGATGCCCGAGGAGGTCGAGGCACAAGCTCGCAAGGAATTGAAGCGCCTGGAACGAACCTCAGAGGCCTCACCAGAATCTGCGCAAATTCGTAACTATCTTGAGCTCTTGGTTGAGTTGCCCTGGAAGCTTGGTGATCCCCGGCCTATCGATATTGCTTTGGCACGCAAAGTGTTAGACGATGATCACTTTGGCTTGGCAAAAGTCAAGCAGAGGATCATTGAGTTTATGGCCGTTCGCAAACTCAACCCGAACGGGCAGGGTCCGATTCTTTGCTTTGTGGGCCCCCCGGGTGTGGGTAAGACATCCTTAGGAAAAAGCATCGCTCAAGCCACCGGGCGAGCTTTTGTGCGCGCGAGCCTGGGCGGCGTGCATGATGAGTCCGAGATCCGTGGTCACCGACGCACCTACATCGGGGCGCTTCCTGGTCATATTATCCAGGCGATTCGGAAGGCCTCGTCTCGAGATTGCGTCATGATGCTCGATGAAATTGATAAGCTCTCAGCGAGTCATCAAGGTGATCCGGCAGCGGCCTTGCTGGAAGTGCTAGACCCGCAGCAGAATAATACCTTTCGCGACAACTACCTTGCCTTGCCCTTTGATCTCAGCAAAGTCATGTTCATTGCAACGGCCAACCAGCTCGATGCGATCCCGGCACCCTTGCGTGATCGAATGGAGATGATCGAGATTCCAGGTTATACCCAGGAAGAAAAACTACAGATTGCAAAACGATATCTGATGCAACGCCAGCTCGAGGCTCATGGCCTGACGGGTCTTCAATGTGAGATCACGGATAGCGCGATGGCCGCGATTATTTCGGACTACACCCGTGAAGCCGGGGTGCGTCATCTTGAACGGGAAATCGGTCGAGTAATGCGCAACGTCGCGATGCGGGTCGCTGAGGGGCATCTGGGAAATGTTCAGATTGATCCCGCAGGCCTCGTCGGGATTCTTGGCCCGGTTCGATTTGAAAATGAAGTGGCTTTGAGAGCTTCGATCCCAGGTGTCGCCACCGGTTTGGCCTGGACCCCGGTGGGTGGGGACATCTTATTCATTGAAGCCGCACGTGTCACTGGATCTGGCAGGCTGATTCTGACTGGACAACTGGGTGAGGTGATGAAAGAAAGCGCCCAGGCGGCACTGACTTTGGTCAAAACCAGAGCACATGAGCTGGGCATTCGTGCGAACGCGTTTGATGCGGTCGATGTTCATGTTCATGTGCCAGCAGGCGCCATCCCCAAGGATGGTCCGAGTGCCGGTGTCGCCATGTTTGTTGCGCTGGCGTCGCTATTTACGGATTATGCCGTCAAGGAAGGGGTCGCCATGACAGGAGAAATAAGCCTACGCGGTCAGGTACTCCCCGTGGGCGGTATCAAGGAAAAAGTCTTGGCGGCGATTCGCGCGGGCCTCCGCACGATCATGATTCCGAAACGCAATGGAAAGGATCTTGATGAAATTCCATTTCAAGCCCGAGAGGGAATTTCGTTTGTCTTGTTGGATAACGTCGACCAAGCCATTGAAGCCGCTCTGGGTGCCCAGACCACCCGGCGCAGTGAGGTCTTGACCTGAGGGCCTTATGGTCGTCATGCTTCTGCCAAGGGTACGACCAAGTTGCTCGGTTCTTCAGTAGCGGTTCGGTAGTTGAAACATTCAATCGAGGTGAAAGATGGACGAAGTAACACAGGACAAGGCCGAAAACCCAGAGCAGGCGTTCGCGAAAATAATTGAGTCAGCGGGGTGGGGTGTGTTTCTCATTTGGTTTGGAACCATTTTTTTGGCCAAGCTCAGTTGGGGTATCGCCCTGATTGGTTTTGGTGTGATTTTGCTGGGCACCCAGCTGGTGCGCGCAGTTTTCGCGCTGAAGGTACATCGCTTTGTCTTAATGCCGGGACTATTCCTCGCCGGCGGTGGTGTTTTGCGCTCGCTGGACATCGATCTAGATAAATTCTTGGTGCCCACCTGGCTAATTCCCAGCCTGTTCATTGCGGCGGGAATGGTGATTCTGGTGTCGTCTTTGCGGCGTACTCCCGGGGGCTAGTGGGGATGTCATCAACTATTTCTTTCTTAGCTTGGGTTTTCCGGTGCCGAGCTTGCCGTCCGCTCGGGCTGTAAGATAGGCAAAGAGATCGAGCACGTGAGGATTGACCATTGGGTCGCTTTCCCAAGCAGGCATTACGATTTTTACTGGGCCATTGCGGCGCCGTCGCATGACTTCATCAATCTGCACATTGCGACCCACTCCGGTCGCGGAAGATTTATCGTCATCGTCGGGTAGTACGATGCGATAGCTGGTGAGGACTTTTGTCACAAACGCGCGTGGTGTCATTCTTTGTACGCGTTCCATGAGATTCGGAGCGAGATCAGTTCCCTTCGCATCGACGCCATGACAGCCGTAGCATGCGGTGTGGTAGACCCGCCAGCCTGCATAAGTGCCCGGATCGACTCGTCCTTGAGTGACCCGATATTCACCGGGTAATTGAGCCGCAACAGGCGTGATGATCGAAGCCACCAGTAATCCTAGAGTCCACGACCGAAATAACTGCAATGGGGAAAACATGAGGAAACCTAGCTTTTAACAGTCATTCGACTGAGGACATTTTGAACTATGGCCGTGTGATGCACTTGATATTGATCAAAGGCAGATTATTCGTTAAGGAAGCACGCCTCCCCTGGGTTTAAGCTACGGTTCCAAATAGAGCCCCGACGCCAGCAGTGAGTCCCATTGCAAGCGCTCCCCAGAAAGTGACGCGCGCTGCTCCAGTCGTTACAGCGGCGCCACCCACTCGCGCAGCGACTCCGCCTAGTATGGCGAGGAAGATCAGTGATGTGACGGAGACGACTGGAATCAGGATCGTGTCCCTGACCAGCGAAACAGCCAAAAGCGGCATGGCTGCACCCACAGCGAAGCTTGCCGCAGATGTGAGAGCGGCTTGAATCGGCCGAGCCCTGAAACTCTCTGATATTCCAAGCTCGTCACGGGCGTGAGCGCCCAAGGCATCACGAGCCATCAATTGCTCGGCCACTCTCACGGCGAGTTCGGGGTCCAAGCCCCGTTCGACATAAATGGCGCTCAGTTCCTTGCGCTCGCTTAGGTGATCTGCCGCGAGCTCAGCCCGCTCCAACTGAAGCGCAGCTTGTTCAGAGTCTGACTGGGAGCGCACCGACACATACTCGCCCGCCGCCATAGACATGGCGCCCGCGACCAGACCAGCCACCCCGGCGACCACGACGTCATGGTGCGTTGCATGCGCCGCCGCGACACCTAATATAAGACTCGCCGTCGAGACGATGCCATCATTGGCACCGAGCACCGCGGCTCGAAGCCAGCCGATGCGCTCAGTGCGGTGTCGTTCGCTATGTCGGATCGTCATTGGGCTCCCTTGAAGGGTCTACCTGAGATCAGGCAGGGCGATGAAGTATAGGCGATGGCCTGTCGCCGGGTTCTATCTTGATGTCGATTGAACGTGGCATTCGTTGTAGAAGATGACTTGATGATTATCAACACCCATACAAGCGGGCCGTGGGACGATACAAAAGATTCGACTGACCCTCACTCAGCAAGTAAACATGAAGAATCTCAATAAATTTTGCTTGCGCCGCGCCCTTGCGGTCGTTACTCAAATAGCCGTTGGCCCATGAGTAGACCCTTTCGAGCGCCCTCTCAGACAACACGCCGCAGTGAAGTTCTGACCTGAACGGCACAAGGATTCTCGGGGTTGCCTTTGAAGTCTTGCATAAATTCAACGGCATGGCCAATTTCCAATTCCTCGAACTCCACATCCTCTAAACTTGCACGCTGAAAGTTGAATTCAACGCCCTCGTGAGTCTCGATAAAGCCCCGCCCGTCTTTCAGTAGTCGTGTGATTTTTCCGGTTTGCATGTTTCAATGTCTCGATTCGGTTAAATGGCGGCCTGGGGAAGCCGAATAGCTCGGAGGATTCTGTGCCTTATGCAGGCGAGTTCGTTGATCTTGATCAAACAAAACGGCTGTTAAAGAAACTAGTCTTCTTTAACAGCCTCGGAGAGCGAAATGAGTATTCGAGATTCCTACAAAGCTTGATCTATCGCAAAATCCGTAAGTCCGATCTATGACAACATTGTCGCGAGGAAACATCGTCTTACTTTACTTAGAAAGGCACGATATGAACAGCTTAGGAAAAATACTTGTCCATCTAGACGATAGCCTCGATGGCGATAGCCGACTCAAAGTCGCCCGCCAAGTGGCCCAAATTCGTGCGGCTTCGGGTAGCGCGCCAAGTGATATTGAGGCAATTTATGCCACCACCCCGAGTTATCTCGCTGCCTCGATGGCTTATTCGGAATATTCAGCGGGCACGGTTGGCATGCTGATGGACGCTGACGAGAAGCGCAGCCTACAGGCCAAGGCTCGTTTTGATCAATGGGCGCAGACCCCTGGTCCGAGAATGTCCTGGGTATCGGTGACCAACGAAATGCCCAGCAATAGTCTCTTGAGGCATTCTTGGCTTGCCGACTTACTTGTGCTGGCGCAGAACAACGCCGCCGATCCTGGGATGAGTACTGTTCCGAGAAACTTGCTGGCCAATTTAATCATCGACAGCGGCAAGCCCGGGCTGATCGTGCCCTATATCGGGACCATGAAATCGACACTACAGAATGTCATGATTGCCTGGAAGCCGACGAGGGAATCTTCCCGTGCGCTCTCGGCATCCATTTTGTTTCTGAAAAACGCCAAGAGCCTGCATCTTATGGCCGATATTCCGGCCGCTGAAAGTGACGAGTTCAGGCGGCGTTTTGAGTCGTACTTGCGGGTGAACGGAGTCTTGGTCAAGCCCAGCTTTCATAGCAGTTTTGGGGCCGACTCAGGGGGGGAGGGGCTGCTCTCGATGGCCGCAGATGTTGGGGCCGATTTGCTGGTGATGGGCTGTTATGGCCATAGCCGGACAAGAGAGTTTGTTCTGGGCGGAGCTTCCCGGACCATTTTGCAATCGATGACCTTACCCATTTTGATGGCTCACTAAAGCCGCGCGACGACTAGCCAACCCGAGAGTGTTGTCAATAGCAGGGTTGAGGTGAGGAGCATTTCGTGCTTGGTGATTTTTGTCAAAGGGCCAATGACCGTCACCGCAAGGCCGGTCTCATAAGGGCCAAAACACGCCTGTATTGGTGATGAGTTCTATTGAACGAGGACTAAAGAGAGAGGTAGTTGCGCTAAATCAAATGGGAGCGCTGGATATTTTCTAAGATGGCCCTAGGGCAATGAATTTCACCAGGAGCGATGCGATGACATTTTCACACGGGGTACTTTGGAGGGGCCCTCAAGAAGGCCATCTGATTCGCTTTCGGATGCGCGCGCTGGGTTCTTGAGTCACCTGCCTCGAAGGACAAGAGATGGATTTAAAACCTTACTATGTTGAAGATCTCGGCACTTCCGAGCTCATCACCGTTTCTCCCGAGACAACACTGATCGAGTGCGCTAAACGGATGCATGACTTGTGTGTGAGCAGCCTCATCGTGACCTCCCACGATGAGGGGGCTGATTCGCCCCGCACACCTGAGGGCATCTTGACTGACCGCGATATCGTGGTGGAGGCCATCGCGTTTTCACTTGATCCTAACGTGATCACTGCCGGAGATATTATGACTTGCCCTTTGGTGACGGCGCGACTCGACGAGGCCTTGCAGGTGGTTCATGCGCGTATGGTGGTCTGCGAGATCTCCAGTATTGTGATTGTCGATGAGCGTGGCGCCTTGGTGGGAATGCTGGAAGCTGATCGGGTGCGTGCAGTGCTGCAGAGCAAAGAATCCGTCCCGAGGCCGCCGGTATGAAGTTTAAGGACTACTACAAGACGCTCGGCGTAGAGCGCGACGCGAGCTCAGAGGATATCAAGAAGGCTTTTCGCAAGCTGGTCCGAAAGCATCATCCTGACTTAAACAAAGCGCCTGATGCACAAGCCAGAATGCAGGAAATCAATGAGGCGAACGATGTTCTCAGTGACAAGGAAAAGCGATTGGCCTATGACACATTGGCTCGCCGACAAACGGCCGGTCAGGACTTTGCACCTCCTCCCGGCTGGGCCGATGGCTTTGAGTTCAGTGCTGCTTCGAACGGGGGAGGGGCAGGCTCTAGTCAAGACCACAGCGATTTTTTTGATGCCCTTTTTGGAGCGGCGGGGCGGGGCCAAGGCGGCTCGTTTAGAGCCGAATTCGGTGATGATCCCAGGGCGGGTGTATTCGGTCAGCCCCTGCGCGGCTCGGATCATCATGCCAAAATGACAATTACGCTGGAGGACAGTTTTACAGGGACTACGCGTGAACTCACCCTACGCAGCCCTGAGCTGGATTCCTCTGGGCAAGTCATCTTGCGTGAGCGAACTTTGCAAGTCAGTATTCCGAAAGGAGTGTTTGCTGGTCAGCAAATTCGACTAGCCCATCAGGGGGCACGAGGGCTAGGAAACCAGGGATCAGTCGGTGGGCCGCCCGGGGATTTATACCTGGAGATTGCGTTTTTTCCGCATCCCTTGTATCAGCCTGACGGGCGAGATCTCTATCTCACTTTGCCTCTGGCTCCTTGGGAACTGGTTCTTGGGGCCACGGTCAAAGTCCCGACGCCTGGCGGCGTTGTCGAAATGAATATCCCGCCCGATTCTCAAGCCGGCAAGAAAATGCGTTTGAGAGGGCGCGGAATCCCTTCCAAAGAGCCTGGCGACGAATACTTGCTGCTCGAGGTCGCCATTCCACCCGCTACTTCGGAGAAGGCCCGAGCCTTCTACAAAACAATGTCTGAAGAACTAGCTTTCGATCCGAGAAGTCACTTAGGCGTATAAATATGGAGCATTCTGAATTTCCCCCGGGGGTTGTTTTGGTTGGCGAGCAGGCTTTAGCCTTGGACACCTTCGCCCTGGCCTGTGACACCGATGTGTCCATAGTGCTCGTCCTCGTTGAAGAGGGCTTGGTTCATCCTGAGTCCGTCGATCACGACTTGCGTTTCAATGGCGAGGCACTCGCCAGGGCACGCAGGGTTCTGAGACTTCAAAGAGACTTTGGGGCTAACCTGGAAAGCGTCGCCGTGATGATTGACCTTTTGGATGAAATTGAGCGACTGCGAGGACAGCTTCTTCGTTCAGGAGTGTTGATCCCTTAGGCGCACCGCAAACCACAGGGTAAACGAAGATAAAGCCGCTTAAAGTTGAAAGCCTAGCCATAAGGTCATTCCTTCCGCAAGATCGCGAAGAAAACTTGGTGGAGTCGGAACAAAAAGTCTGGCGCCAGATCGCTTCTCTTCAAACCATTTCATAAAAATGTTAACGTCTGAAGGGGTATGAAAGGCGACCATCAGTTCGTAATTCAGAAATAAACTTCGATTGTCCAGATTGGCGGATCCAGAAAGCGCGAATCCATCGTCGATGACGATGAGTTTTGCATGAAGCATTTGATCGCAGAGCCAAATACGGCCGCCTGCCTGCGAGAGGGCGCGTATCGCTCTACTTCGAGCAAAATCCGACAGTCTGTGATTCGAAGACCTGGGCATCAGTAAGTCCACCT
This sequence comes from Betaproteobacteria bacterium, assembly GCA_043760705.1. Classification (GTDB taxonomy): domain Bacteria; phylum Pseudomonadota; class Gammaproteobacteria; order Burkholderiales; family Burkholderiaceae_E; genus JAPOKJ01. The sequence goes on from JAYUOT010000050.1 coordinate 14,881, forward strand.
GAACCCCTCTGCGCGCGGCCAGACAAAGCGCCATTAGGAGTGCCGTGTCGGGAACAAAATACGGAGTGACCAGGGCGATTCTCTCCTGTGCTTGATAGGCTCCCGTCACAAGCAGCGCGTGCAAGGTGTCGTCCACACGATCCGGTCCGGAGGGGACCAATTGGGCAAGTGCCTCCTTGGTGGGCCGCATCTCGCTCAAATGATTCTCGCTTTTTGAGCTTGTCATCATTTTCAAGTGTTTGGCGAAGTACCAATCCTGTTCAAAAAGATTGTTGGCCTGCTCGGTGAGAGCGCCTTGGAGATCAAAAGACAGATCGAGCCAGGCCTTGTGATTCGCTTGACCTTCAAAGTATTCGTCGCAGAGGTTTCTACCTCCGCTCCACATTCTCGCCTGTGAAGTTCCTGCATCGGCGATGGCGAGTTTGCGATGATTTCTCAAATTACTCCGGCCTTTGAGCGAAGAACCCAGCGGGGGGACGAAGGTCAAGCAAATCCCGCCAGCAGCGCGAAGCATCTTGAGGTCGGGTCTTAGCCAAATGATGTGGCTGAGTCCGTCAAGGAGTAGTCTCACTTGAACTCCATTTTTTGCTTTGATACACAGGAGTGCGATGATTTCGGCGCCAAGCTGATCGCGCGCTAACAAAAAGGTACATAGATCAATTTTGTATTGTGCCGCGCTGATCGTCTCCATGAGTGCTTTTTTTGCCTGGAGACCATTGACGTGCACGTTCAATTGGCGATAGGTTGCTGGTGGACCTAGTCCTAGTGCTTCAATGGTCAAGACTGCCCATGACTCGTTTCTCTGGGCGCCTCGTGACACCGGCGATGGGGGAGCTACTGCGCGCTTCAACTTCCTTGAGCCAAAACTAAGGAAAAGTGGAAGGGCAAGATAGGGTAAAAGAACAATAAAAAGCATCCACGCGATGGCCGCCGCCGGGTGTCGTCTTTGTTGCAAGAGATGAGAGGTCAGAATGTAGATCATGACGGTGAGCACGGTAATCAAGCCGTGAACGGTCACCCACCTTATGTTCGTCAATTCAGTGAGCATCGTCAAACTTGTGCAAGCTATCGGGTGGTATTGCGGCGAGCGTCCCGGTCGTCGATAGGGTTATGGAGAATGTCAAATTTTTGCCTATCCATATCAATAGACCTGAGCAAGCCCAAAGGCTGTGTGCAAGTATGTCCATGGTCACAATTCTAGAGTGGTTCGGGATGTTGTGGGTGGCAATACTCTATTGGCTTTAAGCCTATCGTTGATCCATCGCAAGGCCTGGCTTCGACAGTGCAGGCAGACAGGCTTGTCTTTTGAACACTTCCCGAGTGTGTAATTGCGAACCTAAGAGGGAACCATGGACTATTTTTTAGTGGGAGCCAAGCCTTTTCGCAATTCCTCCAGGCGCTTATGATAGTCCTTGGCATCGCCAAAGCTCAGAAACTTAGGGTACCTCGCATGGGCTCCGAGAACTTTGCGAGCATGCTTGATCGGGCAAAAGTATTGTTCTGTCCGAGCAATGATTTCGGAGGCATAGGCTAGCAAGCCGTTGGCGTAAGCGCAGTACTCGCAATGCAGGCGTTCATAGAGATTGAGGTAACCAAGATGATGTCGATCAAAAACGATATAGTCTCGTCGTGCCACCTTGGCGATGTGATAAATCGGAAAGCAGGTCGCTTGGTACATCGATACGGTGAAATCCAAAAGGGCGATCGGGATGATCATCAAGTAGATGATCGGCCCGGTGATGAGGTTCTGGGGCCGATCAGTGATCAGCCAATGAAGGATTTTGCGTTTAACCTGACGATGGGCTTGCCGAACACCTTGATCGAATTCCACTTTCTTGCCATTGATCTTGAAAAGAATATGTGATTCCTGCTCCCGGATTGCAGTTTTGAGCTGCTCGTCCAGGGCTTCAATTTGAGTCAGTAAGTTTCGGATTTGATCATTCATTGACGTTTACTACCAGAAAATACCTCGTCGTCGTTCATCAGGGTTCGCATGTCATCTGCCCAATGCTTTTGATCTGCCTTCAGGTTTTGAAAGTTTGCACCCATGAAGATGCTCCTTGTTGAATTGAAATTCAATCTTATGAGTGGCTCACCTTGTCTGTTTTGACAATTGTCAAGGCACCCACTTTTTAGTGCGAGGGTGTTGAGGATGGTGCTTCAGTCGCAAACTCGTCCTTCGCGATTTTCAATGAGATACCGTGCAGGATCTCCACTTCGTTCGCTTGACCAAGGTTGTTCCGACATTTGCTTTGGCAAGAGCAGGCGCATCGTTGATGCCATCGCCTGCCAGCCACAATATGCCCAAAACTCCTCAATGCCCAGCGTCTTGGCCACGTTTGCGTTGGTCATCTGACTATCCCCTGTGGCCAAATGACCGTTCGCCGGCCAAGGCCGCTTTCAACTTAAGCACCACCAGCTCTTTCAACGAGCTAAGGCTCTCGCGACTGCGATGATGAATTTCTGATCTTCCTTGCCGTTTTGCTCGCTCCGGGCAAGAATGTGTCCTTTCATATCCAGCAGAATCAAGGTCGAGGAGTGATTGAACTCACCATCAGGCAGCTTGCGATATTGAATGCCGAGCAGCGCGGCGATGAGCCTGACATCGGCTGCATTGGTGCGATACAGGTGCCACCTGAGCTCATCCACGCCACGGCTTTTGGCGCTTGCTTTCAGTTTTTCTGGCGTATCTCGATCAGGGTCTAGACTGATCAGATCCACTTCAAGCCGTTCCCGAGACAGGGCATGTAAATGCGATTCCAAAAGCTTGATGGATTCAATCGTGAGCGGGCAGGTATGCGGGCAACTCGAGTAAAACATGGTGACGATACGAACCCGTCCCTTATTCGCAGACCAGGGCTGCGTTTGCCCGTTTTGATCTTGCAGCTTGATATCGACTTGATAGACCGATTCATTCGAGGATGGCGCAACGTCCGGGTCTGCCGCAAGGGCAAGGCTTGCAAAGAGTGGTATCGCTAGGCCACCGAGCATGAACTTAAAAATCGCTGCCGGTCCTGATAAACAGTTGAAAATATTCATTACTTTCTCTCAGTTTTTCGTAAAGTGCGTCGCAATTAACCCGCTTTCGCACAACGAAAGCCAAGATTGCGAGTCGTGCTATTGGCTTGAAGGGACGACAGGAGTGCGATGCGCATCAGGACAGCATAGTTGTCGCGATCATTCATTGACAGCGCGCCTGCGCCGCAAAAGCGCAGGGTATCGGGGTCGCCTTGTTCGCGGTTGTCCACACTGACCATGAGGCTTGCAAAATCGTAGGTCCATTCCCACACGAGTCCGTGCATATCGCTCACACCATAGACATTGGCTGCGCCATGGCCCACGATGGGTAATTCGGACCCGGAGGGGCGGCTATACCACTGCAAAATACTATTCCTCCACTCAGAATCATTGCGAGCATCCCTTCTGGTTCTGTCGGCTGCCGCCACCAGTTCCCACTCGTGCCAGGTCGGCAGGCGCGCCCCTTCGCTTTGGCAGTAAGCCTGAGCCGCGAACCAACTGACTTCAGTCACGGGTTGCCGGAGGTGGGCAAGTGATGCGAGTTTCGAGCTTGGCCACGAACGTAAATAATTTGAATCGGCCAATAGGCGCGGAAGTCCATTTCTCTGCCATTTCGGATGGGCGACCAAGAACCTTTCGTACTCCGCGACCGAGACGGGCCGGGCGCGCATCGAAAACTTTGCAATTTGAGCTTGTGAACTTTTGCCGTCGGGTGGCAGGGCGCTTCGTAGTTCGCTTGCTGGAACGCTACGGTAAATGGCCGCAGCACTACCCGCTTGAAGGGTTGAAGTGAGTAGGCCGCTGAGTGCAAGGCCAGCGAAAATCTGTAGGCGAGCCGAGCCGCCCCTCAACAGGCTGCGGTGCTTATGTTTCGATAAGCTGTTCATCGCGGCTCCCGCTGAGTTTGAGGGTGAGTCCTGTGGTGTGTCACCAAGGCCTTCTTAGTGGGTCTCTTTGACGGGCACCGCTTGGGCCCTTAGCTTGGCCACTTCCGTTTGGCTGATCTGTCCGCTCGCATTACCCCAGGAATTGCCGATGAAGGTCATCAGGTTGGCAACCTCGTCATCATTGAGTTGATTCATGGGAGGCATGACCGAGTTGTAGTCTTTGCCATTCACCTTGATCGCACCACTGACACCATTGAGTACTGCGGCCGCTCCGCGTTTAAGATCCGGAACGAGCCAATCGGATTTGGCCAAAGGCGGGAACACATTAGGCACACCCTCGCCATTGAGCTGATGGCACACCGAGCAGGTACCCACGAAGAGTGCGGCGCCTGCTTGAATCTGCTGCTCTTTGGTTAAGGTGCCGCTGGCGCTGGCACGAGCGGCTTTGCCGACCGCACTCATATCGCCAGCACGGTCTCCCAAATAAACCGAGTCCACTTCCTTGCCGCTGTAAATGGCTGGATTGGGCGCGCCTTCTACCTTGAGAATGGCCAGCGCGCCTTTGTTGAAGGCACGGAAAATGGAGTGATCCACCAAGATGTAGCTTCCCGGTACTTCTAGTTTGAACTCGGCAATGGCGGCGCCGCCCGCAGGCACCAAGGTGGTTTGTACATTTTCTTGAAAATGTGAGCCACCTTCGAACCAGACTTTGTCAAAGATCTCACCAATCACATGGAAGCTAGATACCAAGTTGGGGCCACCATTGCCCACAAAGAGGCGCACCTTTTCGCCGACCTTGGCCTTCATGGCCTTGTCGCCCGTCAGTGAGTTTTCAGCACCGTTGAAGAGCACGTAGGTGGGCCGTTCGTCGATGGCCTTCTCCATGTTGAAAGGCTGAAGTCCTTTTTCACGGTATTTGCC
>JAYUOT010000051.1:0-3645 GCA_043760705.1 Betaproteobacteria bacterium
CCGAGCCTGATCGCAAGCATAGCCTTGGGCAATGCCATTCAGGGTCAAGCCCATGCCGGGTCGTTTGAATCGCACGAGCTTTTCGCTCACCTGAAGATCTCGCCAGGCCACCAAGATTTGGGCTTGACGCAGCTCGCTTGCGCTTGGCAGGCGATTCTCCAAACTGCTCTCACGCCACAGCGTCCACAAGGGCTGCACAGTGACATCAAAAGCGCCTGCGCTTTGCTTCGATACCGATTGCGCCAACCGCAGGATGGCCAATAAATCAGGGTCGGGAGCTTGCAAATAACCTGCGCGATTTAACTGGCTCACCTGACTATCTGCGAGAAACAAGCTCATCACAGCTTCTATATGGCGTAAACGTGCCACTGCGGCCTCCAAGGCGCCCTCCAGCAGGCTGTTGTCCGTGTGGGCCGCCGTCATGCTCAACTGCGTTCCAAACCCTAGCATGAGGCGCTCTTGCGAGATCAGCGCAACGGGTAAATCACCGGCCCCAGCTTGGCGGGGCCTGCCAGACAGATGTGCGAGGCCGGTAGCACATAAACCTAAACCTAAACCTAGACCCACACCCACACCCACACCCACACCGAGGCCAGCCCCCAGACCCAAACTACTTTTCAAAAAGTGGCGACGCGCCGTTTTGGTCCCATGCATGCTCATCCCTTGCATACCCGCCCCTTGCATACCCGCCCCTTGCGTGCTCATGCCTAGCTGACTCACTCGTTTCACGCTCATCATTAACCCCTGACTCTTGAAACAGAAGACGCGGTGAAAGTAGCAGCCGCGCTTACTGCGAATGCGGGCTCTGACGTAATGGGGATTACCACCCGCTGCATACGGCGCTTCTCACCAATCAGCGGCGCACACAATTCATCACTATCATGGATTTCAACGCAATCCAGACACTGAAAGCATTCTTGATAATCAACCTGACCTTTGGGCTCGATAGCTTGGTACTCGCAGCGATGGCGACAAGTCTGGCAGGGGGTTCCACATTCGCTGCGGCGCGGGATCCAATTGAAGATTCGCACTCTTCCCATGATGGCGAGCGCAGCGCCAAGCGGGCAGAGATAGCGACAATAGCCGCGATACACCAGCACGCTGAGCGTTAAGCAGACTACGGCCCACAAGACATAAGGCCAGCCTCGCACAAAATACAAACTGATCGAGGTCTTAAAGGGTTCAAGCTCGGCCGCAGTACTGGTCCATTGCGGCGCAAGCACAGCCGTGCCCAAGACGAAAGCAAGCACGACATACTTGATCCACTTGAGCCGAGCATCTACACGGGTATGAAAACGCCAACCCTCGAAGCCGGTGAACTTAACCACTCTACTGATCAGTTCTTGCAGCGCTCCGAAAGGACAAAGCCACCCACAAAAGGTTCCTCGCCCCCAAATGAAAAGACTTGCAATGACAAACACCCAAAGGGTGAGCGACATAGGATCAAAAAGCAGGAACTCCAGGCCGTTTCCAGCCATCAAGGACTCAATCACACCGGTGATATTCACAATTGATAATTGGCCCTGCCCATACCATCCAATGAACCCCAAGGTGAAGATCAAAAACACCACTCGGAACCATTCCAAGCGCCGCCCGAAATTGACCCCGGTTGTTTTCCGCAACCAACCGGGGATGACTTGCTTGCCCAACAAAGTCTGGTTGGGCTGCTTCACCAACCAGCGCTGACCCAACAAAGCGGCACTCAACACCAACAAGCCAAAAATCAAAACAATGACCTTGCTGCTTTGATTGCGCCAGGCATTTTTCCAGGCGGGCTCTGGCACTGGCGCAGGGACCACATACTGCTTGGGGATATCGTAATTGAAAGGATAAAGGCCTTCGAAATTTTGCCGATTGAAAGTACCGTAGCTGCGTTTAACGCGGTAATGAAGCTCTAGGGGCCGAGCAGGATCCAGCCCGGCATAACCGGCCACTTGCACGACTTTGGCATTGCTGCGATCAAATCCTGGTGGCAGTTTCAGACCATGGTCGTACACAAAATCCTTAAGCTCAATTTCGCTCTCGCCTTGCTTTAGCACGAGCCGATTCAAACCACCAGCAATTACAAAATCATCACCAATGAAAGAATACGGCCCTCTTGAGACCACCAGCAAACTGTGCATGCCGTTTTTTAAATTAAATTCAATTTTCTTATAGCCAGCCTCATCCAGCAAATTGCGGCCGACCTGGGGCAGACTCAAGAGCGCAACTCGGAACTCGATAGCGGTCTGATCTCCTTGCAAGGTCACTTGAGCGTTCTGGCTGGCCGCAGGGGTGCCCACAAAAGCCTTCTCAATTTCCTGATGCTTGAAGACCGCACCCTGTATTAAGCCCGCCTTGGTCAAGGCTTCCCAATCCACCGGCTCAAACACTTCCATACGCAACTTGGCAAGCTTTTCGGGATCCACAGAGCCTACGATGCCGAGCTTCGTTCCTGCAATTTTGATAGCCGCTTTCATGATGGATTTGTCCATCAACTCTACCGTCACCGTGCCGCGGGAGATGCCGCGTAATTGCGCCACACCGGGAGGCGCAGACTTGCCAGCATTGGTGCCGAGCTGAGACTCATTCACCAATCGGATGGTTTGCTTAACGGACAGTCCGCGATACTGTCCGGCAAAGTCGCCCATCAATTGATCGCCCAGGCCACCCACAAACAAGGGCTCTTTATGAGAGAGCAAGCGCACGTCAAGAAACTTGCCCTTTACGTCCAGGCTGATCAACATATTGATGACTTTGCCCGAGTAGCCAGGCACCGGTGCAATATCGACTGACTCAAAGGCGTAGCCCATCAGAACAGGCTTACCCGCCGCTGCCGAGGAGGTTTGCCCAAAGGGCCATACCGTGCGGCCTTGAACATCTATGGATGGGACGACGTCGACCGGCGAACCAGGAGGCTTGAAGATCGGCCATATGGCCAAATTAGTGTCTTTCTCACCGACGATCAATGGTGCTGGGAAATACTGCTGAAGTGCCGCCTTGTCGAGCTCGCCCGCCTTTACCAAACCGAACGAAACGAGAAGCAGCACACTCCACAGCATCGACAGGCAAGCATGCCTAACTCGCCTGAGATCGACGTTTGCTATTGAAGTGAGCGGAGACTGAACAATAAAAATCATGCCTGATAACTTTGAATTGCATGGACCGATACTACTCAATTAAAACCAGTGCGATGCACAAAGACCTACAAAAATGACCGCCCCGAACCAATTGTTATGGTTGAAGGCCTTGAAGCATCCTTCCGGCTTGCGTTTGCGGATGAGCCATAAGTGATAGAGGGCGATCCAGGCTGCAATGATCAAACTGAGAAAATACAGGTCATCAAGGTCGGCCAACTCGCCAACAACAACCATGAGCAGCAAAGTGGCCGTGTAGAAACATGCCACCGCCAATATATCAAAGCGACCCAAGGTGATGGCGGCAGTCTTGATACCGATTTTGAGGTCATCCTCCCGATCAACCATGGCGTATTCAGTGTCATAGGCTAGAGCCCAGCAAACATTCGCGGCCAGCATCACCCATGCGACCCAGGGAATCTCGCCTTGCACCTCGGCAAAGGCCATCGGAATTCCAAAACCGAAGGCAAGGCCTAAGTACGCTTGGGGCAGCGCAAGGAAACGCTTCGTAAACGGGTAGCTCACCGCC
>JAYUOT010000052.1:0-3640 GCA_043760705.1 Betaproteobacteria bacterium
AGCCTTGTGCAAAAGGACAATTCCCTCCTGGGTGCCTGGCTACATGGAATTTTGGACATCCAGGAAGGAGATTTGGAAAGTGCCGAATCTTGGTATGTCAAAGCCAACCGAAATTTCTTGCGGCGCGGCACCGTGGAGGAAGAGCTGAAGCGCTTCGAAGCCGAATTGATGGACTAGCGTTCGGGCCCTCTCGCCATGCGCGGCTCTCTAAACCGCTCCATGGCTTTCAACGTAGAGCGCATACAGAGAATGACAGCTAGTCATGTAAAGTCAATTGTTCTTCGGGTCCACCAGCAGACGAGCTCTGCGACTCCTTCAGCACAGCCTGTCTTTCATCGCAGGCAGTCAATTGAGCAACAACTAATGAGCAACAAACCATGAGCAACGAAACTTACGAAACTGCCTACATCGCCGGTGGTTGTTTTTGGGGGATGCAAGACCTGCTGCGCAACATCCCAGGCGTCATTCACACTGAAGTAGGCTATACCGGTGGCTGGTTAGACCACCCGAAGTACGACGACACCCACGACTCCCAATCGGGGCATGCCGAAGCCGTCAAGATTGTTTTTGACCCCCGGACCATCAGCTTCGATACTCTGTTGGATCAATGGTTTTTCAAAATGCATGACCCCACCACCTTGAATCGTCAGGGCAATGATATGGGCACACAATACCGCTCCACTATTTTTTATGTCGACGAGGCGCAACGCCTGACGGCCGAAGCCGTCAAGCGGCGGATCAACGAGTCCGGGAAATGGAAGCGCCCTCTAGCAACGACTATTGAACGCTTCGAGAAGTGGTGGATTGGCGAAGGCTATCACCAGGATTACTTGGTGAAAAACCGGGGTGGCTATACCTGCCACTTCATGAGAGATTGAATGCTGGTGCGATGAGTAAGAATCGGTCTGCACAGCGCCCCCAATGACTAAACCTCTCAGGGCTCTCGCCCACGCGCTCAGAACACGCCCTCGCCTGATCACCTCTTTAATCGTCGCACTGCTTAGCGCTGCACTTCTTCCCCAGTCTTGGGCCAGTGGCGGAGCCACTCGGGTGCTGATCGCCTGGAACCTTGGAGTCTTGCTCTACCTCGTCTTGGTCGCTCTCATGGTCCTGCGCTCGACGCCTGAGTCCATCCGTCGTCGGGCCATCACACAAGCTGAAAGCCAGTTTGTTGAATTGGTCTTGGTGCTCTTAGCGACCTTGGCAGCGGTGGTGGCCATCTTCGTGCAACTCACCATCGCCAAGAATCTTGCGGGTGACACGAGGGTCGCGCAGATCGCTTTAGCCGCCATCACCATTCTCTTGGCATGGGCCTTTATCCACACCATGTTCGCGCTGCATTATGCGCATGATTATTACGAAACAACAGCGCGAGGTGAACCGCCAGGTCTTTTGTTTCCCGGCACGAGCGATCCAGAGTATGGAGATTTTTTTTACTGCGCTTTTATTATCGGCACTTCAGCTCAAACTGCGGACATCTCCTTCACCAACAAGCCACAGCGACGCATTGCTCTCGTACACAGCGTTTTATCATTCTTGTTTAATACGACGATGCTGGCCATGACGATCAATATCGCTGCGGGCTTTGTATAGTGTGGCAAGTTTCAAGACAAGGGTTTCAAGACAAACCCTACCCTGGGAAAATGAACCCGTACCTTTCCCGCGACAGGGTCTGCTCGCCCAAGGGTGAAGTGAGTTGAGTAGGCCCCGAGTAACTCTCCCTCGCTGGCCTCGAGACCAAAACTCTCTGCCGTAATAACCACCTGCTGGCCGAGTGCCAGGCCGTGCGTATCCACCAATTCCTTGGGGTTCAGGAAGGCCTGCAAAGTAGCTGGCAAGGACGATTGCTGCGTTCGTGCGGCCGCCGAACTCACCGTCAAACTGGCCGCTGCATCGCTCTTGATCATGGTGCCATGACCCACGTCAGCCAAGCGATCCATCCAGGGCAGAATCTGTGGATAGTCCTTCAGGATGCCCGCCACCGACGTTAATCGACGAGTAAACCAAAGCGGGTGAAAGCAGGAAAAATCAGCAAGGCCAGGCTGCTCACCCAACAAGAACTTCCGCCCTTCGAGCATTTGATTGATTCGCAGCAGATAACTCCTTAAGTAACCCTTGGCATCCTCTGGCGAAAGCCGGGCACCGCCGCCTCGCATGGCCTTCCGGTCGGCTGCAAACAGGCCGCCCGTCTCCGGTGATTGCCCTGCAAACAACTCCGCAGCGCCCGCAGGCTGGAAGTTATAGGCCATGGCCGCGGCAAAGAGAGCCGAGTCCGCCCACTGCGCGACAATGCGCGCCGTGCCCTCGCAGGCATTCGGAAATAAAGATGGCGTCGGGGCGAGGTGCTCCAGGGCGTCAGCGATCAGAGCGGTGTCACAAATCACTTCATTGGCGACTTGCAATATGGGTATGCGCCGATAGCCGCCGGTCAGTGCCTGCAAGTCTGGCTTGGGCATGATTGAGGGCTGCGCGACGGAATGCCAGGTCAGGCTCTTCCGCCCAAAAATCAGCCGAATTTTTTCAGCGAACGGTGAAGTAGGGTAGTGGTGCAAATAGAGATCCGTCATCATTTTTCCCGCGTAATTAGCAATGGGTCACTCATCACACTAAAGCACCTGAAAGAAACTCAGATGCACTCCAGACGGTGCGCGTGTCCCTGTCCCAATAAATTGATAGTGATTCATCCAGGCCCATTTTACTGCGGCCGCCTCTAACTGAGGCTGACATCGAAAATACACTCGGCTGGGATCGACCGGCTGCCCGGTACGCAGGCGTAGCGAATCTTCAGCACTGGCCACGCGCAGGGCGGTGTTGCTGACAAACACTCTTGCCCCATCGTGCATTTCGATCACGTAACGTGCATCCAGATGAGCCTGTGTGCCGTCCGCATGAATCAGTTGAAAATCTGCGCCGCCCGGGACAACACGGCCAAGATATTTCGATGCATCGGCGCTTTCAACACTCAGGCCCTGGCGCGCCAGCAAGGCGAGCGAAGGGGTCAGCACGCCACCCGTGATGGGAATCATTCTTCTCATGCCAGCAGGGGTTTCGCCCACATCCACAGGGGCCGAAACACTCACGTCTAAATCAAACACATGGATCAGTTCGGGTTTGGGCAGGCTCACATCAATCCTTTCAGTTTATTCATTAAGAGTCATACCATCCATTAATAATCCACCGACTGATGCGCTGAAAAAATCGGATCGGCCAAGCCATGGGCGAGGAGCAACTTACTCCCTCGTCCTTTGAAAGTTTGAAGCTGAACATCGGCCTCCGTGTTGTAGATCCAGGCGTAAGCATCCATTCGCGCCAATCGTTATCAGGATGGCCGATACCCGCATCCCATGGCCAGGAAAAGTAGAGTCCGACCGTGACACCGGGCGGCCGCAACTTGCCTGCTTCAATCCATTCACTGCCGAGCATATCCTCGCCCTCACTGCGCCTGGCAGGATCAATTTTGCTGAGCTCAAGGCACTGCCCAGCCGAAACGCCCAAGGTATTCACAGCCTTGAAACCCCCCGGCAAATCCTTCGATAAAACGCCTAGGGAAGCGCGGATTTAATCGCGTGGATGCTTGGCCCTTGAATTGGGATGGGCTACAAGGCGGATTTTGCGGCCAATAGCACTTGTTATTGGCTAA
>JAYUOT010000053.1:0-3628 GCA_043760705.1 Betaproteobacteria bacterium
TCTCCTTGTCGGGAAGATATCCCCTCGAGTCCCTCCACAACTCTGCACTGCGCCGGACCCTTGCGACATGACTCCAGAAGTTTTTAAACGACGACGCCAAAGCCTGATGTCCGATATGCGTGCCCGAGGCGGGGGCGTTGCGGTGTTATTGACCGCGCCGGAAGTAGCGCGTAACCGCGACGCTGATTTTCCGTTTCGTTGGGACAGTTATTTCTATTACCTGACGGGCTTTCCCGAGCCGGAGGCGGCCGTGGTCCTGGTGGTGTCGGATCGCGTCGAAAAGTCCTACCTCTTTTGCCGTGAAAAAAATGAGCTGCGCGAGATTTGGGATGGGTTTCGTTACGGACCCGCGGCGGCGGCGGAAGTTTTTGGCTTTGATGAAGCGGCTGCTATTCACACGATCAACGAGGCGCTTCCCAAGCTTCTCGCCGATGCGCCCGCCATTTACTACGGCCTGGGCATTGACCCCGGCATGGACCTGAAAGTACAACATTGGTTGCAAGCCGTGCGCGCTCAGGCCCGTGCAGGCATTTCAACACCCTCGCAAGCGCTCGACGTTCGTGCGCTGATCGACGAAATGCGTTTGATCAAAGACGAGAGTGAAATCGCGACCATGCGCCGGGCCGCCCAAATATCCGCGGCAGCGCATGTACGGGCCATGCAAACCACCCTGCCTGGTCAATTTGAGTATGAGGTGGAGGCAGAGTTGCTTTATGTTTTTAAGAAAGGGGGCTCACAGTTTCCAGCGTATGGCTCCATTGTCGCGGCCGGTGTGAACGCTTGTTGTTTGCATTATCGCGAGAACAATCAAAAGATGCGTGACGGCGACCTGCTACTCATTGATGCAGGCTGTGAGCTGGACGGCTACGCCTCCGACATTACCCGCACCTACCCGGTCAATGGCCAATTCAGCGGAGCGCAAAAGGCCCTCTACGAGATCGTCCTGGCGTCCCAGCAGGCGGCAGTGGCCGCGACCCAACCGGGCATGCGCTTCATAGATCCGCATCTCGCTGCAGTTCGGGTTCTTGCTCAGGGCCTGATAGATTGCCAGCTCATCGAAGGCCCGCTCGACGACGCCATTGAGCAACAACGTTACACCCGTTTTTACATGCATCGCACCGGCCACTGGCTCGGTATGGATGTGCATGATTGCGGCGAGTATCGCGAGCCTCCTTTGCCTGGAGAAAAGCTAGCCTCGGGGGCGGAAAAACCATGGCGCATTTTAAAACCCGGCATGATGCTGACGGTCGAACCGGGTCTATACATTAGTCCGGCGGCAGATATCGCGAAAGAGTTCCATGGCATTGGCATTCGTATTGAGGACGACGCTTTAGTAACGACCAGCGGATGCGAACTGATCAGCTCTGATGTTCCGAAAAGCATCGCGGCTATTGAAGCCCTGATGCGCCATTAATTTGCCAACTTTTCGAACCTCTGAAATTCAGAACCGCATGGGCGTTTTATTCGATAGAACGATCATTTTGGGTGTGCACAGCCTACCTAACCCGGTGTTTGTTGCGCCTATGGCGGGCGTCACGGATCGGCCCTATCGGCAATTGTGCAAGCAACTGGGCGCGGGTTATGCCGTCAGTGAAATGGCAGCCTCGAACCCTAAATTGTGGGCGACCATAAAAACCTCGCGACGTCTGAACCACGATGGCGAGACCGCTCCCATAGCCGTTCAAATTGCAGGCGCCGACCCTCAAATGATGGCCGAAGCTGCGCGCTTCAATGTCGAGCGAGGCGCTCAAATCATCGACATCAACATGGGTTGTCCCGCAAAGAAAGTGTGCAATGTGATGGCCGGCTCGGCATTGATGGCGGACGAAAGCCTGGCGCTCAAAATTATTGATGCCGTGGTCCGAGCGGTGGAGGTGCCGGTCACTCTGAAGATGCGTACCGGTCCAACACGCAGCCAGCGCAATGCCTTGAGTATTGCCCGGGCCGCGCAATCGGCTGGAATTCAGATGCTCACGATTCATGGACGAACCCGAGCGGACGCCTACCTGGGCGCGGCCGAGTACCACACGATGGCCGAGGTGAAGGCAGCGCTGCACATTCCGGTCGTGGCCAATGGCGACATTGACTCACCCGACAAAGCCCTGCAAGTGCTTCGCTATACTAATGCCGACGCGGTCATGGTCGGCCGAGCCGCGCAAGGCAATCCCTGGCTACTGGGTGAAATCGCCCATTACCTAAAAACCGGTGAGACCCTGCCGCGACCGAGCCGCGAGGTGTTGGGCCAAACCTTGAAAAACCATCTGCAAGATCATTACCAGTTTTATGGCGAGTACACTGGCGTGCGAAGCGCGAGAAAACATGTCGGCTGGTACCTGCATGAGGACCTCAATCTTCGCCCGATGGTGCAGGCCTTTCTCGACGGTTTCAACAAAATTGAAGACTGTGACGGGCAGCTCAAGGCACTTGAAAATTATTTCGATCTGACCTACGGCAACCTTTCCGCCCCTCAAGTACTGAGCACGCATTTTCTTGACGCCCCACTTCTAGCCGCTTAAGGCTTGCTTTCAATTGGTCTCCCAGTGACATTCTTCAAACCTCCAACGGCATTACTTTTCGTATGAGCAAAGTTTCACGTATCGACGAGGCTGTCACCCAAAATTTGCAGTCCTTTTTCAAGGACTTGAATGGAACTGCGCCCAAGGGCATCTATGACATGGTGCTCCATGAGGTTGAAAAACCTATGCTGGAAGTGGTGATGCGTGAGGCCTACGGCAATCAGATACGCGCTAGCGAAATGCTCGGCATTAATCGCAATACATTGCGTAAAAAATTACTACAGCATGGCTTGCTCCGAAAGTACTAAACATGACCTCTACGAATCAATCTTTTCCAAGAATTGCCCGTGCTCTCCTGAGCGTTTCTGACAAGACCGGGATCGTCGAATTGGCGCGCCAACTGGCCGCTCACGGCGTGCACCTGCTGTCCACCGGAGGAACCGCCAAGGCTCTGATGGACGCCGGACTCAAAGTCACCGAGGTGTCTGAGCACACTGGTTTTCCGGAAATGCTGGACGGCCGTGTCAAAACCTTGCACCCGAAAATTCATGGCGGATTACTGGCGCGGCGCGACACACCGGCTCATATGCAAGCCATCGCTGCACACCAGATCTCCCCCATCGATCTCGTGGTGGTCAACCTCTATCCATTTGAGGCCACCGTGGCAAGACCAGACTGTTCACTGGAAGATGCGATTGAGAACATCGATATCGGGGGCCCAGCCATGCTGCGATCAGCCGCCAAAAACTGGAAAAGCGTCACGGTGATTGTTGATCCGAAGGACTATGCCGCTGTGCTGGTGGCCGTTCAGGCCCACGGCGGCCTGGACGATAGGAGTCGCTTCAAACTGGCTCGTAAAGTCTACGCTCATACGGCCGCCTACGACGGCGCGATTGCGAATTGGCTGGGCACACAGACCGAGGCGGCGGGTGAAACCCTCAGCGATGAAACGCCCGGCGCTTCAAGCATTGGCGCTCCATCGACCGGACCCAGGTTCCCCGAGATATGGAGCGCGCAGTGGACCAAATTGCAAGACTTGCGATATGGAGAAAACCCACATCAAAGCGCGGCTTTTTATAAGGACCGAGCACCAGCACCGGGCACTTTAGCCC
>JAYUOT010000054.1:0-7444 GCA_043760705.1 Betaproteobacteria bacterium
GCTTGCCAAACACGGGTACGCTACAATCAAGAGGCTCTAAGGGGCCAAGGCGAAGGCTGCGCGACCCACAAACCGCAGCGCAAAGTGCGCCGAACCGAATTCAGTGCGAAGCCCTACCCAAAATCACGATCATCGGCCAGAATGGGGCATGCAGAACCTCAACAAAGTAAATCCGCCGGCTTGTGCTAAAAATCGGCTTTTAATACATCCTCGTTAGGTGTCATGTCCCAACCGCAGTGGAGGTTCGCGATGGAACTCGGTGCTACACCTCTCGTGACCACAGAGTGGCTGGCTGCCCACTTGAACGATCCTGGCCTGCGGGTTGTAGACGTCCGCTGGCGCTCGCGCTATGAGAACGGCCGGGGCATCAGCTTCGATGATCCCGAAGGCTATCGATCGGGCCACATCCCAGGCGCGGTGTTTGCCGGGATGATCTCTGACCTCTCTGATCGAGACCATCCGGTTCGGGACATGCTTGCTCCCGCGAAGCAGTTCGCATCCGCGATGGGCCGTCTGGGCATCGGCAACGACACCCTTGTCATCGCCTACGATAATATGGGGTTGCCGCTAGGCTCGGCGCGCTTTTGGTGGGCCCTATCGCACTACGGACATGACCGGGTTCGTGTCTTGGACGGCGGCCTGAAAGACTGGGTAGCCGAGGGAAGGCCAATCTCCACTGATCCTGTCATGCTCTCACCAGTCCACTTCACGGCCAGGTCGCGGCCGGGTTGGTTAGCTACTAAAGCGGAGGTTGCAGCCGCGCTCGGACAGCCGGACACGGTGATCGTGGACTGCCTCAACGCCGAACTCTATGACGGAGGGGGCGATCGCCACCTCTGGGGTCAGCGTGGAGGTCACATTCCCGGCGCTGTCAACGTCCCGTATCTCGCAAACATTGACCCGTCGCTTGCGACTGCCTCCGCCGCGGAACGCGAGAAACTCCTTGCCAGCGAACGCTCGTTCAGGTTTAGCCGCCCTGAAGCGCTGGCAGAGTTGTACAGCGCCGCTGGGGTCGAGCCGGAAAAGAAGGTCATCACCTACTGCGGCCGAGGCTATGCGGGCGCCTGCGGGATGTTGGCGCTGAAGGTCCTGGAGTATGAGTACGTTCGCCTATACGACGGCTCTTGGGCCGAATGGAGTGCAGACCTCTCACTACCAGTCGAAGTCGGCGAAAGGCCAACGTGAGCGGCGATGACGCCTAACGCGAGGCGCGCTGAGTGGGATTAAACGCGGTGGTTTTTACTGATTTTGGGCGAGCGCATTCACAGCGCTCGTTGAGTTCTGTTTTGGCTTGAGGTGCTTCCGAGATTCCCTTACTCGGTCTATTACCAAGTCCGAAAGAGCGAGATTGTTGTCCTGGCGGTTTTTGCAGGTGTACGAGATCCCGCAATTTGGCAAAGTAGGTCATAGAAAATGGTCTTCGCTACAAAATTTGTCGCGGGCTACCAGCAACGAGCTTCGTTGGTGGCAGGTATAATCTTGGGATGCAAGCGACATTTGACCCCGTGCGACGTTTGCGGCCGCAAACGCCGCACGGCCTCAAATGCGGCTGATCTCGGCCGTTAGATCGAAAGGGCAACGAATGAGGCATGCATTCAATTGAGTGTACTAGTAGTAAGCGTTGTAGCGCTCATGGCATCGTGCCTGACGTTCTTTTCCGGCTTCGGTCTTGGCACCCTTTTACTTCCGGCGTTTGCGCTCTTCTACCCAGTAGAGCAGGCCATTGCCTGTACTGCAATCGTACATTTCCTTAATGGCCTTTTTAAGCTGGTGCTAGTTTGGCGGCACGTGAACTGGAAAATTATTTTGCGTTTTGGATTGCCCGCGCTGATGGCGTCCTTCGCAGGGGCATCAGCTTTAGTAGTGCTAGCTGTTTCAAAGCCTATTTTTTCCTATGCCATAGCTAATCACAAATTATCCATCTTTCCGGCGAAGCTAATTGTGGGTGTTTTGCTCCTGCTTTTCGTCGCCGCAGAACTTATTCCTCGGTTTCGCAGCATCGTTGTTCCTCTAAGGTATCTTCCCTATGGTGGCCTGCTCAGTGGGTTCTTTGGAGGCTTAGTCGGAATGCAAGGTGCCCTACGATCAATTTTTCTATCAAGAGCTTCGCTTACCAAAGAGCAGTTTATAGCCACTGGAGCAGGGATCGCTTTTATGATCGATGTTGCTCGAATATTCGTCTATTCTTCAGGTTTTTTTCTACTGGACTTATCAATGAATGCAGAAGTCTTGGCGATCGCAATTTTTGCTGCTTTGGTCGGCTCTCTTGTCGGGAAAAAGTATTTGAAAAGCGTTACTTTGCAATCCGTTCAGCGGGTTGTTGCCGCCATGCTGCTTGTGGTCTCTGTCGGACTTATCATCGGGGTACTATGATCAACGTATTGCAGAGGTGCGACTCGTTTCGGCCCAACCCTTGGATGAAACGGACGCGGGTGACACCGGTTAAAGATTCAAAGTATGCGAGGAAGAGTCTCGCACACTTTGAACTTTGCGAGCATCGGCTGCGCGCTGATTGTCTCGGGCGTAAAGTTTTTCAGGCAATATCTGATTTTCACCGAAGGTCGAATTTTCATCATGACCGCTGAGTAATATATTTGTTATCATGGGGCATGGACTATTCGATCCACTATGACTGTGAAGCCGTGGAAGTAGAAGTTCTGCCGTTGCCGGAGGCTTAGGTGCAAGCGCGCCGGAAACTTAAATATTCATTGGAAATGACGGGCTGTAAGAGCGTCACAGCGCGCAACAAGGGCAGGGAAGCGTCTGGCCCTTTTCGTGCTCGGCACATACCCGTGCGGGCCTATTTACTCCTCCGTTGAACCTTGCAGGAAACAGCAGTGAATCTTGTTGTATCGCTATCGGATGCTATTGAAGAGGGTGAGGTCCTGGCTCTATACCGAGCCAACGCGTGGTCATCTGCTGAAAAACCCGTAGAACTACTGTCAGCATTGCGCGGTTCTCATTCGCTAGTCACCGCGCGAAGCGGTGGAGTTTTGGTGGGCCTAGCCAACGCGCTGTCCGACGGTCATCTTGTCGTGTACTTTCCGCATATGCTTGTTCACCCTGAGTATCATCGACGCGGGATTGGTCGAAAAATCATGGAAACAATGCTTCTGCGGTACGGAGACTTTCATCAGCTTGTGCTTACGGCCGATGGTAATGCCGTTGAGTTTTATGGAGCGATGGGCTTCTCAAGAGCTGGGAAAACAGTTCCAATGTGGATATATGCTGGCCATGACCACTAAAGCAAGGCCTAGCTATTGCTTTGAAATGACGGGTTGTAAGAGCGTCACAGCGCCCAAAATGTGGTCAATAAATGGTCCACATTGCGTGCTTACGGTGGCCCTGTGCCGGCCTTCCAAGTTAGGCGTTAAATTTCCATCGTTCAGCAATGGCTAGTGACAAAGTCCGAGAGTTCAACCGACGCGAAAAGGCGGAGTTCGTCTTTCGAACTCAACCAAAAAATTCATGAGTTTCACGATGGAATTTCGCGAGATCTTTTTAAACGGTACTCCTCGCGTCCAGACCTTGTGGCTGCGAGGGCCATTGTGAACGGTTATATTTCTGAGGAGTCAGTGAGCGAGACTCTATTGGAGAAGCCGAGGTCTGGGATCGAATACTTCGCGGAGCGGGAATAGTGGGGGCGAAGTCAGAGCGCGAAGCCTGTCCAATCAAGGTCTTGCTGCTCGGAACTTTCAAGATTAAATACTTTCGGCAGCGGAACAATTAAGTCTTAGCGCAGGAACTCTAGGGCATGTTTCCAACTGAATCGTGAGCGGGCGATTTTCGAAAAGGGTTCGGCAGAAATCTTGCAATTTTGGAGGCGCCAGTACTGTCTAGATTGGCGAAAGCATCGAAACGTATACGCATAGAGCGGTGGTCAGGGAGTGGACACGGGCATAACTTAGGCCGAGAGACTTCAAGGTATTCGCCATGGCCGTCGTGCCTAGATGCCCTGCGGGAGCTTGCATAAAGCTGATCTTGGCCGGGTAATGGTTGGTGGCACATGACTCACGCAGTGTCGTTCATTGCTGAAAGGGCGACGCCAAGGCGAGAAGTCGTTTTAAGTAAAGACTCATCGATTTTATTCAACGTCTTATTTCGAGAATTCATGCGCATTGGAGCCAAGAGCCTCCCTGGTTCAAAATATTTTGCCTGGCTTTTGTCTTGCCTGCTCTTATTAGGTGGTTTCCTTAGTATTGGTTCCGTACAGGCACGACGCAATGGAGTCGTTCGCCCGACGGTCGATATGATTGTGATTCATTCAACCGGAGGACCGACCTGCGATCTAAGGACGGGCAAGCCGATTTGGGTGAAGGCTGGAACGCTCGCTGAAAACATACGTGAAATCGAGGCCCATCCCGTGCTCGGTATCCATTACATGATTGATCGCGACGGTGCGCTTCGCAAGAGCATTCCAGAAAACCAGGTGGCGCATCACGTTTTTAGTCATAGCGCGCGTTCGATCGCCATTGAGTTGATTAATGACGGAGACGGACTTGACCCATTTTCTGAGGTGCAATTGGCGTCCTTAGTCGCGTTGTTACGCGACATTAAGGGGCGATGGGGAATTAAACGCGAGGCCGTCAAGCGCCATTCGGACCTTGATCAAGCACTGATGCCGTGTGATCGCCGACAGCGCCGCAAAGTAGATCCGGGCGCGGCCTTTCCTTTCAGGCGGACACTGGATGACGTGTTTTAGTGAAGCACTGATTAAAAGCCCATTTTGGGCTTGGTACTGGTTTTGAGGGAATGCTCAGCTTCTAGCTCGCAGAGAAACTCTCCTTGATCGATGTCATGCTTGAAGATTTTCGCTAGTGCGTTCATGCGCCGATGAACCGAGATGAAGTCGCCAGGCACGAGTTGACTGAGCTTTTCCAGCTTTGTGACGACTTCGCTTGACAATGCCGAGGTGGCCATTGTTTGTGCGAAGAGATCAAGGCGCTGAGCGAGCGTGGGGGGCAAGAATTCGATACGAAACAGGAAGCGTCTGGCAAAGGCCCCGTCGATGACGGCAGCCTGATTGGTCGCGCACAAGAAGAGGCCTTCAAAGCTTTCGAGCCTTCGTAAAAACTCAACCACGACGGCAGGGTTGGAAGCGAGCCTAAGCTCTGATCGTGAGCGTCTGCCTCATCGAGGAAGATCATCTCGCTTTCAACGTCGCATTCCCTGAAACGTTTGGCGACGTTGCCCTCGCTTTGCCCGTACCACATCGAGTTAAGATCTGCGGCTGTTTTGACGATTAGGTCCAGGCCTGGCCTGTGAGCTCGGCAATGTGCATGGCCGGGGTGAGGGACGCCTGGTGACTCAGGGATAGGGCGGCGGGCTCGCCAAGGGCAAGCTTTGATGGTGACGCGCCGGATTGCATGAGCCGTTGAACCATTTCATAGCGCCCTTTGCGGTTGGGCGGTTTGAATTCAACAACATAGGTGAAGCGCCTAAGGTAGGCGGGGTCGAGATGGTCAATTTGGTTGCTGATCCAAACGACCGGATGGCGATTGGTTTCTAGGAGATGATTGATCCATTCTTTCCTTTAGACACAATGCTAGGTCAAGTAATGCCGCCTGAGCGCGAGCTAGGCTCAGGGCGCTGCAAAGAAGGCTTGTGTTGGGATGTACCGGTGTTTCCTGGTCGAGCGCCTCCTCCATGAGCCCAAGAAGATTTTGGATCTCGGTATTCGTACTGACCAACTGTTGACTAACCCACTGGTTGCCTGCTTGAAACTCGGGACGAGGCCGGCATACGGCGTGTGAGCGCGATCAGCATCAGCGCTACGAACGTACTCGCCTGACTTTTCAGGCGAGGGTCGTTCGGGCTCCAATTTTGACTGAGTATTTTTTGGAATGCTTTGGTAGGTTATTCGTACCTAAGACATTCTGCTTCCAAAACATTGCGCTAGGAAAGATGGGAGGACTAATATTATTATTTGAAGATTGCAAGTCTCATTCAAAGGGCATTGCATTTTTGCAACAATGCCGATCAGCGCCTGTCTCTTTGTTTAATCTTTGCGGTTCGCAGTAAGAGGCCGTGTGGGGTGACTCCACTTAATCGGCCTAGCTATCCAAGCCTAAACGCTCCGCGCAAACATACTGCGCGCGGTAAGTCTCAAAGGCGAGCGTATCGGCGACTTCGATGGCGCGTTGATCGGCTGAAGATTTCTTACTGAGGGCTTCGAAACGGGCTTGTTGTGCGGGCGCCCAGGGCATTGCCAAGAGGTTGTTGCGGGTGTCAAGGGACTGTGTGCGAGTGAATTGCACAAAACTGTTCTCATGCAATTTTTCCATGGTGGCCAGCACTCGTGCCGACGGTGTGAGGGTCGGGTTGTTCAAGCGCGTTTCGGCGGTCGCGAGTGCGCCGCTGTAGTCGCTCGAGCGATGGGCCTCGTCGAGAGCCTGGGCAATAGGCTGACATTGTGCAATCAATTCCTTGGCCCAATCGACGAGAAGAATTTTTGAACCGGATCGCTTCAATGGTAGACCCGGTTCGCGCCCTCGCGACGCAGTATGGTGCTGATTGTATTTAAGTTCATCGATTTCTGCGGGACTGTCAGGGGGACTCTCTGAGAGCAGACAATGTAGCAGGAAGATGTCGAGAAAACGCATGGTTTCCGCGTTAATTCCGACCGGCTCGAAAGGGTCCAAATCCATCAGTCTTACCTCAACGTATTCCACGCCGCGCTCGCGCAAGGCGTGCAAGGGACGTTCACCCGGGAAGATGGTTCGCTTGGGGCGGATGGTGCCGTAGAATTCGTTTTCGATTTGGAGGAGCGTGGTCGAAAGTTGGTTGTAATCGCCGCCTGGGTTAAGGATGCCGAGGGTTTCGTAGGCGGGGTAGGGGCGGGTCAAAGCCTCTTGCAGGGAGGCCGCATAGCCGTCCAATCCGTTATAGCTGACAGCGAGGGTGGACTGCGCGTCACTTTGGTAACCTAAGGGACCCATGCGCAAGGAAGTACCGTGCGGCATATATAGCGCGTGTTCGTTAAGGGTTTGAAGGCCATGGTCTCGACCTTGAACGAAGCTCGGACAAAGCGCGGGCGAGGCGCCAAACAAATATAAGAGTAGAAACGCGTTGCGCCTAAAGTTGCGAATCAAGCCGAAGTACTCTTCGCTACTGACTCCAGGTAGGGACCAGTTGTAGTGAATCCCTGAAATGGTTTGCATGCGGCGCCCATAGCGGTGCCCCAAGCCCATGCGGTAGACGCTCTTTGCGCGACCTATGTTACTGCTGCCATAGCGAGCCAGCGGAATGGTTTCATCGGTAGGCAGCCCACAAGGCATACTGGACACCCAGAGCATTTCATCGCCTTGAGCGCGCAGGACTCGATAGACAAACTGATGCGTTTGTATCAATTCATCAACACAATCTTCAATGCGTGCATGGGCGCCAGTGATGAGCTCGACTTGAGATTCACTGTAATCTGTCGTGATGCTGGGGTGAGTAAGGG
>JAYUOT010000055.1:0-3625 GCA_043760705.1 Betaproteobacteria bacterium
TTTCTGGAATCAGTGCGGACATGCAGGTTTTGCTTAAAAGCCAGGCCCCCACAGCATTGCAAGCCATTGACCTGTTTGTGTTTCGCTTACTGGGCGAAATAGGATCTCTGACAGCCACGTTGGGCGGCCTGGATGCCCTGATTTTTACCGGAGGCATTGGCGAAAACGCTTCTCAAATTCGTGAGAGAGTCGTCGATGGCTGCCACTGGCTGGGAGCAAGCTTGGACCCTCTTGCCAATCGGGTCGATCTGGAACTGATTCATGGTCCGTCAAGCAAGCTGCAAATCGCCATCGTGGCCACCGATGAAGAACAAATGATTGCTCTTCATGCAGCGGATCTGCTTAAAAGTCAGCCAAGCCAAGTTGAGCAGGGCGTCCAATGAAAAAAACCGCGATCAACCGGGGATACGCATTCCTTAAGTTGAGCCTCGTCATGGCGCTTATTGGCCTCACGGGCGCATGCGCGAGTATGCTTCCCGCCGGGGAATCACGCCAAGGTCATGGTTGGACGAGTTTCGAAAACGCTCGCGACCTGTTTGTCCGGATCCATCCTTTCGAATCCCAACGCCATGACGTACACGCCATGGGGCTCGATCCCTTCCAAAATCCAAGCGTGAGCCTGCTCTCCTACTCTGACTTGGTGCAACGTTTGGGTACAGGTAATGTATTACGTGCGGATCAACTGGAGCGAGGCATTCGAGAATGCATGGAACGAGGCAAGCGCTGCACGGGTTATCAGCTCAATCAGCGCGAGGTCAAGCAAAAGCGCGTAGGCAACGCATTTCTCGACTTATTTAATTTCCGCCGAGAAACGCAAGCCTACGGCTGGAGTTTTAACGGAATGATTGTTTTTGTCGACGATCAAGTCGTCATGACCTTGTACGGCGGCCAACCGCTTATTCATGAAACCACCCTGCAAACCCACCCTCTCGGCCCTCTGCAGTCCCTCCCGGAGCGGGCGGGACAAGGCGTGGTCAAACCCTGACCGACGACCTCGAATATCCAAAGGCCCTCCGTTCGCTACTGTACAGACACTCTGCCTCTTACTGTGTCGTACTATAAGAGAAGCGGCGATCTGCCGCATATATCAAGCTACGGATTATGATCGCCAAAAAGCTCCCTAAAGCATTCCCCATCGTGGGTATCGGCGCGTCTGCCGGTGGGCTCGTCGCCTTTGAAATATTTTTTAAAGGAATTCCGCAAGGGAAAGACACAGGGATGGCCTATGTTTTGGTTCAGCACTTGTCGCCAGACCATAAGAGCCTCTTAACAGAACTCTTACGGCGGTATACTTCCATGGACGTCATTGAAGTGACCAGCGGCCTGCAAGTACGCGTCAATTGCGTCTATATTATTCCACCCAACCAAGAGATGTCGCTTCTTAACGGCCGCTTGCAGCTCGCCGAGCCCAGCGAGCCGAGGGGACATCGCCTGCCCATTGACTACTTTTTCCGTTCACTGGCACTGGACCAGGGAGAGGCCGCCATCTGCATCGTCCTCTCGGGTACGGGCCGAGACGGAACATTGGGATGTCAGGCGATCAAGGCGGCTGGCGGCATGGTCATGGTACAGACTCCCGCAACGGCTGAATTTGATGGCATGCCAAAAAGTGTCATTGAAGCCGGAATAGTAGATTACGAATTTCCGCCTGGTGAGATGCCGACCCAGCTAGAGAATTATGTCCATCGAGAATTCACTCATTTTCATTCCCATGAAAAAGAAGAGTCCACTAAAAATGACACCGCGCTGAATAAAGTTTTCGTTCTGTTACGGGCTCGTACAACTCATGATTTTTCACA
The DNA here is from genome assembly GCA_043760705.1 of Betaproteobacteria bacterium. GTDB lineage: Bacteria > Pseudomonadota > Gammaproteobacteria > Burkholderiales > Burkholderiaceae_E > JAPOKJ01. The sequence goes on from JAYUOT010000055.1 coordinate 1,800, forward strand.
CTATAAGCCCAGCACCATCATGAGACGCATTGAGCGGCGCATGGTTGTACATCAGATTGAGGTGATCGAGGCTTACGTGAAGTTTTTGAGTCAAACGCCCGGCGAGATTGACGCACTGTTCCACGATTTATTGATTGGGGTGACGAGTTTCTTTAGAGACCCAGAAGCCTTTAAGAGGCTTGAGCTTGAGGTCATTCCCAAACTTTTTGAAGGGAAACAACCTGGATCTGTCATTAGAATTTGGACCGCAGGCTGCTCAACCGGCGAAGAAGCCTATTCCATTGCAATACTCTTGCAAGAGCGCATGTTGTTACTTCAACAAAGCTTCACTGTGCAACTTTTTGCAACGGATATCGATCCTCGAGCGATTGCCGTGGCGCGCGCCGGTTTCTATCCAGACTCGATCAAGGCAGACCTATCTGCGGAGCGACTCAGCAGTTGTTTTATTGCCGTACCCGAGCGTCAGGGATACTGCGTCAACAAGACGATTCGAGATATGCTGGTTTTCTCGGAACAAAACATTATTAAAGACCCTCCGTTTTCAAAACTCGATTTCATTAGCTGTCGGAACCTCCTAATTTATCTAGGGACCAAGCTGCAAAAAAAGATTATTCCATTGTTCCACTTTGCGCTAAACCCTGGGGGTCGATTGTTTCTCGGAAGTTCTGAAGGCATCGGTGAATTCACCGAGCTATTTTCAGTGCTAGAGAGCAAATCAAAGATTTATCAGCGCAAGGGGGGCCGGCAAACAGCGCCCAGAGATCACTCGAATCATTCCCTCGCCGCCTTTGCAAATCCGGCGGCGACCGGCATTATGCCTTCCTCAAGGTATTCGTCCATAGTGCGGCAGCCGATGCGCGAGATCACCGAACAGGCTTTGCTCGCCCACTTCGCTCCTGTCAGCGCCTTGGTCAATGAGCACGGTGACATATTTTACTTGCACGGTCGCACTGGTTTGTATCTCGAACCAGCCCCAGGCGAAACGAGCACAAACAATATTTTAAACATGGCTCGTGAAGGCTTGCGCAAGGATTTATCCTTGGCGCTCAATCAAGCCCGAAAAACCCACGAAGTTGTGAGTTGCTTGGGAGTGAGCGTTAAGACCAATGGGCATTTCACCTCGGTAAACCTGAGCGTACTTCCTGTTTCAAACGGAAAACTGGAGGCGGGTTCATTCCGATATCTGATCACTCTGGACGAAGTTAAAGAGTCCGTGGCGCCGACTCAGACTGCGCTAAGTGGTGCCGTTCAAGACTCGCCAAGGGCCGCTGGAGAAAAAACCAAGAACACCGTTCGTGGGCCATCAGAGATGGCATTTCGTATTTCTTCACTTCAGGCAGAACTATTAGCCAAAGACGAGTACTTGCGGAGCACACACGAGGAGCTTGAAACCACTAATGAGGAACTGAAATCTTCGAACGAGGAAATGCAATCCGTGAACGAGGAACTACAGTCCACCAACGAGGAACTCGAAACCTCGAAGGAAGAAATGCAATCGATCAACGAAGAACTAAATACGGTTAATAGCGAGCTACAAACTAAATTGTTGGACTTGTCACAGGCCAATAATGATATGAACAACCTTTTGGCGGGAACCGGGATCGGCACTGTTTTTGTGGACCACCAACTGCGACTCCTCCGTTTTACGCCAGCCTCGAAAAAAATTATCAACTTGATCCCAGGTGACGTGGGCCGTCCCGTTCATCACATCGTTTCTAATCTTGTTGGCTATGACAGTTTGGCACATGATATTCAAAAAGTTCTCGATACTCTTGTGACGCTTGAAACCAATGTCAAGACCAAGGATCAAAAGTGGTACGCCATGC
>JAYUOT010000056.1:0-7431 GCA_043760705.1 Betaproteobacteria bacterium
GGGTCCGCGGTGGACGCAGCCATCGCCGCCAGCAGTGCGCTTGCGGTTTTATATCCCCACATGACCGGTGTAGGCGGCGATGCTTTCTGGCTTATTTACGATGCCAAGAAAAATCAGGTGCGCTGTCTCGATGGTGGCGGTCGTGGTGCAGCCTCGGCCAGTGCTTCGTGGTTTCAAGAACGCGGTCTCAAGGAAGTTCCATTTCGAGGGATCTTGCCAGCGACCTTAACGACACCAGGCGCGGTGTCCAGTTGGGTCGAGGCGCATCGCGAGTATGGTCGGCTACCCTTCAAGAGAAATTTGGAAACGGCGATCACGTATGCGCGCGATGGCATTCCCGTGACAGAGCGTCTGGCTGGTTGGATCGAAGCGACAGTGGCCGACCTGCAGCCGCATCCGGAAACCGCCGCGATCTTTTTGCCTGACGGCAGGGCGCCGCGCGCTGGAAGCAAATTGCGAAACCCTAATTTGGCTCGCACTTTGACAGCCTTGGCAGAGGGCGGCCACGCGGGCTTCTACGAGGGTGAGACCGCCCGAGAATTAGCGCGTTTCGCAAAAGAGAAAGGTGGTTTCTTTACTGAAGCCGACCTCAAGGCACAAGTCGCGCGTTGGGGTGAGCCCATCATGGGCAAATATCGCGATGTCACCCTCTATGAAACACCGGCACCCACTCAAGGCTTCACTGTCTTGGAGATGCTCAACCTCATCGAGCCGTTCGAGCTTCATAAGAAGACTGCTCTGGGAGCCGATCATGCCCACCTCATGGTGCAGGCCAAACAGATTGCCTATCATGATCGGGATCGGCATTTGGCCGATCCTCGCTTTGTCGATGTACCGATGGATCGACTGATCTCGAAAGTCTACGCGGATGAACGGCGTGCCTTGATGGACCCGGCGCGTGTGCTGGCCTGGGACAGTATTCCCTCCTACGGAAGCCTCAAAGGCGATACTGTGTTTATTGCTGCAGTGGATGCCGAAGGTAACGCTGCGGCGCTGATCAATAGTCTCTACGGCGTCTTTGGTTCGGCCGTGGTGGCAGGCAATACCGGTGTCGTTTTACAGAACCGCAGCGCCTATTTTTCGCTTGATCCGGCGCATCCCAATTGCGTCGCGCCGGGTAAAACACCTTTGCACACTCTGATCGCTTCACTGGCTTTTCGCAATGACAAGCTCTGGGGGGTAGTGGGCTGCATGGGCGCCGACGGTCAGCCACAGATTCATGCACAGACCTATGTGTCCATGATCGACTATGGCCGCAACATTCAAGAGGCGGTGGAAGCGCCGCGTTGGCTGTCCGGTCGCTTTGCTTTAGGGGAGGATCGCGACACGCTTCATATCGAATCTCGTTTTCCGAAAGAGACGATCGATGAGTTGGCACGACGGGGACACAAGCTCAATCGCTGGGGTCCCTTCAACGAACTCGCAGGCCATGCCCATGGCATCACCATTGACCCAGAAAGCGGTATGCGATTCGGTGGTTCAGATCCTCGGAGTGACGGCGCGGCCATCGGGTACTAGGCTAGCTCGCGTGGACCGTTGCGTAACGGTCCTATGGACACCCAACGACCCAGTTCCGGGCGTCTTCAAATCATCGGCGAGGAGATCGTCAAAACAGTTTGCCATTTTGTTGCCGTGTACGGATACGCCTCCTGATGATCTACCCAGCCACCCGCTTTAGCCTTCGCTTCTGGATGAATGGGTAACGCCCCACATCGACTCCCAGTCGCCTCCAGCCATGTCGGTGACCTTGCCATCGGTCGCGTAGAACTTATTTGGAATTTGGAAGAAGGCCAGCATCAAACCACCCTTGGGTGACCAAGCCGAGTGACGACTGCCCGCAGGCCGCCAAATAAACTGTCCTGCCTTGCATTCAATCCCTTCGTCCGGGCCGGCCTTGTCAACCAAGTGTCCTTCGATCACCCAGGTTTGCTCGATTTGCACATGCTCGTGATCCGGCAACATTGAGCCGGGTGCCATGCGCATCAGCGAGCTGGCTAAACCGCTGGCGCGATCAAACAGGAGTGTCTTGATTTCAATGCCGGGGTAGCGCGTGGCCTGCCAGGGCAGTGCCTCGACATCCACGAGTCGAGAGGCCAGGGGAGCAAACCCTGCATGGCCAGGCACATTGGGGGTCAGGGCAGTGGGCAGGGTGGCGGTAAGGGTGGCGGTAATGGGGGTGCTCATGGGGGTGCTCATGGGGCTGGCCTTCATACGATGGGTCACGTTACACTGCTACTTAATTTATCAGAAATCAGAGAGAAGTCTGGATGATTGATCTACATTTTGCACCGACGCCTAATGGCTGGAAGATCTCTATCATGCTGGAGGAGTGTGGCTTGCCCTATCGGGTAGTGCCGGTCAACATCGCTGCGGGCGAACAGTTCAAGCCGGAGTTCTTGGCGATCAGCCCCAACAATCGCATTCCTGCCATCGTGGATCAGAATCCGAATGACGGCGGCGCCTCCATTAGCGTATTTGAAACCGGTGCCATTTTGCAGTACCTTGCCAACAAGACTAGCCGTTTCATCCCGGACAACTTGCGAGGTCAAGTAAAGGTCCATGAATGGCTCATGTGGCAAATGGGAGGCCTGGGGCCAATGCTTGGGCAAAACGGACATTTCAAGCTTTATGCACCGGAGAGAATTTCGTACGCCATCGACCGTTATGCGCGTGAGGCCGAGCGACTTTTTAAAGTGCTCGATACCCAGCTTGCAAAAACCGGAGCCTATGTTGCCGGTGACTACTCCATTGCGGACATCGCCATCTTCCCGTGGGTGATGACCCACAAGCGTCAAGAGATCAGCCTCGCAGAGTTCCCCAATATTCAACGCTGGTATGCCGTGGTGCGTGCGCGAGAAAAAGTACAAGCCGGTCTGGCCGTGATGCGCGACGCAGTACCGAAGGGCGGCGCGCAACACGACGACAAGGCCAAAGAGATATTATTCGGCATCAAGAAAGAGGCTTCACAATGAAACAACTGGAATTTTTCTATGACTTGTCCAGCCCTTGGACCTACTTGGGCTTCACCAATCTGCAAGGCGTACTGGAGCGCACTGGGGCGTCGGTCACTTATCGCCCGATTCTTGTGGGCGGCGTGTTCAATGCGGTGAATCAGGCCGTGTACGCACAGCGCGAGAACATGGACGCACCAAGAATGAAGCATTACTTTCAATCTCTCAAAAACTGGGCCGCATGGACAGGCTTGACGCTTGACTTTCCTTCGCCCTTCCACCCGGCCAAGAGTATTCATGCCATGCGGATGGCCTGCGCCTTGGAAGATGATCAGGCCGCGCTCAAAAAGTTTACCAAAGCGGCGTTTGAGAGTTATTTTCTGAGAGCTGAAAACCTCGATGACCCGGCGGTGCTGGTCGCAGCGGCCAATGGCGCCGGGTTGGAGGGTGCGGTGATTCGAGAGCACTCAGTAAGCGATGCAGTCAAGGCGCGTTTACGGAGCAATACCGAAGAGCTGATAGCCCGAGGCGGCTACGGTTCACCCACCATGTTCGTCAACGGCGCTGACCTGTATTTTGGGAATGACCAGTTGCCCTTGGTGGAGCGGGCATTAAGGCTTGCACCTTAGTACCTAGGTGAGCGCGATAGTTTGAGCCCTACCACTCCAGGTTTAAAGGGCTTGGGGTCGTTTGCGTATCAAGTAGCGATGCAGTCCTTCAAGAACCAGTTCGCTCCTTTGGTTGTGAACCGTCGCTCGCATGGCAATCAGGCCGGTCGTATTTTGAGGCACAAGCTCCGTAATCTCCAGCATCGGGTAGACCGTGTCGCCGGCATGAACTGCGCCTAAAAACTTTGCCGAGCATTCGAGCATGGCCACCAGCGAGTCGCTCACCATGTGCGGAAAGACCCCAGCCCCTGCGGCGGTTTGAATCATCACCTGTAAGCCGTGCGCCAGCAGGTCGGGATGCCCGCGACGCTTACAGTACTCACGGTCGTAATGAATCGGATCGTTATCACCGGAGGCTAGTTGAAACGCTGAAAAGAGTGCGTCGGTTTGGGTTCGCGAGGGAATCCAGAACTTCTCGCCGAGTCGAAAATCCTCGAACCAGCGGGACTCTGAAAAGCGGTGATCGCGGGCCACGTCAAAGGAGTGACTCATCGCCGTCGTCCTGTCCTAAAACTACATTGAGCGATCACGCGCTGCCCGGCCGACATCAGGGCGTCGGATCGTCCAAAAAGGATTGCACTGCCCGAAAGAGCTGCAGGCGATTCTTTTCGACGAGCACGGTGTGGGTTCCTTCACCAATTTCAAGATAGGATTTGTAAGGCGCGTTCTTCATCTCCGCGAACAGACCTTGAGCCATATAGGCGGGTGTGTCGGCATCCCACTCGGCCTTGATGAGTAAGGTGGGCACGCGCAGCGCCGCCGCGTCATAGAGCTTTTGACCTTTTAGCCAACCACCTAAAATGTCTACCATCACGCCATTGGGCGCGCGCAATACGGAAGGACTCTGCTTGGCTCCTTCAGGGTCGCTCTCAAGCATGGCTTTGGCCCAGGTGTCAAACCAACCCGCTGGAATCAGAGAGGCTTGTTTGTCTGTGGGCACGCCACGATACCAACGCTCCTTGGCCGCCTCAACAGTGACCGTGCGATAGGCTGTGGTGGGTGGAGGTGGCACAGGGGTGATCGTGGGCGGCACCCACACCGGTGCGAACAGTACAAGTTTGTTAATCAACGCGTTGTTACGAGTGGTATAGAGCGCTGTGGTGGTGGTGCCCCAGGACCAGCCGAGCAAGTTCAGCTTGCTGACGCCGCGCCGCTTCAAGATGAAGTTGACCGCTGTAGAAATATCGCGTGCTGCCTCTTCGGTGTTTGCAAAGGGAGGATTGGCCGACGGGGCTTGCGACATGGCCACAGGACGGGTCGATCGGCCATAGCCGCGCACATCGAGCATGTAGACGTCGTAGCCTCGGGCGGCGAGGTATTCCATCCAGGAAAAACCGCCGACCTTCAGGTCGAAATATATTTCAGAAGGATAGGTCGCGCCATGCACAAACAACACCGTTTTTTCTGCGGAAAAGGACTTCATGTCACTGGGCGTTTTGTTGCGCAAGTAGAGCTGAATGCCTGGGTCGGCAGCAGGAACCATAAACTCTTCAGTATTGAGTTTGGAGGATTCGGTAGGAGCCATTGTGTTGCACCCGGTCAATAGTAGGGCTAGAAGGGCGGCCATGAATGCCAGGGCAAGTGGCCGGACGAAAGTGCTTAAAAAGAATTGAGGTAGGCAAATTATGCTTTGCCGTGAGAAAGGCTTCAAGGCGGCGCTCCGGACGATTGATCGTGCATGAATTCTGCTCGTCTTTTTCAAAGTGAGTCCAGAAAGCCAAGCAGCTGTGAAACGTTTAGACTATGTATCGTGAATTGGGCGCATAAAAATGAACCACTCAAGGTCTTATCCAGATTTGACTAAGCTGCAGCGACTGCGCCGTTCTTGGGCACGCTGCTGCGAGGGTTTGGGTGCTTTCAAAACGAATGACGGCCAACTGGAAGAACAGCAGGTATTTGAGAGGCTGTGGACGCGCTACTCTGAGCCGTCGCGCAAATATCATAGCGTTCAACATTTACTGGAGTGCATTGCCCATTTTGAAGAAGTGGCCGCCTTGGCGATCCATCCGGCTGAGGTCGAAATGGCGCTGTGGTTTCACGATGCAATCTATGAGTTGGGAAGGCACGATAACGAGGCCGCAAGTGCAATGTGGGCAGAAGCTGAATTGCACAGTGCCAGCGTTGATCCGGGGGCGATTGAACGGATTAAGGCCTTGGTTATGGCGACCTTGCATAGCGCTTCGCCGAGCGGCACAGATGAGTGCCTGTTAGTGGACATTGATCTTTCCATTCTCGGGGCGAACGAAAAACGCTTTCAAGAGTACGAGCGTCAGATCCGAGAGGAGTACGCTTTTGTTCCCGAACCACTCTTTAGCCAGAAAAGGAAAGAGATCTTACGAGGCTTTTTAGGACGCTCCAGAATCTATACGACCGAATATTTTTTTCAAAGACTGGAGCCTATTGCTCGCAGCAATCTGAGCAAAGTCGTTTGACTAGTCAGCGCGCTGTTTATAGGAACGCTGGCCGCGCAAAAGAACGGCCTTGCCATCTTTAAGCCGGTGGCCAGGCGCTTGCAAGTATTGCGTGGCCTGGCCGCAGTCTTGGGCACTGGTATGGTGTTTCTCGGTTTTCGCGTGCTGCCACTCGCGGAGTGCCTGGCCATTGGAATTTTGGCAGCGGCGCCCCAGTTTGTACAAACCATCGCCCATCGTTTAGGCACGACTCACCAAGTGGCACCTTTTGGCTACCTGAGCTTAGTGTTCGCCATTATTCTTGGCTGGGTCGTGTTTGGAAATGTGCCAGACCTTTGGTCTTTCTTAGGCATGGCAATGATTACCGTCGCGGGCTTAGCGCTGGTGTTCAAAAAGTAAAGTGTTACTCGTCCCGAATGGTATTTCGTAAAATACCAACGGCATCCACTTCAATCTCCACCGTATCGCCTTGCTTCATGTAGAGTGGCGGTACGCGTTTATTCCCTACGCCGCCTGGCGTGCCGGTCACAATCACATCACCTGCTTCGAGCGGGGTGAAGGTCGAGATGTAGGCGATCTGGCTGGGAATGCTGTGAATCATCATGTCGGTGGTGGCGCGCTGTAGCTCGATGCCGTTCAGCTTGGTGGTGAGCGTCATTTTCTGATCAGGTTTGATCTCATCACTGGTGACGAGCCAGGGGCCGAAGGCGCCGCTATGCCACCAGTTTTTGCCAGCGATCCACTGAGTGGTGAAGTTTTGCCAATCGCGAATGCTGCCTTCGTTATAGCAACTGTATCCGGCAATGTGGTTCCAGGCATCCGCTTCCTTAATGCGTCGGCCGCCTTGGCCGATGACAATGGCAATCTCGCCTTCGTAGTCGAAACGTACCGATTCCGGAGGACGTACAAGCGCCTGTCCATGACCCACTTGAGAATCCGGAAAGCGCGTAAAGATGGCGGCTTTCTCGGTGACCTCGCGGCCAGTCTCACGCACATGCTCGGCATAGTTCAGGCCGACACAAAAGATTTTGCCGGGATTGGGAATGGGGGGGAGAAGCGTGAGATCGGCGAGCTTGAGTCTAAAGCTGCCGTTCTTGGCTGCCTCGGCAGCAGCACTTAGCAAGTTATTCGCGATCAAGGATTTGAGGTCCGGGGCTTGAGCGCCCAGGACGGTTGTGAGATCCAATACGGCTTCACCTTGGACGATGCCATAGCTCGCGATATTTTTGTTGAGAAAGCTAATGAGCTTCATGAGAATTCCTGGAGAAGTTTAAAAATACCTGACTGATCGCGTCCATCTGGGCTGGGTGGTCGGCTACCCCGAGAATGTAACGGTCTGGCCGCAAAATGACTGCGCGCACTGCATGAGAATTGAACCAGTTCTGCATTTCTGATCCGTCG
>JAYUOT010000057.1:0-7428 GCA_043760705.1 Betaproteobacteria bacterium
CCACCGGATGATGTTGATTAAATGCTTCGCATGAGACATTGATCCATTAACATTACTTCGGGCGAGGTGGCTTCAATTTATTGTCCGACAGATTCAAGCGTCCAGCCCTCAAGTCTTTAACGGCTAGAACGATTGCACGAGCCACATTCCTGACTTCCTCTTGAACGGCTTGGTCCTTGTCTAAAGCGCTATGGCTGTCGTAGTAGGTTTCGTAGTAGCCAATGTAACGATCAAGTTTTGAAGCGACGCCCGCATCAACCAACCCCATCCATTCAAGCCAGTCTGTCAAGTTGCGTCGATGCACCTCGACCCCGGCAACATCCCCGTGAACCACAACTCCGAAGACGCGACCGGCAACATGCTTAGGGTAGTCCCAACCTTTCTGTTCAAGTCGCTTGGCGGCGGTGGCATCCTTGCCGTTCGTGCTGGTCGGATCCGGATTGCCCCCGTCCGCGCTCACCATCCGGTCGATCATCAGTTTTAAGGGACTTGGCGACTGATACCAATAGGTCGGCGCCAGGATAATGACAGCGTGTGCAGCTACCCAGCGCTCGTAAATTTCGGCCATCCAGTCATCACCTTGATTCAAAGCGTGGTTCGGATAACAACTGCACGGCCAGTGACAAAGCGGCATGGCCGTCGAAACACAACCCTTACAGGGATGGATGGTGCGTCCATACTCCGAGGTAACCAAGCTCAAATCGAGAACGTCGGCCTCCAAACCGGCTGAGTCTACGATCTGCTTTGCAAGCTCGGTCAAACGCCAGGTTTTGGACATTTCCCCAGGGCAGGTACCGTCATTACGCGCGCTTCCGCATATCAAGAGCACTCGCGACGGCGTTGTCTTAGCATGCCAACGCTTCTGAGCCATTCGAAGGCGCTGGCGAGTTTCGAGCCACTGCACAGACATCTGATAACTCGGATCTGCAAAGCCCCGGCCAGCGGCGCGGGTGATCGGCGCCTTTCGCCCTTCCTGCATCGCTAGCCAGGCAATTTCTTCTAAACGCGCGATTGCATCACGCTCTGGCCGGTAGGCTGGATCGTAATACTGAAGATTGAATCGAACACTGAACTGCTCACGAGTAAGCGCGGTAGACACTTGTCCTGTTCTGATTTTAGTCAAAATAGCCACCTATTCCGGTCGTAAAAGAGGATTGACTCAAATAATATAATGCTCAAGGTTTAATATCGGTTTTAATGCTGGCAACCATTGCACAGCAACGAGTTGTAATACAAGCGTGACGCCAATTGAATCCATCGCATTGAATTCGTGAAAAGCTGAGCATTGAAGGCCGCGGTCCCACTGACACCCATCGCCACCCCGATGTCGGCTTGTTTAAGTGCTGGGGAATCGTTCACACCGTCGCCAATCATGGCGACCACGTTTCCAGGTTGCTGCAGGGCTTTGATGATTCTCAGTGTCTGACTTGGCGATACGCGCGCAAAAACGGCAATCCCTTTAATCACTTTGCCCAAGACTTCGTCGCTCGTTCGAGAGACCTCAGCTTCGGAAACACTGCGTCCCCGTAACTCTAATTGCGCAGCGATTGCGGCCGCCGTGGTTTGATGATCACCCGATTTTGTCCCGCGCTCGTCTTTGTCACACCGGCCTTTGCAGCGAGGACGATTAGAGCAACCTCCACCGGATCGCCAACCGCCTTCATGTCGACAACGTCGCTATCATTGCATGAGACCACCGCTTGCATTAACAAGGATGCCTTGGAGCTACTCGATGGGATTGCACCGAGCTTCACTGATTACTATCCTGCTGTTATCGCAGCCCAAGAAAGCCGAGAATTGCAATCACGATCACCACTGCGCCGACCATGTAAACGATGCTGTTCATGAGCCTACTTTAATAAAATTTGAATACGAGGGTTGCATAGGCCAATCAATCGAAAATCACTGACCTATCTGATGATAGGATCAAATGGCGAAAGGTTCTGTTCTTTAGCGAACGTAGATCAAGCTCAGCGGTGTTCCTTCAAAAAGGGCCTCAGACTTCCGTAGGAACGCGAAACCCAAGTCTTAACAGTACCCAGAGGTATCCCAATCTTGCTGGCAATTTCGGTGTGACTCAAGTCTTCGAAAAATGCCAGCGTCAGACACTCACGGGCTCCTGCGGGCAGGTGCTCAAGACTACCGCGAACCGCGTTTGCCCGCTGACGTCGAATAACATTATCTAAGGGTTGACAGTCGGGACACACTATTTCATCAAGCGTGTTGTCGAATTCACAGGGCATTTCAGTAGACACTAGTGGCTGCCTTTTTCTCAATCGCAAAAGATCCAAAGCAAGGTGGCGTGCGATTCCATTGATCCAACTGACAACTCCGCCCTTGCAGGGGTCAAATTGCAGGGATCTAAGCCAAATCCTGGCGTAAACCTCTTGCAAAATATCCTCGGAATCGGAGCTATTTCTCAAAATTTGGAAAATCTTGGAATAAACATTACCTCTAGTCAGTCGGTATATTTCTTCGAAGGCGCTAGCACTTCCATCCATTACCAACTGCAACAGCGCAATCAATCTAAAATCGGAATTCATTGAATTTTTTTCAAATAAGCCCAGATAAAAAACGAGCATGCTGCGATTTATTGATCTTCACTGTCTGGTATCGAACACTGAACTGACGAGCATCCGAAAATATTAAGAGAAGCTGTGCGCCAACGCACAGACGCCGTGGACATGACCTCGCTATCAACATGGATGTCACTTACTTAAACCAGCACCACCGGAAAACGCCGTAACGACTCAAGGAAAAAGCAATGTCGCGGAGCATGTGTGAACCTAATGGCCCCAGTTAAATCATGAACGATTTGCGTGCTCAAGATCTTGCGACGGCTCAATTGCACACCATCTCAACTGACGGCGAGCCTACGAGTCCAGTTTCTGAACGTACTAAGCCGATCGACGTTCGCAACGCGTCTCTTGCCGTTATCGCTGTTATTGCCGCAGTATTCGCATTGCGCTGGGCCAGTTCAGTCTTTATCCCTCTCATGCTGGGGCTGACCATCAGTTATGCCTTGAACCCGGTAGTAAACGCACTCGAGCGTTGGCGCGTACCGCGCGGCCTAGGCGCCACGTTAGTCATGTTAGTCATTGTCACCGTCTCCGCTTGGACTATTGTGCGCTTTAGTGATGACGCTAGCGCCCTAATTGACAGCCTTCCCACAGCGGTAGAAAGCGTCAAAAAAAGCTTACTCAAATCGCGCGGTGCTACCGAAAGTACCATCGATAAGGTACAGCGCGCCGCAGTGCACTTGGAAAACGCGACTAAGGACAGCAGTCGTCCGGACGAAAGTAAACAGGGTGCTCTTTCACAAAAAGGGGTGACCCGTGTGCGAATCGAGCGACCGCAATTCAACATTAAGGACTACCTTTGGACAGGGTCAATAGGCCTGGCGAGCACGATCGGACAAGCTCTTGCCGTTCTATTTATCGCATTCTTTTTTCTCGCCTCCGGGGATACCTTTCGCCGTAAGTTAGTCAAGATTACCGGGCCTACCTTGAGCAAGAAAAAGCTGACCGTTCAGGCACTGAATGAAATCACTGAGCAGGTCCAGCGCTACCTTTTAGTGCAGATAGCCATGAGCGCCGTAGTCGGCCTGATCACCGGCCTTATTTTTTTGGGCTTGGGTGTGAATCATGCAATGGCCTGGGGCATCGCATCATTCATCCTAAACTTTATTCCCTACCTTGGTTCCATTGCCGTCACTGGCGGATCGGCTTTAGTGGGATTCCTACAATTCGAAAGTATCAACATGGCCGTCGTTTTGGCTAGCGTGAGCATCTTTCTTCATATCCTCACGGGCTATCTCATCACCCCGTGGCTGACCAGTCGCACCAGTCACTTGAATGCGCTATCGGTATTCGTGGGAATCTTGGCGTTTGGATGGTTGTGGGGACTGTGGGGCCTGTTGCTTGGGGTACCCATACTCATCATGGTCAAAGCTATTTGTGATCGCGTTGATGAGTTTAAGCCCATCGGTGAACTACTCGGACGATAGGTCAGTAGGTTGACAAGTCAGGCCAGTGAAAAACTATTTCGAGAAAAAATTCCCGATTGTCTGCGTCGGCGGCTCAGCTGGGGGCCTCGACGCCTACATTCGCTTGTTACAAAATCTTCCCAGTGATATGGGGGTTGCTATTGTCATCGTTAACCATATCACCCGGGTTCCCACCCAGCTCCATGAAGTGCTCCCACGGTTTACGACCATGCCGGTAGACCTCATCACGGAACAATTGTCGGTTGAACCCAATCGCGTCTTTATCATTCCTGCCAACCGAGATTTGCACGTCGACCAGGGCGTGTTTCATCTCACGCCCATTTCGAAACCTCGCGGCTGGCCGGACGTCATCACAGTTTTCTTGCGTTCCTTGACGATGTATCGGGACGGCAAACTGATCGCGGTCATTGTTTCCGGTTATGACGGCGATGGCGCAGCCGCGTTGCGTGGAATCAAAGAAGTGGGTGGCATCACGATCGCGCAGAAGCCAAGCACAGCAATCCAGCCCGATATGCCGGAGAGCGCTATCGAAAGTGGCTGCGTCGATTTCGTTTTAGCCCCCGAAGAAATCGCAAAGGAAATCGTTCGAATTGCGGCCACTTAAGTCGCGGTGTGCAAGAACCAACAATTAAGGAAATGCGCCAGAACTGTGCGCATCCGAACAGATCGGCCGCCTAGTTTGGCGTAATTTTCGAACCTATGGATTTGGCGAAATTTACAGATTCCACCTTTAGCGCCGTCCTAGGTTAATTGGAGATTCCATGGCCCTCTCTTCTTCCACATTGACAGATAGTATCGGTCGCGTCCACCCGACCGTGAGCGATCCTACTGGTATTTCCAATGCTTCAATCAGTGCCGTTTCTTGGGGTGCCGTGGATGCCGTGGGTGCCGGCGCCTCAGCCTCCGCAGCAATGTCCCTCAGAAATTATGCTCGACATGCGAACCGGTCGAATCAGCTACGCCGTGCTTTCATTTGGTGGTTTCTTAACGCTGGGCGAGAAATTATTCGCAGTGCCCTGGGAGGCGCTCACTCTCGATACCGTCAACAAATGTTTTGTGCTTGATGTCAATCAAGAACGCCTAGCAAACGCTCCTGGGTTCGACCAAGACATGTGGCCCGACATGGCCGATTCAACTTGGCAAAAGGGCATTACAGATTTCTACGACAAGAGCCAGCATCGAAGTGTTTAAACCGACCGCTCATTAATCGCGACGCCGCGCCCGTATTGATCAACAGATTGGGCGTGGTTAGTCCTGCCATAGGGCGGTTTTCAAATTCGGCTGGCTACCAAACACTCGGTCCCAAAAAATACTGGTCACACCATAGTAGGTAGGGACACTTTCCATATGATGCGCCGCATGAATTCTCTTGCGAGTACGCATCCACCTGAATTTCGCAGGCCAATGATGAATCGCGTGATGGGTGATCGCATAGCCGACATAGCCGACCAGTAATCCCACGGTTAGTGAGCTTGCGCGCAAGGCGCTACTCATCAAGAAAGCGGGCGCAAAGATGAGTATCGCAATCAGTGTCAGGCTTAAAATCGTCGGCGCAAAAATCAAGGCCCTTGGCCGTATGTGATGTTGGGCATGCCATGACTTGAAAGGTTCAATGCCATGTAATACAAAGCGATGAAGTATGTATTCCAAAAATGTCCAGAAGACCAGTCCGGCTAGGCTGAAGCCAATCATTTGCATTGGGCCAATCGTCTCGCGAGACATGACAAGGAACGTCAGGAGAGCGACAATCGCGACACCATAAATTCCAAAATCGGCCCAATAGGCCGCTTTGCCATGTTCAATATTAAAAACTTCTTTAATAGACACCACTGAGCCTCCCGCCATTTTCAATTTACTTCTCGCCCACCCTATCTGTTGAGAATTGGGGAACAACCGTAGGAAGAGAATCTTTTTCAAAGCGCTCGAACTCCGAAATGACCTGGGCACCAATTAACAAAAGCGTTGCGGCCACCTCTAAACTCAGAAGGATGGCAATCGCCGCCGTCAAGGAACCGTAGACAATACTAATCTGGGAAATGGTGGCGAAATACCAAACCAGAGCGTGGCGAGAAATTTCCCACAATATAGTCGCAACAGCAGCGCCGAGCAAGGCATAGACCACTGACAACTTTCCTACCGGCATGACCAAATACACGGAAGTCAAAACAAGCACTTCACCGGCAACTCCAACGACGTACAACAGAAACCCTGAAAACCCGGCAAGCGACAGAGTGAGCCCGAAAAGGTGAACCTGCTCAAGCCCAATTACCTGGAGGCTCGCCGCGACAAGGGTCACCAGAAGTAAACCGAATCCAAGGGAAACAATATAGACATAGGGAATCAGCGCGGAGATCACAAAATGGCGGCGTTTAATGGCCACTCGATGGTGAAAAATAACCGACATTGAATTTTCCAGCACGGTAAATGCCAAGGAACTAAAGAACAGCATACTGACCAGCAACACCCAGCTTGCTGACTCCCGGTGAGCAAGAAAATTTGCGAGTTCAGCCACGATCGCCCTCGACTGGCCCGGCATTAACCATTCGAGGTATCGCCCCAGGGTCTGCAATAACTCGCCTTGATCCACGAGATGAGAAAGAGCGATCACTGTCAGAATTAACAGTGGAACAATGGACAACAAGGCATTGTAGGCAATTGCGGAAGCCAACAAAAAGCCCTGATTCGCCCGAAAACTCTTGAAAACTTTCTGACAAAAAAGCCAGGGACTGTTGAAGACCAATTGACTCTGCTTACCAAAACTTTGAATATGAGAATACGGCTCTTTCAAAGACTGGGCGAGGTTGCTCTTACGCAAATTGATGGCTTTCAGCGAGTCTGTTGGGCACTGCATTCCAGAGCGAGATCACTCTTTCCTCAGAGTGCCCGTTCTCGCATCCAAGAATACTCACGGAGGCCGGGTCCATTGAAAAATGCCTTCCTTCGCGCGAGGGCAAGCCTAACCAACGCGCGGCAAGCACACGAGAGAACTGACCATGCGAAAACAAAGCCACGTTTCCCGTCATCTGGCAAAGCCGGGCAATTAATCGATCCGCTCGGTCAGAGGCGAACCCGGGCGATTCGCCGCCGGGACATCCGTGACGCCAAATATTCCAATCCTGGCGCGTATGGCGAATTTCTGCTGAACGAAGTCCCTCGTAGTACCCATAGTTCCATTCTGCAAGATCAGGTTCAATTTTGCTTTGATCGCTCAGTCCGGCTAGCTCGCAGGTTTTTCGCGCACGCAATCGAGGACTCGTCAAAACCTGGCTAAAATTCAGACGAGCAAGAAAGGTTTTCAATTCAAGCGCCATTTCCTCACCATGAAGGGTCAACGGCAAGTCGGTGCGCCCCGTGTGCTGGCCTGAGAGTGACCATTCGGTCTCTCCATGCCGTATCAAATAGAGATTCAACTGAGGGTTCAT
>JAYUOT010000058.1:0-19336 GCA_043760705.1 Betaproteobacteria bacterium
CCGGAACGCGTCTTGCAATTGAGCATGCACGTCATGCCACTCACGAAGCTTACGTACCGACAAAAACTCTTGGCTCAACTTCACCGCCAACTTGTTATGGCTTTCTTTGTCACGCTGCTGCGCCTGCCAATAGTCCCAAATCTTGACGAAGGATAAAAAATCGCCGCGCTCATCCGCGAAGCGACGATGCTTTTCATCCGCCGCTGCTTGACGATCCATGGGCCGATCACGCGGGTCTTGCGACGCCATGGCCGAGGCAATGATCATGACCTCGGGCACACAATCCAGTTCGCGCGCGGCGATCAACATGCGTGAGGCCTTCGGGTCGAGTGGCAAACGTGCCATTTCGCGACCGATGCTGCTGAGTTGACCGTCTTCCTCAAGGGCGTGCAGCTCATCCAGTAAAGCCAAACCGTCAACGATGGCTCGACGTTGTGGGGCTTCCACAAAGGGAAAGTCGTCAATCTCCCCAAGCTTTAGTGCCTTCATCCGCAGGATGACCGCGGCCAGGGACGAACGCAACAGCTCGGGCTCGGTGAAGCGAGGCCGCTTCAAGAAATCGGCTTCGCCGTAGAGGCGAATACACACCCCGTCCGACACCCGACCACATCGCCCGGCGCGTTGATTGGCAGAGGCTTGAGAAATCGGTTCGATCAGCAGTTGCTCGATCTTGGCCCGAAACAAATAGCGCTTGATTCGTGCCACACCTGCATCCACCACATAGCGAATGCCAGGGACGGTCAGCGAGGTTTCCGCCACATTGGTGGCCAACACCACCCTGCGCCCATTGCCCGGAGAAAAAATCTTCTGTTGATCACTGGCACTCAAACGCGAGAACAACGGCAAAATCTCTACCGGCCCACCCGGACGTCCCGCGCCATAAGCTTCCACCGAGCGCGAACGGTTGAGCACCAACATCCTACGCAGATGATCGGCCACGTCACGAATTTCTCGCTCACCCGGTAAAAACACCAACACGTCGCCTGAACCTTTGCGCCACAGCTCATCAATCGCCTCTTCGATGCGCGTGGGTAAATCGTTCTCTTCCTCGTCGGGCTCATGAGGCCGATACAGCACTTCAACCGGGAAAACCCGACCGGACACTTCGATCACGGGTGCGGCCTGACCATCTTGGGCAAAATGTTTGGCAAAGCGGTCGGCATCAATCGTCGCCGAAGTGACAATCACCTTCAAGTCATGCTTGCGTGGACCACTGAGCAAGCGCTTCAGGTACCCCAGCAAAAAATCAATATTCAGGCTGCGCTCATGGGCTTCGTCAATAATGATGCAATCGTAGGCGCGCAGATTCGGGTCGGAAAGCGTCTCGGCCAGCAGGATGCCGTCGGTCATCAACTTGATGCTGGCACCGGTCTGCATAGTCTCGTTAAAGCGCACTTTATAGCCGACATGCTCTCCTAAAGGAGAGCCGATCTCCTCTGCAATTCTTTTGGCAACGCTATGAGCGGCTATCCTGCGAGGCTGGGTGTGACCAATTAAGCCTGCTTGACCGCAACCCGCAAGCGAGGCAATCTTCGGAAGCTGCGTTGTTTTTCCGGAGCCTGTCTCCCCACACACGATGACCACCGCATGGTCCTGAATGGCACGCATGATTTCGTCCCTTCGAGCACTGACCGGCAACTGCTCGGGAAACTCAAGGGGCGGCATCGGCTTAAAAACCGGAGGCTGCGGTCTCGCTACAGAGGGCTTTGAAGGCACTCGGGAAACTACGGGCGGGACGGTCTGGGCCGGAATTTTTATCGTCGATTTAGGGGAACTCACCATCAAAATTATAATGCGTCGATGAACTCAGAAGACTTTGTACGTTGGCTTAGGGCCGTAGCCCCCTATATCCATGCCTTTCGGGGCAAAACTTTCGTGGTCGGTTTGTCGGGCGAATTGGTCGCCGCAGGCAAACTGAATACCTTTGTACAGGATCTGGGCCTTCTCACCGCGATGGGCATGCGGATCGTGGTGGTCCACGGGTCGCGGCCCCAGGTCGCCGAACAATTGCGTCTCAGAGGCGTTGAAGGAAGCTATGCCAACGGGCTGCGGGTGACGGACGACATTGCTCTGGAATGCGCCAAAGAGGCGTCTGGAGAAATTCGGCTCGACCTGGAAGCCGCCTTCTCGCAAGGCTTGCCCAACACCCCCATGGCGCACTCCACCGTGCGAGTACTTTCGGGCAATTTCATTCTTGCCAAGCCCATCGGGATTGTCAATGGTGTCGATCACCTGCACACCGGGCAAGTACGAAAAGTCGATGCAAACTCGATTCGTCTGGCCTTACAAAGTGGCGCGGTCGTGCTGCTCTCCCCTCTGGGTTTTTCGCCGACAGGTGAAGCATTTAACTTAGCCATGGAGGACGTCGCCACCAGCACGGCCATGGCCTTGGACGCCGAGAAGTTGATTTTCGTCACCGAGTCCGCAGGCGTGCCCACCACCATCGTCAGCGACGGCGAAAAAAAAGTCCTGGGGGAAATATCAGAACAAGGCGCCAAAAAACTCCTGGCCGGCAACGATCTGACTCCAGAAGCCCTGTACTACTTGCGCGAAGCTTTACGGGCCTGCGAAGGCGGAGTCGCGCGCGCCCATATTGTCCCTTATGAGATTGATGGCAGCGTATTACTCGAACTTTTTCAGCATGACGGCGTCGGCTCGATGCTGGTGGAAGAAACCCTCGAATCCTTACGAGATGCCACACCCGATGATATGGGCGGCATCCTGGCGATTATTCGTCCGCTCGAAGAACAGGGTGTACTGGCGAAAAGAGACCACACCCAAATGGAGCGCGATATCGAAAAATTCTCGGTCATCGAACATGACGGAGTCATCTTCGGTTGTGCGGCACTCTATGCCTACCCAGAGGCGGCCATCGGTGAAATGGCTTGCCTGGCCGTGAGTCAAGCGGTGCAAAGCCAGGGTGATGGTGAGCGACTTCTCAAAGCTATTGAACAGAGAGCCAAGGCGGCTGGCTTGAAGAAGCTGTTCGTGCTCACCACCCGCACCATGCACTGGTTCTTGAAGCGTGGCTTCAAACCCTCCTCGATTGACGAACTGCCGGAATCCAAGCGCAGCAGCTATAACTGGGCTCGACGCTCACAGGTCTTCATGAAAGACCTGGTCTAATACACTTACATTTTTAAAGGCACTCTCATGACTCGAATGGTTCAATGCATCAAGCTCGGCAAAGAAGCCGAAGGCCTTGACTTTCCGCCCTACCCGGGTGAGCTCGGCAAGAAAATCTGGGAAGGTGTGTCCAAGGAAGCCTGGGCGGCCTGGATCAAGCACCAAACCATGCTGGTCAATGAGAATCGTCTCAATCTCGCCGATGTGCGCGCCCGAAAATACCTGGCCACTCAAATGGAGAGCTATTTTTTTGGCGATGGGGGTGACAAGCCTCAGGGGTATGTGGCGCCTAGTCGATAGTTCTCATCAGTTTCTTGATGAAACTTTGCTAGCGCTTGTGAAGGATCAGGTCGGCGGGGCACTCCACTCCGCGGCTGTCCCCCGCTGCGCTCCTCCTTTACGCCGCTACGCTGAGTGCCCCGCCGACCTGATCTAGAACCAGCGTCCTTTTTCCAAAACATTTTGAAATAGCTTTGTAGGACACGCCCACACAGAGTGGCTTAATGCGCGAACTGGGCTTCGCAGGCATGAATAAAGCGGAGCAAGATCAAACTCAGATTTCTGCTTGGGCAAAAACAGGCGCCGGACTGTTACCACTGATTCTGGTCCTGATCATTGCTTTTTTGATCGGATGGTTTTTTCCAACTATTAAATCTTTAATCGTGTCGTTTATTGAAGCGCGAAGCCCAGACCTGGCAACATGGTTGAGGAACGTCGATTTACTTCCTAAGGAAAGCGCGAGATCCCATTTTAAAGTCGCACAAGTGAACTCACTTGGTCGCACCGAGCTTGCACAGAGGCCTCGGAGCGATGTGGTTTGAGCGCCAATGCGCTTCGGGGCGAACAGGGATCGGGAGGAAAACCCGCTTGATACAGCGCAGGGTATTGCGTCGCAGGCCGATACTTAATCAGTGCTTCCCTAGATGAAGACTGGGCAGGTCTTTGCATGATGTATATCTCTTATCAAGGTCAACTAAGCACCAACAGGTCCGGCCTCGTAGGTCGGGGTGGGCGGCGTAGCGAAGTAAAGGAGGAGCGGCGGCCGCAGGTCGACGCGGGGGACATGAGCGGAGCCGCCCACCCCGTCCTGCGAGGCGAGCACAAACAAAAACTTACCCCTGCAAAGCCAGCAATCCAGAACGCCCAGCAAGCTCGCCCATGACAACTTTACCCTTAGGCAACTGAGCGCGATCAATCGTAGCCGCTTGATCCGCCATGGACCCTAGGGTGTAACCCTGAGCCAGCCAGCCACGAAGTAAGTCTTCGAAAGAAGGCAGCAGCTTTTGCCCCTCGAGTTCACTGTGCAGGGTAAACACATGGTCACGATCTCGTGCCGCAGTTTGAGCAAGCAAAGGCGAGGCCACGGTTTGCTCGGTCACGCCGTTCAAGCCAATGAGTTCATCAAAGGTCGGTAACGTGGTAGGCATTTGAATGCAGCTCAAGGCCACGCCGTTCACCACGGGGGTGAAGGGTGACGTGCCGCGGGAGTCCGAGGCATAGCGATACCCTAAGGTCTGCTCAAAAGCCAGTGCTGCATCGTTGATCTGCCACCCGGCCGCACCATGCGTTTGAGGTGCAGACCCGAGTATTTGCCCGAGTCGATCATGAGCCAAGCGCATTTGATTTTGCGTCCACTCCGGGTCTTTCGTCGCGACATGGTCTTGCCACAACACATGATCCCAACAATGCACCCCGACCTCATGACCGCTACGAGCCGCCTCGCGAATAATGTCAGCTCCCTCCCGACCAATATCCGGACCAGGGAGTAAGGTGCCGTAAAGCAGGGTTTTCAAACCATAGTGCCCTAACACCGAGGTGCGCTGCACCTTCGAGAAGAAGCCCGGCCGAAAAACGCGCTTAATCGCACGACCCGTGTGGTCTGGCCCCACGCTGAACAAAAAGGTCGCACGCACCTTTAACTGATCCAGTAAGCGGTACAAATTGGGTGTACCCTCGCGGGTTCCACGCAGGGTGTCGACATCAACTTTTAGAGCAATGTGCACGGTCTTTCGCCTGCCGATACTGATGAGGTACCTAACTTAAGCAATCTGCTTCTAGTCGAGCAGCTTGCGTGCCTCAGCCACCTGATCTTTGTACGCATCAAAGATGCCCTTCAGCGCCTGCTCCATATTGAACTCGGGTTTCCAGTTCAATTCAGCCATGGTGTTCGTAATCTTGGGGACACGATTCTGAACGTCCTGATAACCCTCGCCGTAGTACTGACCGGAAGAGGTTTCCAGCACCTGCACCTTGGCCGCATTATCGCGATACTCGGGGTACTTTGCCGCCAAGGTCAGCATCATCTGGGACAACTCACGAATCGAGTAGTTGTTGGCGGGATTCCCAATGTTATAGATCTTGCCACTGGCAATACCCTCTTCATTCGCAATGATTTTCATCAGCGCTGCAATACCATCATCCACATAAGTGAAAGCTCTTTTCTGAGCGCCCCCGTCGACCAACTTGATCGGCTCGCCACGCACGATATGACCCAAAAACTGGGTAATCACGCGGGAGGAGCCTTCCTTGGGGGTATTAATGGAATCAAGACCCGCGCCAATCCAATTGAAAGGACGGAACAAGGTGTAATCCAACCCTTCTTGCTGACCGTAAGCGGCAATCACCCGGTCCATCAACTGCTTGGCGCAGGCGTAAATCCAACGCGGTTTGTTGATCGGGCCGTACACCAAGGGCGAATGATCAGGATCGAACTCACTGTCCGTACTCATCCCGTAAACTTCCGAAGTTGAGGGGAACACCACACGCTTTTTGTACTTGACGGCATGACGCACAATCGGCAGGTTGGCTTCAAAATCCAGCTCAAACACCCGTAGAGGTTCGCGCACATAAGTTGCAGGTGTTGCGATCGCCACCAGCGGCAAGACCACATCACACTTACGCACATGGTATTCAATCCATTCTTTATTGATGGTGATGTCACCCTCAAAGAAATGGAAGCGCGGATGATCCAAATGCTCCTTGACCCTCTCGGATTGCATATCCATACCATAGACATGCCAATCGGTCGTGGCCAAAATGCGATTGCTTAAATGATGGCCGATAAAGCCATTGACACCAAGGATAAGTACTTTTTTCATAGGCCGAATTCTCTCATAGCGTGCAATCGAGTTATTTTCGAAGCCGTAGTTTGAGCCAGGCGCCGTCGCGTCCGTGCAAATAGGTTTGGCCTTGCCAGCGCACCAAAGGGCCTTCCGCTCGGGTCGCCTGCATCTCCAGAATGCTCGTAATTTCAGCGTGACGCACGGGCTGAGCGCCATCAATCCACAGCGCAGGCTGACCCACAAGCTCAAGATAGGCGCCGGGGTAAGGGGGCGCGACCGCGCGAATCAGATTGTAAATTTGCGTGGTGGTCTGGGCTAAATTAATGCGACCGTCCTCGGCCTTGCGGCCTCCAAAGTAAGCGCCCCGACTGAGATCATTTTTCAGCCGCGGAGCCGTTCCAGCCACCAAAAGCGGTAGCGCTCCGAATAGGGCGATCTCAGCCGCAATACACACCTTATTAAATACTTCATGGGCGGTGTCATCGGGCAAAATCGGCACCGCTTGCTGAGCCACAATATCACCCGCATCCGGCTTTTCAACCATGTAATGCAGGGTGGCACCTGTTTGGGTCTCGCCGCCCACAATGGCCCAATTCACGGGCACCCGGCCGCGATACTGCGGCAATAGGGAGCCATGCATATTGAGCGCACCTTGCCGCGCCGTATTCAACAAGGCCATGGGCAGCATGCTGCGGTAGTAAAAAGAGAAAATAAAATCAGGCGCAATCTCGGTGAGACGATCAAGCCAGACTGCGCCATGGTCCACCCCATCCTTCACACCAGAAACATCGCCGGGAGTTTCGAACGGGATGCCGTGCTCACGACAAAGATCCGCCACGCTTTCGAACCAAATATTTTCGTGGGGATTGTCCTGATGGGTGATCACTAAAGCAATATTGACACCCTGCGCCAGAAGCACTTTAAGGCAGCGCACCCCAACGTTGTGATACGCAAAAACGACCGCAGTCTTGGCATTGGGAGAGACGTCAGAAGGCATACGATCACTCCACCCGCGTTTCGTTTCCATCAAGGAACGCTTGCACCACAAAGCGTGGGCGCTGGCGCACCTGCTGATAAATGCGGCCGATATATTCGCCCAACAAACCAATACCAAACAGCGCGACCCCCATCAGGAAAAACAGAATGGCGAACAGGGTAAACACACCTTCGGCCTCCGAACCCAAAAAGATTCGCCGAATGGCCAGCAAGACCACAAAAGCGGCCGACAGAATCGATAAGGCCAAGCCGGCCATCGAAAACATTTCCAAAGGCATCACCGAAAAACCGGTGATCAGGTCAAAGTTCAGACGCATCAACTTGTAGGCCGAATACTTACTTTCGCCCGCAAAACGCTCTTCATGGCCAATTTCAATTTCAATGGGTCTTTGAGCAAAGGTAAAGGCCAGCGCCGGGATAAAGGTATTGACCTCATGGCACTGGTTAATCAGGCCAATGATGTGGCGACTGTAACCGCGCATCATGCAGCCCTGATCCGTCATGCGAATGCGGGTGATGCTCTCGCGTAGACGATTCATGGCTCTTGAAGCATAGCGGCGCCATGCACTGTCCTGGCGATTCTTGCGGATCGTGCCCACATAGTCATAACCCGCCAACATGGCTTCGACGATGTTGGCAATTTCTTCGGGCGGGTTTTGCAGATCGGCATCAAGCGTGATAACCATCTCGCCTTGCGTGCGCTCAAAGCCCGCCAGAATCGCCATATGCTGGCCGTAGTTGCCGTTGAATAACACCACGCGCGTCACATCGCGGCGGGCGCGGTACTGATCGGCCAACATTGCTGCGGATCGATCACGACTACCGTCGTTGATAAAGACAATTTCATAGCGAAAATTCTTTTGCGCGGCTAATTGATCGAGCGCAGGGTACAGGCGATCAAACAGCGACTGCAGGCCTTCTTCCTCGTTGTAAACTGGAATCACAACGGACAGCGCGGGGCGTCCTGGTACCAGCGGCTGCGACATGACGGGCCACATCTCGGTGCCCGTCCCGGCACGCTCCAAATGACCTTGCGACAGTAAATTGCTCATGCCTTAAATCACTTCCTCTAGTGCGCTTACGACCCGATCCACATCGGCCAAAGTCATGTCCCGAAACAAGGGCAGGCTCACAATGGAACGACCGACGATTTCAGACACCGGGAAATCACCGACCTGCCACCCCAAACCACGATACAACTTGAACAAATGCACAGCCGGGTAATGGACGCCAATACCAATGGCCCGGGCTTTCATCTGCTCCATAAACTGCGCACGGGTACTCATATTCTTGGTCTGAGCCAGACGCTCAAGGGGCAGAACCAATTGAAACATATGCCAGTTGGTTTCGATGTCGGGATGCTTCAGCGTATTCAGTGGCAAGACAGCTTGGGGGCAATCCTCCCAGCGCCTGGAGGCCACCATTGGGGCGAGTCGTTCGAAATATCGGGCGGCGAGTTTTCGACGCTGGGTCTGGATCTCGGGCAACTGCTTGAGCTGGCATAAACCAATTTGCGCCGCGATATCGTTCATATTGAACTTCCCGCCCGGTACTTCCACCTCCATATCATCCAACCCGCTGCGCTTGACGCCTTGCAATCTCAAGCGCTCGGCCCTCTCGACATTGGCGTCCTCGGGAAACACCAAGCAACCGCCCTCACCTGTCGTAAGATTTTTGTTGGCTTGAAAACTAAACGAAGCAAAATCACCAAAACTTCCAATGAGGCGGCCTTTCCAGCGACTGCCTTGCGCCTGGGCCGCGTCCTCAACGACTCGTAAACCTTTTCGCCGGGCAATTTCATAGAGACGATCCATATCCATCGGCAAGCCCGACAAATAGACCGGAATCACCGCCTTAGTCCTGGGCGAGATGGCCGCTTCCAATTGATCTAAATCCAGATTGCGGGTGACCGGATCAATATCCACAAACTTTGGCGTCGCACCTACGGCGAGAATAATATTGGCCGTGGCCACCCAGGTAATGGGCGTGGTGATGACCTCATCACCCGGACCAATACCGGCGACTCGCAAAGCCACTTCCATCGTACATGTGCCATTGCTAAAAACCCTAGTGGTGCGGCCAAAATAATCGGTCAATTGGGCTTCAAACGCGGCGACCTTAGGCCCGGTGGTTAACCAGCCCGAGCGTAAAACATCGGCCACGGCCGCAATGGTTGCCTCGTCGATGCTAGGGCGGGTAAAGGGCAGAAAATCCATGCTTAACAAGAACTCAACCAAAAAAAATCAAAGGCTCAAAATGAGTCGTCCCAGGCGTTGACGACTGACTATCTCACGGGCTTAACGATCGCCACACGAAGCGTATCTTGCGCCACAACTTCAAACTCTAGGCCCAAAGCCTGTAGTTCGGGCAAGGTTTTGTGATACATGACTGCGGCCGCACGTGGGCTGGCTTTCCAACGCTGAGCGAAGCTCGCCAGGTCGGATAAAAATCGATCAGGGGAGTATTTCAATCCGAAGTCCAACTCATCTCGATCCTTGACCATCAGCGCCGTCTTCTTCAGATAAAAAGGCAAAGTATGGTCAAAATCATCGACCAGAAACAAGGTGTAGTCCTGTGGCGCGCCCTGAGTCGATTGGCTATTAGTAATCGCCTGGGCCAAGCTAAACGACGACGCCCCGTGATCACGCAGATTTTCATGTCCCAGCATTAAGGATTGGGTCGCCACGAAAGCGCCGAACGCGAGCAGAACAGCGGCGCTCACTGAGATCGCCGGAGTCTCACTAAAAGCACTCGACGCGGCCTGGCGAGGGTTCCGATAAAAATCAATGCAATAGGCCAGCACGGCGGACAATCCAAGTACTGCTAAGCCGGCCTGCACCCAGTATTGATAGCGTTGGTAGGCTAGTTTGGACAACTCAGCTCCAGGCATGGAAGGAATCCAGAAGCTAGCCACAAAACCGAGGATTGACAGCAAGAGGATCAAGCCTAAACTTAAACTCCATTGCAGCCTCGAAGACTCAACCAGGGCCAACCCCAAGAGCATCGCCAAGGCAGGAAATATCGGTACGATATAGCCGGCGAGTTTGGAACTGGAGGCGCTAAAGAAAACAAAAATAAAAACCACCCACAGCGCTAAAAGTAGTTTGGGGCGCCACGTCTTCAGGCCTCCGAGCGGCACGCCTGGCTGCAAGCCTTTGACGGTCGCAAGGGGAGCACTCCCACGAAAACCTTGGCGCAAACTCGACCCAAGATAAAGCGTCCACGGCATCGAACCTAATAGTAGAAAAGGCACGAAATACCAGGGAGGCCCATAGCGGGCATGAACCTTCGTTAAGAAGCGCTCAAAATGCTCATGAATAAAGAAAAAGTGATAGAACTCCGGATTTTCCTTCATCACTAAAATAAACCAAGGTGCAGAGATTGCAAGAAAAACCAAGATACCTTTAAAAATATGAAGGTGCTTGAGGCGAACGATGTCCCTCGTCCACACCAAGTAACAAAACAGAACAGCGCCGGGCAGAACGATGCCCATTAAGCCCTTCGACAATAGTGCCAAGGCCATTGCCGCCCAGCACAGCAGCATCCAAAAGCGCTCCTGCGCAGGGGTCGCCTCGTCGCGTTGAGCGAGCAACAAGGCGAACAAGGCCGCGCTCATAAAGGTCCCTACCCCCATATCCAGGGTATTGAAGTGGCCCGCGAAGACCGGCATCATCATCGAACCGAGGGCAATGGCACCTAATAAGGCGGGGCGTGCTCCAAACAAAACTCTGCCGGCGAAAAACACCATCAGCACCGACAGGAAACCGGTCAGGCCGACCCAAAGTCGCGCGGTCCACTCGTCCACACCGAAGGTGGAGAACGCCGCCGCCGTTGCCCAGTATTGCAAGGGGGGCTTGAAGAAATATTTCACAGAGTTATAGCGCGGGGTGATCCAATCGCCGGTGACGGCCATTTCACGGGCAATCTCTGCATAGCGACCTTCATCGCTTTTGATCAAAGTTCGGTAGTCAAGCGTTCCGAACCAGAGAACAGTGAACACCAGAAGCAGTAGCAGCAATTTCTTACGGGACGGCACAGGGAATTGCATTAATGGGCTAACTTATCCAAAACTCTTAAACGCCTCGCGTGTCTTACTAGACCACGCCTTGGCCTCGGGTTGATGTTATTTGGTGCGCTCTTGCAGCCCGGTCGGGGTGGCAATAATCAGGCGATCCGCACCACGGTGCGCGAACAGGCCGACGGTGACGACTCCTGGCCACTGGTTCAACATACTCTCGAAGGCAAGAGCATCGTCAATCTGCAAACCGTGCGCATCGAGAATGACATTTCCATTATCAGTCACCAAACCTTCACGTAAGCTTGGGCTGGCACCCAGCTGTCTGAGCAAGCCCGCCACAAGTTCCCGCGCCATGGGTATCACTTCTACAGGCAGGGGGAAGCGACCGAGACGCTGAACCATCTTGGTTTGATCCACGATGCAAATGAACTGGTGACAGGCCTGGGCAATGATCTTTTCCCGGGTGAGGGCTCCGCCTCCCCCTTTGATAAGATGAAGCGCTTCATTGGCCTCGTCAGCACCATCAACGTAAAGCGGAATCTTGCGCCCTTGAGCCAGCACGTCGTTGAGATCCAGCACCGGAATTCCGAGCGCTTGCAGGCGCTCCGTGCTTTTGATCGAGCTTGAAACAGCCCCCGGGATATCTTGTTTAATGACCGCCAAGGCTTCAATAAAAAAATTAACGGTGGAGCCGGTACCCACTCCTAGAACTTCACCCTTCGGTACAAATTGCAAAGCGCGCAAGGCCGCCTGTTTTTTCAACAGGTCTTGGTGCAAGGGGTCCTCATTCATCATTTTTGAGTGCTCGTCAATGAAAATGCTGGGTGCCTGGCTCAAGCTCATCGGGCAGCTCGGTATGCACGACATCCGCTTTCATGTTGGGGAACAAAGGTGCACCGCAATCCTCACAAAACTCAGGCTCGCTAATTTCATTCCAATGGGTAATTTCTTCCACCCCGCACTCCACCAAAAGGCCACGAATCACTTCTAATTGAGTGGGCTCTTCCTGATCCGAGCCCGCTCCCTCGGTCAGTAACTCCGGTCCCAAGATCGGCCATACGATGCCCTGTGCGACTTGTTCGCCTTCTTGATCCATGCACAGGCTGACGCGATACTCTTCGATGCGCTGAGTGCCAAAGCCAGCGATCACCGCCTTCAACTCTTTGGCCTCACGACTAAAAGCATGAGTAAGGTAATGCACTCCGGCTCGAATCGCGAACGGGCGCACGCGGCGATCCGACTCCCGCATATTGATATGAAAAGCATCGGGTAAAAGACACTCAAAACCGCAACCCGCCAACATGGGATCAATGAGCGCTCGGGCATGCTCCACCCAAGCCTCCAGGCAGGACACCCGTGTCGCTCGATCTTTCGCTTCAATTTGCTGCCAACGAAACACTGGCGTCGATACAGGCGCGGCCACCACCCCCACTAAAAATCGCACATCCGCCAACATATCGGCGCTTTCAGGCAAATCTTTCAAGTCAAACTTAAGCGGGGACTGGCTCAGCGCGCCATCACCGAGCTTGCGCACGAGTCGACGTACTTGATTGAAATCACTTGGCAATTGATCAATGCT
Organism: Betaproteobacteria bacterium; assembly: GCA_043760705.1. Classification (GTDB taxonomy): domain Bacteria; phylum Pseudomonadota; class Gammaproteobacteria; order Burkholderiales; family Burkholderiaceae_E; genus JAPOKJ01. The sequence continues at coordinate 12,782 of JAYUOT010000058.1, forward strand.
ATAGAGCTGTGGCACCAGAACAAAACGTGTGCCTTCGGCCAAAATATGCTTGGACCAGGCTTGGGTCAGCGTTTTCACTCGCGCCGCACTAATACCTTCGGCAGGAATTTTGAACCGGGTCCAGCAAATTAAAGGCGCACTGACCAGCAAGACTTGCCAATCTTGCTGCGATCCGTCCGGCAAAGTCATTTTCATGACCGTGGATTCGGCCGACTCTTCAACGGCTTCGACCAAGGCGCCGTAGGCCTCTTGGTCAGTTTGCTGTAAGCGCTCCAGCGCTTGTTCGACCGTTTGAGCATTGCCGCCGTCCAAAAGCCGATCCAGACGTGTTTGAAGCTGCAATTCCCAATACCGATCCTCTACCCGGCTGCCGGAATTGGCCAGCCCAAGCGCAGAAGCGACCAAGCGGTCGGCGTCAGGGGATAAAAATGCTTTACGATCACGCCCACTGCGGGACGCGCGAGATTCTTTCATGCGTTACTCTTCTATGAGCTAGTATTTTACCGAAGCGAGCCACTGATGCCTAACCGACGCCAGAAATACCCTTTAATTGCAGCCCTTGGCTTGATCGGCGCTCTCCTGGGGTGCGCCGAAAGCACGACCGGTAAAGCCACGGGAAGTGCGGCAGGAAACTCCCCGACCACCGGAGCGAGCGCAGCGCCAACGGCCGCCAATACCGAGTTCTTGGTGAAATACATGAAGGAATGGTACCTTTGGAATGATCGCATTGCGGCGACCGCCAACGCTAGTCAGTACGCTAGTCAGGACGAAGCCCTGGCCGCGTTAAGGGTCAAGGAAGATAAATTCAGCGGCATCTCGACCGAGACAGATTTCAATAGCTTTTTTACCGGAGGCCAACTGACCGGCTATGGGATTTCCTACCTGAAAATTGATGGCGCCATCGTGCTGCAACAAGTACAACCCTTGTCGCCAGCCTATGCCGCTGGTTTCAGGCGAGGCGATGAAATCTTATCGATCAATGGCAAAAGCATCGCCGAGCTCGCCACCACTGAAGCCGTCAGTGTGGCCATCGGTCCCAATCAAGCGGGTCTCTCGGGCCTCTTCGAGGTACGCACTCCAAACCTCAGCACGACAGGATTTCAAGCCGTTCGAACGCTGAGTATGACCAAGGCGGCCTACCCGATCAGCTACGTTTTTGCGGCCAATACGCTCGACAGCAACCGGGGAAAGATTGGCTACATTCATTTTTACAGTTTTACAGGCGCAAACCAAAACGCCTGGAATAGCGCGCTCAGTAAGGTCATTAGTGAAGGTGCGACGCACCTCATTCTGGATTTTCGTGACAATGGGGGTGGCCTGATCAATGACTCAGTCTTGCTTGCCTCTTCACTCGGGCCTAAAGGCTCAGCCGATCCGAGCCCGCAGTCTTTAACCGGTAAGGTGGCCGTGCGGCTTGAGCACAATTCTCAAAAAACCGCTCTCAACCTTAACTACAATTTTTCGCCACAAACATTTTCAGGACGGATTGACCAACTGGTAATTATTACCAGCAAAAAAACCTGTTCGGCCAGCGAAATAGTGATACAGGCCCTCAAACCTTTCAGAACCGTAAAAACCCTCGGGAGTACCACCTGCGGAAAACCGTACGGCTCAACTCCCACCACCTTTGGCGGCTACGTTTACTCCATTTTGAGCTTTGAAAACAAGAATTCGACAGGCGAAGGCGCCTACGTCGACGGATTGGTCCCGACCTGTGCGCAACAAGATAGTTACTTACGCGATATGGGAGATCCGCAGGAAAGGTTGCTGGTGGCGGCCCGCCAGCTTATTGAATCGGGCGTCTGTCCAGACAGCACCTTGCTGCCAAAAGAAGTGAAGTCCCCTGCTCAAAATGGGCGCTACGCGGGCGCTGAATGGCCCTTCTGGCGCGGCATCGAACAAGACTCAGGATTCCAATAAAGCATGAATTCGGATCGACTCACACGTTTTTTACTGGGTAATGGCGAGGTTCGCGGTCAAATCGTCAAACTGGAAGCCAGCTGGCAAGAAATTGCAGCGCGGCATCCCCAAGCGCTGGGATTGATCTGCCTGGGCGAGCTAAGCGCCGCAGCGAACCTGTTGGCGGCCAGCCTTAAATTTGATGGCGACCTCATTCTGCAAATTCATGGCCACGGTGCGATCAAGTTGATGGTTGTGGAATGCCGACCGGAAGGTCAATTTCGCGCTACGCTCAAATTGAGCGAAAAAATCAAGGCCCTGGCCAACGCTTCTCTTACAGATCTCGTGAACCAAGAGGGCAAGGGACGCTTTATCGTGACCTTGGAACCCTCCAAAACCAGTATCAATCAACAGCCTTATCAGGGTATTGTTCCATTTGAAGGCCATACGGTGGCCGAGGTTCTCGAAAATTATGTGGAGCGCTCAGAGCAAGTCCCTAGTCGCCTGTATCTGGCTGCCAACGCGCATTGCGCCGTCGGCATGCTCCTACAGAAAATGCCGGGCGAGGGAGGCACGGCGGGCAGCCAAGATGCTGACGCTTGGCCTAGAAATCAAACGCTGGCCAGAACATTGAAGCCGGAAGAGTTATTGTCCGACGCTCCAGAAGCCTTGCTTCATAAGCTCTTTTGGCAGGAGAACCTTCAAATTCTCGACCAAAGAGAGGTGGGCTTCTCGTGCACTTGCAGCCGCGAGAAGGTCAGTGCCATGCTGAAGATGCTGGGTCGGGAGGAAGTTGAAAGTATTCTCGCGGAACAAGGCGAAATCAAGACTCAGTGCGATTTTTGTAACACCGAGTATCGTTTCGATCCGGTGGACGCGGCCGCCGTGTTTTTCGAAGGCGTCATGCCAGCCTCTAGCGGCCTGTGAAAGTAACGAAGGCGGTTATGGTTTCGCTGGAGAGATTGGGGCGCTAGAACCAAGACCGGCAGGCTTCACCAATGCCGGCTCGTTAATCTGAATAAAGATCTCGTTCTTGCGAACCATCCCGAGTTCATAGCGAGCCCGCTCTTCAACCGCCTGACGCCCCTCTTGCAAGTCACGCACCTCCGCCTCCAAAGACGTATTGCGACTAGCCAGCACCTGATTAGCGGACTGCTGTTTCACGAGCTGTCGATCAAGTTCCCAAACGCGCAGCCAGCCGCCCTTACCCAGCCAAAGCGGGTATTGGATCAGGGCAAGCAAGGCTACCAGGAAAATGCTGAGCAATTTCATAAGATTCGAAGCTTACCTTAAGAAATCAGGTCTGCAAAAAATTAAGTCAAACCCCGGGGTCGTGAGTCAGAAACACTTAGCGTAGGTTATAAAAAGCATTTTTTCCAGGATACTCTGCAGTGTCACCTAGGTCCTCTTCGATACGAAGTAATTGGTTGTACTTGGCCGTGCGGTCACTGCGACTCATTGAACCGGTTTTGATCTGGAGGGCGTTGGTTGCCACGGCAATATCGGCAATGGTCGTATCCTCTGTTTCGCCTGAGCGATGAGAGACTACCGAGGTGTAGTTACTGCGCTTGGCCAGTTCGATCGCTGCAAAGGTTTCCGTCAGGGTACCAATTTGATTGATTTTGATCAGAATCGAATTAGCGATGCCTTTGCTAATGCCCTCACGAAGAATTTTGGTATTGGTCACGAACAAATCGTCACCCACCAACTGAATCTTCTTGCCCAAACGATCCGTCAAAATTTTCCAGCCGTCCCAATCGTTCTCGGCCATGCCGTCTTCAATCGAGATTATCGGATATTTATCGCACCACGTGGCCAGCAAGTTGGTGAGATCGGTGGACGACAGACTAAGCCCCTCAGCCCCCAAGTGATACTTGCCCTCTTTATAGAACTCGGAGCTTGCGCAATCCAGTCCCAGGGCAATCTGACGGCCCGGCTCATAGCCCGCTTTTTCAATGGCTTGCAATACCAATTGAATCGCCTCTTCGTGGTTCTTGACGCTCGGAGCGAAGCCGCCCTCGTCGCCCACCGCCGTTGACATCCCTTTGTCGTTGATCAGTTTTTTCAGAGCATGAAAGACTTCAGCGCCATAGCGCACCGCTTCACGGAAGGTGGGAGCACCAATCGGCAGAATCATCAGTTCTTGCATGTCGAGATTATTGTTGGCATGGGCGCCACCATTCATCACGTTCATCATCGGAACGGGTAGCGCCATCGCGCCGGAACCGCCAAAATAACGATACAAGGGCAGACCAGACTCTTCCGCTGCAGCCTTGGCCACCGCCATCGACACCGCCAGGGTCGCGTTCGCGCCCAGGCGGTTCTTGTTATCGGTGCCATCGAGATCGAGCAAAGTACGATCCACGAAAGTCTGCTCGCTGGCGTCCAGGCCCATCAGGGCTTCAGAGATTTCGGTGTTGATGTTCTCCACCGCCTTCAATACACCCTTGCCCAGGTAGCGTGATTTGTCGCCGTCGCGCAGTTCAATTGCCTCACGCGAACCGGTCGATGCACCCGAGGGTACCGCCGCACGCCCCATCGCGCCGGACTCCAACAACACGTCACATTCCACAGTGGGGTTGCCACGAGAGTCAATAATCTCGCGACCGATGATGTCAACAATCGTGCTCATTGCTTAAATTCCTTCCACAATCACCATATTGAAAAACTCAGTCGCGCCAGCCCGCTTGGCACGCGCCTCGACATACTTTGCTGAGTCGTAAAATGCTTTGGCCGCGGCGACGTCGGGAAACTTGGCCACCACCATGCGCTCCGGCTTCCATTGCCCCTCAAGAACGGTCACGGCACCGCCACGTGCCAAGAATTCGCCACCGGCAGACTGAATTGCGTCCGGAGAAAGTGCTTGATAGCCCTTGTATTTTTCGGGGTCACTGACTTTCACATTCGCAATTACATAAGCAGCCATGGCTTTTCCTCGTATATTTTGATCAAGATGGGTCGATTAAAGGCTGAGCTCTTCGAAGCCTTGCGCTTTGACCAGGCGGTCCAGTGCCTGCAAGTGAGCCAGCAGAGCTTTCATTTTCGGCAAGGGCCAGGCATTCGGCCCGTCGCTCATGGCTTTTTCAGGATTGGGATGGGTTTCCATAAACAAGCCGGCAATCCCGACGGCGACGGCCGCGCGTGCCAAGACAGGTACATGTTCGCGCTGGCCGCCAGAAGAGTCGCCCTGTCCGCCCGGCAATTGCACCGAATGGGTGGCATCAAACACGACAGGACAATCGGTTTCACGCATGATCGCCAGCGAGCGCATATCGGACACCAAATTATTGTAGCCAAAGGATGCACCGCGCTCACACACCAAGATATTGCGGCCATCACCGCCCGCTTCGAGCGCGGCCTTGCGCGCTTTTAGAACGACCTGCTGCATATCGTGAGGGGCGAGAAATTGTCCCTTTTTGATGTTCACGGGTTTGCCACAGGTGGCGACCGCATGAATAAAATCAGTTTGGCGCACTAAAAAAGCAGGTGTTTGTAAAACATCCACGGCCGCGGCGACTTCTTTAATTTGATTAATGTCGTGAACATCCGTCAGTACTGGAACGCCAAGTTGGGAGCGTACATCCGACAAAATTTTCAAGCCCTCCTGCATGCCAGGGCCTCGAAAAGAGGTACCCGAGCTGCGATTGGCTTTGTCAAAAGAGGATTTGTAAATAAAGGGAATCCCCAGGGCCGAGGTGATTTCCTTGAGCACACCCGCAGTCTCAAAGGCCATTTCGCGAGACTCAATCACACAAGGACCAGCGATCAAAAACAGGGGCTGATCCAAGCCCGCTTCAAACCCAGCTAGACGCACTCTTGGAAAAATCATGAAGTGCTACGTGATCCGATAGAAACAACATTGCCTGTGGTCGTCACGGGAGACGAGCCGATTTGACGCCTGTGCACCTTTGCCATCGCCGCTTTGACGTAGGAGATGAACAAAGGATGCCCGTCGCGCGGCGTTGAGGTGAACTCAGGGTGAAACTGCACCCCAATAAACCAAGGATGAATGGACTCGGGCAGCTCCGCAATTTCAGGCAAGAGCTCGCTCGGAGTGCGTGCGCTAATTTTGAGCCCGGCGGCTTCTAACTGATCGACGTAATGGTTATTCACCTCATAGCGATGACGGTGACGCTCATTGACCGATTCGCCGTAAATCTTGGCGGCCAAGGTTCCCGGGGCCACGGGGCAACGCTGAGCGCCGAGACGCATCGAGCCACCCAGATTCGTATGTTCGTCACGTTTTTCGACCTTGCCCTCACGGTCCAGCCATTCGGCAATCAAACCCACGACGCGATGCGGCGCGTCCGGGTCAAACTCCGTGCTGTTGGCTCCTTTCAGGCCGCATACATCGCGAGCATATTCAATCACCGCCAGTTGCATGCCGAGGCAAATTCCGAGGTAAGGAATTTTGTTTTCACGGGCGTAGCGAATCGCCTGGATTTTTCCTTCTGTGCCCCGAATACCGAAGCCACCGGGCACCAAAATCGCATCATATTGATCCAATGCCTTGGGGCCATCGGATTCGATTTTCTCGGAGTCAATATAGTCGACGATCACCCGGCATTTATTGTGCATGCCCGCATGGGTGAGCGCTTCGGAGAGTGACTTATAGGACTCTGTCAGGTCTACATACTTGCCGACCATGCCAATGCG
>JAYUOT010000059.1:0-3618 GCA_043760705.1 Betaproteobacteria bacterium
TTTGCGGCCAATAGCACTTGTTATTGGCTAAAAATTCAACGAAGTAGACCGCCCGATTCAAGGAGCCAGGCGCCGCGCGATTAAATCCGCGCTTCCCTAAGCTACCCATACCTAACAACGAGCCCAGCGCCCCAATCGATAGCGCAGCCTTCAGCCTTGCACTACGACTTTCAAAAACCCTGCTTGACTTTAATTCGTTCATGCATCGCCTTGACATTTGCCCGCTATTTTCCCCGCCGTATCATGGCCTTCATGTTGAGCGAACTGCTTTAAAGTGGATCGTACCGAAAGGGGCGCTCAAAGCGAAACCGGATACTCACTTTTCCAAATTTACTCCTGATAAACTTGCCCGGTGCGTTCCATGCGCAGTCGCATTAACTGTCGCATTAACTGTCGCATTACCTACCCCATTGCCCGTCATCAAACCTAATGAAAGTGCTTGGCACGTTGAAAAAATTACTTCGTTGGCTCGGTAGCGCGCTTCTCTTGCCCATTATTATTTTTGAGGAATGGGGTTGGAAGCCACTGGCGCGTCTAATGGCCAGAATCGCTCGCCTTCCCTTCATTGGTCGACTTGAGGGCAAGATCAGCCTTGCCCCTCCCCGCCTCGCCTTAACGCTATTCCTGGTGCCGGCACTCCTGCTGTTGCCCTTTAAATTGGGTGCCTTCTGGTTGATTGCCCATGGGCAAAAGTTTCTTGGTCTTTCTGTCATTCTGATCGCCAAACTCGTGAGCACCGCGCTGCTCGGTCGACTATTTCATCTGACAGAGCAGCAACTGATGAGTTTCACCTGGTTTGCAAAGGCCTACACCTGGTGGCGCAAAACCAAAGATCGGGTCGTCCTTCGACTCAAGGCCACTACGGCTTGGCGAACAGCACTTGAACTGGGGCGTAGTGTCAGATCCTGGTTCAGAAAGTCATCCTGACGCTACTGCGGCGCGTCAACTCAGGACAAGGCCTGCCTCCAGGACATAGGCAACAAGACTCTTGATCCCATACGGATTATTTGAACAATCTTCATGCCCTGATTTTGACATTTCGCGCCATAGTCATGGCTTTTCGTCGCATGGCCTTGGACGGCTGCCTCATCAATTGCCAAGATTCAGGCAACCATCCATCACTTCACCGAAGGAGGCTTCAAATGCTACTCACCCCGGGCAAAGACAAATCGCCTTCGACCGTATTACCCAATTTTTCGTGCAAAATCTCGTGAAACCGTGAGAGTCTTATGACAATTTACTGGCGCACCCACGCCATTCGCTTGAGTGTCACCTGGGCGTTCTGCGCTCTGATTGCGCTCGCCCAGTACGTCTTTAACCCGCCCCATGGTTACTGGATTCCTTTCGTGTATTCCATGTTGATTGGAACCTGCACGGTCACTTTGATTGAAATTGGAAGTTACTTCCTGGCCGATCCTGCGGCACATGATCGTTGGCCGAAAGGCTGGAAAGGTCTTGCACTCCTCATTGCGCCCTTGGTCTTGGGCTACATCGCGGGATCGAAATTGGCCGACCTCTACTTTGGCTGGTCGAGTTGGGACGATACCCGGGTACTAAAAACCTCCGTCACGATATCGCTGATCGCAGGTATCGCGATCAGTTAATTCTTTCACACCCGTTCCAGGGAGCAAGGCCTGCAAGCAAAGCTTAAGGCCACCCAATTACAAGCCACCGAAGCCAAACTTAAACTGCTGGAGGCGCAACTCGACCCTCATTTACTGTTCAACACTCTTGCCAACTTGCGAGCGCTCATCGGTATGGATGCTGCCAAGGCGCAAACCATGCTGGATCACATGATTGCCTACCTGCGTGCGACCTTGAGTGGCTCCAGAGCCAGCGAGCATCGTCCTGAGCAAGATTTCGCCAGGCTGCGCGACTATCTAGAGTTGATGCAAATTCGCATGGGAGCGAGATTGAGCTCAGCGGGATCGACGCCGCCTTGGAGCTCATCGACACCTGGCCCCAGGATGCACCATTTCCAGCTATCGTTTTTGTCACCGCCTACGATGAGTATGCACTGCAGGCTTTCGAAGCTCGATCGATCGATTATCTGGTGAAGCCGGTTCAAACGCAGCGCCTCGCCACCACGGTAGAGCGCCTCAAAGCAAGAATTGGCGCGGTTGACCTGACTACAACCATTCAGCAATTCCAGTCCTTGCTACAAACACGCCCACCCGATTTCCCTCGGCAAAACGGCCTGCCCAGCGATCAAGGCCGTCCATTGCTCAAAGTGATTCAGGCGGGAGTCGGCAATTCCATCCGAATGATTCCGATCCACGAAGTGAATCTCTTTGAGGCCGCGGACAAATACGTCCGTGTGGTCGTTGCCGACGGTAAAGACTACCTCATTCGCAAAGCTCTGAAAGAGTTGATCGAGGAGTTGGACCCCGACATTTTCTGGCAAATCCATCGTGGCGCTTTGGTGGGTGCCACGGCCATTGACTCCGTGCAGCGCGACGAGGCTGGCCGTCAAACGCTACAGCTCAAAGGCTACCCTCAAGCCCTCACGGTGAGTCGCCTGTATTCACATTTGTTTAAGGCCATGTAGGGGCTGACGATATCAATAAAAGCCGCACCCTGATGGGCAATCGCACCCTTGATGAGGGTTCCCCGCAAAACTTATCTGCCCACGCGAGGTCGATTCTGTGTGGCGCTGTGGCCAGCTTAGCCGAGAAGAAGCCCTCTCCATTTCGTTTTTAACCGTTTTTGATCAGCAATGCTAAGCATGCCAGCTTTGCGAATAACTAGACGGTGATCTAACGTAAAGAGTTTTAAGCGAATGACGCAGTCATGCGTTAAACCGGTCTCTTTTAAATCGACGATTGAACAATCCCCCAACCATTCTGATTGCTCCGCGCTGGTGATCATTGCAAGCACGCTGTTGTTTTGAGCTTTGTTAAATAAACCAGTAGAAATAACAATCGCTGGCCTTCTTTTACTTGCAGCACGTTCAGTAAACGGAAAAGGAACGACAACCACATCAAAAGCTTCTAATTTCAAATTGGCCATCAGAGATCTTGAAATGCTAGGTCATCTTTTGCGCTTGACCACTCTTCTAGTGTTCCTTCGAGCGCTTGAGCAAAGGCAACGTCGAGCGGGCTGGCTCGGGAGAGTTTCACCTCGTCTCCAACGATCTCAAAACTAATGAGATCGCCAGCGTTAAGTTTGAGCGCTTTGCGAATACTTGTCGGGACGGTGGCCTGATATTTAGCGGTAAGCTTTGATGTTTGTAGCATGGTATTACTTTCTTACTGTATTAATACCTGTAAGTTTACTCTTTGTTTGGTCTATTTTCAAGAGTCGGGTTGCGCCCGGATCAGCGACACTGGGCAAAGCGTCCTTGAGCTTTTTGAGGGTCGAAGGCTGAGTGCTAATCTTAGGCCCGCGTCCACCTTGACCAGCACAGGCTAAGAGATTGCCTCAGCAAAGAGTTGACTTCAGAGCCTATCCAGAGAGCATGCTGGTGCTACAGCGGGTTTGAACATGGATGATTGTCGAAAAACTTTAGATTTTAATCTTCGTGAAAAACATCAGTCCTTGAATTCATTGGCTTTAGAAAAACTGATCCGAAACTGGCTTGAGTTCCTGACGTCCACCAGAACCGAATGAAATCGAAAC
>JAYUOT010000060.1:0-7418 GCA_043760705.1 Betaproteobacteria bacterium
GAATTCTCATAGTTCTTGCGAATGGTCGCCATGCCCTTGTCGAGCGCCTCTTGCTTGAGCTCAAGCATGGTCACGGGGATACCTGCATTGACAAAGTTCATGGTGATGCCGCCACCCATGGTGCCGGCGCCAATCACGGCGGCGCTCTTGATAGGGCGAACTGGCGTGCTATCCGGCACATCGGGAATTTTGCTGGCCGCGCGCTCGGCAAAGAAGGCGTGACGCAGGGCTCTTGACTCCGGAGTCGCCATGAGTTCAACAAACGCGGCCCGCTCGACGGCCATGCCTTGATCAAAGGGCAATTCACAAGCGGCGCGGAGCGCATCAATACATTTGACCGGCGCCGGAAAGTTTTTGGCCAAGGCACCGGCAGTATTACGCGCAAACTTCAGAAAACCCGCCGCATTGGCATACTTCACTTTCAGATCGCGAACTTTGGGCAAGCCCTTATTTTCAGCGACCGCTTGGCGCGCAAAAGCAATCGCGGCATCGAGCACTTTGTCGTCCACGATTTCATCGAACAACTTGGTGCCGGCAAATTTTTCGGCCTGAATTGCGGTGCCTGAAACGATCATATTGGTGGCCAGTTCCAGCGGAATCACGCGCGGCAATCGCTGCGTGCCACCCGCCCCGGGCAAGAGACCCAGCTTCACCTCAGGCAGAGCGACCAGCGTGCCTTTTTGCGCGACTCGAAAGTGGCAACCCAAAGCCAACTCCAATCCACCGCCCATCACCACCGAGTGAATCGCAGCCACAACTGGTTTCGTCGACTGCTCTAATAAAACGATCAGGCTCAGAAGATTCGGTTCAGCCAAGGCTCGCGGCGAGCCAAACTCTCGAATATCGGCGCCCCCAGAAAAGGCCCTGCCCGCACCGGTCAGCACAATCGCTTTCACGGCCGGATCTGCCAAGGCTTTGCGCACATCGTTGGCAATTCCGACTCGTAAGTCGAAGCCCAAGCCATTGACGGGCGGATTGTTCATGGTAATCACGGCAACGTCGCCCTGACTCTGGTATTGAGTTGCAGTATTTTCTGACATAGGAGACCTCAGATTAAAACTAAATTAGCACGCTCGTACTTTTTTGTGCTCCAAAAAAGCTGAGCGAACTATTCTCGCTCAGCCTCATCCGGCGTGCACCTTGAACAAGACTGCACTATACCTCTAACCACTCCTTACGGATCTGGCTGTTAGCTCGAAGCTCGTCTGGCGTGCCTTCGAACACAATTTGCCCATGTCCCATGACATAAACTCTTTGAGAAATTTCCAGAGCGATCGCGAGTTTTTGCTCCACAAGCAATACCGAAATACCGCGGTTCTTCAGCTCTTTGAGGTACTCGGCCACCAGTTCCACAATTTTAGGGGCCAGGCCTTCGGTGGGTTCATCAATCATGATGAGGTCCGGGTCACCCATTAAAGTGCGGCATAGAGTCAGCATTTGCTGCTCCCCGCCCGACAAAACACCCGCTTGTGTGTTTTCCCGTTCTTTCAAACGCGGAAACAATCTAAACATATCATCGACACTCCAACGGCCTGCGACCTTGCCCTTCATCCCAAGAACAAGGTTTTGGGCCACCGTAAGTGTCGGAAAAATATCGCGATTCTCGGGCACATAGCCGAGACCTTTATGGGCGACTTGATAGGACTTCTTGCCGAGCATTTCCTCGTCTTTGAACTTGACCGAACCCTGTCCGTCCACCATACCCATAATGGTCTTCACCGTGGTTGATCGCCCCACGCCATTTCGACCCAGCAGGCTCACAATCTCGCCCTGGCCGACATGCATGTCAACGCCATGCAAGACATGGCTTTTCCCGTAATAAGCGTGAAGATTAGTTACCGTAAGCATTGAAGACCCTAATCATTGAACATCCTAAGCATGGTTGACCTCAAGCCCTTCACGTCGCTCATCCTTGCGCCACCGAGGTACCAAGATAGGCCTCTTGCACTGCGGCGTTGCCGCGGATGGCGGATGGCACGTCACTGGCAATGACTTCGCCATAAACCAAGACAGAAATCTTGTCGGCCAATCCAAACACCACACTCATGTCATGCTCGACCATGACCAGGGTTTTGCCTTCTGTCACACGGCGAATCATCTCGACGGCATGATCACTCTCGGAGCGGCTCATGCCTGCGGTGGGTTCATCGAGCAAAATTACATTGGCACCGCCCGCGATGGTGATGCCAATTTCCAAGGCGCGCTGTTCGGCATAGGTCAGCAAGCCGGCCTGCGCATCGGCGCGCGACTTCAAACCAATCTGCTTGAGAACATCGTCAGCGCGGTCGCTCGCATCTTTCAGCTTACTTAAGCGATGCCAAAACGAGTACTTGTAGCCCAGGCTGTAAAGCGTTGCACAGCGCAGGTTCTCAAACACCGACAAACGTGGAAAGATATTGGTAATTTGGAAACTACGCGACAACCCCTGGCGATTAATCTCAAACGGCTTGTCTTTAGTGATTGATCGTCCATTGAGTTGGATATCCCCCCCAGTGACCGGAAAACGACCCGAGATCAAATTAAAAAGCGTCGATTTACCGGCGCCATTCGGCCCAATCACTGCATGTCGTTCGCCCTGAGCGATGCTTAGGTTCACACCACGGATAATCTCGGTCTTGCCGAAATTCTTGCGCACATCCGCTAGCTTTAAGGATGGCGTACTCATGAACCCGACTCCCGTTTGATTTGAACTTCAATCAACTCCTGTGTCGATCCCCACTCCTTTGTGAAGCGCCGACGCGCTACTTCAAACGCCGCGCTCGTCGCGACCAAAGTTCCAATCACAACCAGCCAAGTGGCCGAGGTGCCCGCATCCACCGTGAATCCAAACAACTTCAGGGTCGTGCCTCCAGCCGACTCAAGACTAAGGTGATAGCCAATCTCGATCAGGGCAATGATGGCCAGAGAGAGCAAGGCGCCGGTCAACAAGAGTCCCACATAGGGATTACGCAAGCGCTTGAACAATCCGAACTTGGCCACCCGTAAATTGGTCAACAATATCCCGGCCAAACCGCCAGGGGCAAACATCACCATCAGCACGAAGAACGCACCCAGATAGAACTGCCAGGCCTTGGTGTATTCCGAAAGCGCAATTGAGAAGAATGCAAAGATCACCGCGCCAAGAATCGGCCCAAAGAAGAACAGTGAGCCACCAATAAAAGTCGCCAAGAGAATGCCTCCCGAACGAATCGCGTGGACGTTTTCACCGGAGACAATCTCAAAGTTAATCGCGGACAGGCCGCCCGCAATACCCGAGAAAAACGCCGAAGCAATCAGCACGATAAAGCGTACGTACTGGGTGTTGTAGCCAAAGAACTCAACACGCTCGGGGTTCTCACGAACAGCATTTGAGATGCGTCCCAAAGGCGTGCGAGAGAAAGCGAACATGCCTGCGACGCACACAAAAGTCCAGCCGGCGATTAAGTAATACACCTGAATGGCCGAGCCATAGGTAATGCCCAGGAAGGCTTCACCGAACACACGATTGGTAGTCACACCACCCTCGCCGCCAAAAAACCCAGGGAACATCTGTGTCGCCACGAACACCATCTCACCAATCCCCAAGGTGATCATAGCAAAGGGGGTACCAGATTTTTTGGTGGTGACATAACCGAACAGCACGCCAAACAAGGCACCAAACACGCCCCCAACCAAGGGGATCAGGGTCAGAGGAATGGGCAGCTTGCCCCCAGAGGCTAGGTTAATGGCGTGGACGGCAAAAAAAGCGCCCAAACCGGAGAACACGGCATGCCCAAAAGACAGCATGCCGCCCTGCCCAAACAGCATGTTGTAGGCCAGGCACATGATGATCCATATGCCCATTTGCGAGAGCAAAGTCAGCGCAAAACCTTTGGTGAAAATCAAAGGAATGATGATCAGAAGCGCAGCAAAAAGGGACCAAATGACACCACGACCAAGATTGACTGGAGCGAAGCCCAAGGTTTGCCCTTGCGCATTGCGACGAGAGGTTGGAGTTAAGTTAAACATGGTTAGCCCTCCCTGGTGCCCATCAAACCCTTGGGTCTGAAGATCAATATCAAGACCAGGAGCAAATAAGGCAACACCGGTGCAACTTGCGACATTTTCAAAGACAGAATAGCGGCCCAAAAGCCATCCGCGGCGAGCTTCATCCCGAACAAGGAAGCGATCGAGGAGTCGACCTGAACTGCAAAAGTCAAGATGAAGCCGATCAACAAGGACGCCAGGAAAGCACCGCCCAATGAGCCCATGCCACCCACGACGGTGACCACAAAAATGATCGAACCCACCGCACCGGCCATGGCCGGCTCGGTCACAAAGGCAACGCCGCCAATCACTCCAGCCAAGCCAGCCAGTGCAGATCCGCCCCCAAAGACCAGCATTAAAACTCTGGGCACATTGTGACCCAAGGCCTCGACCGCATCGGGGTGGGTCAACGCAGCCTGAATCACCAGGCCAATTCGGCTGCGGGTCAGGACTAAATAGATGGCTAGAAGCATCAGAATGGCCACGCCCATCATGAACAGGCGGAACTTGGAGAGCGTCACACCTGCGAGATTAATCGTTCCGTCCAGCAAGGCTGGCACCGGAAACGGCAAGGCCGAGCGACCCCAGATAATCTGGATCACTTCAAAAATAATATAGGACAAGCCGAAGGTGAAAAGCAGCTCCGGCACGTGACCGAACTTGTGTACGCGCCGTAAACCATAGCGCTCAATAAACGCTCCCAGTACTCCCACGAGCAAAGGCGCAATGAACAAGGCGGGCCAGAAACCAAACCATTGGGTGCACTGGTAACCCAAGTAGGCACCCACCATATAGAAGGAGGCATGCGCAAAGTTTAAAACACCCATCATGCTAAAAATCAGGGTGAGGCCTGAGGACAGCAAGAACAGTAGGAGCCCGTAAGACAGGCCATTGACTACCGATTGTAGGAAAGCTTCCAAGCGGATTGAACTCTGCTAAAGATAGGGGAAACCCCGGAACACCTTGCGTGACTCTGCGGCTCAAAAAGCCGAATGCACGTCAGGCTGACCTTGCCTCACCAGCGGCCGGGGTCGATCCTCGCCTGCGTCTTTCGACAGGAAGCGTGATCGACTCGGCCCGCGGGAGGCATTCGTATTACCGCAACCGGCTTTTATTGCTTGGCGGGACGCTTCATTTGGCAAGACGTAGGCTGAGAGGCAACATAGGCCGGTAAAGACACTTCATTTTTCCAGCCGAACTTGGTGTCTTCCGCGTCATACTTCACGCCCTTGGTGTCGACCTTGCTCCAGGTTGCGATGTAGACGTTTTGTTGAATTTGATGATCGGTCGCACGCATTTCAATGTCGCCATTGATACTCGATAATTTCGCACCTTCCATCGCGAACGCCACCTTGGTGGGATCAATCGATTTAGTGCGTTTCATCGCATCGGCCAAGAGCTGCGCACCAATATAGGTTTGGGCCGTGTAGAAGTCGTCTTTGAACTTCTTCTTCATGGTATCCACCAAATGGCCACCGGGATGACCTGGCAAATTCGGATGCCAGTTCGCAACAATGCTCACCTTGCCCTCGCCTGCCGCACCCATGGCGGTTGGAACGCCCGTAGTACCGGCATAGTAGGTATAAAAGCGCGCATCAACACCCGCGTCTTTCGCGGCCTTAATCATCAAGGCCAGGTCCGCGCCCCAGTTGCCGGTCACGATGGTGTCGGCACCCGCAGCCTTGATCTTGGCGACATAGGGAGAAAAGTCTTTCACTTGACCCAAGGGATGCAAATCTTCACCGACGATTTGAACGTCTGGGCGCTTACGGGCCAGATCTTTCTTGGCCGCAATGGCGACTGAACGACCAAAGGCGTAATCCTGATTAATTAAGTAAACCTTTTTAATGTCCTTGTTCTTCTCCATGTAGGAGCTCAAGGCTTCCATCTTCATGTCGCCATTCACGTCCAGACGGAAATGCCAGAAGCTGCAACGCTCGTTGGTCAGAGATGGGTCCACAGCAGCATAATTGAGGTACACAATTTCCTTACCAGGGTTGCGATCATTGTGCTTTTGAATGGCATCCGACAAGGCAATCGCCACGCCTGAGCCATTGCCCTGAGTGACGTAGCGAATGCCTTGATCAATAATTTGTTTGAGAACGGTCAGGCTCTCTTGAGGGCTACCCTTATTATCGAAAGGCACCATCTCAAACTTCGGACCACCTGCCCAGTTTTTTTCGTTGGCGTAGTCGGTCGACGTTTGCCAGGCGCGCAGCTGGTTTTGACCTACGGGTGCAAAAGGGCCTGATAGGGGATCAACAAAGGCAATCTTTACCGTCTGGGCTTGAGCAACAGACAGACTCGCCGTAGCAGCGAGAGTCCAAGCCACGGAGGTGGCAAGCATTTTTAGTTTCACGAACAGTCTCCTCAGATTTTTTGAATGACTTTCGCTGCCCGGACAAGGGTCGGTCAGCGTTGTGGCGGAATCATAACCTAAAGATACCCAGCGGATATCGAATGGGGTTCCATAAGCGTGCCCAGATGGACTATGCGAACCCGTAGCCATTGCGCCCCCCCAGAAAAAAAGCGAGGGGTTTAGCCTCGCTTTGATCGCGCCCAACGTTTAGTCAGACCGGTTTCATTACTTTTTTACTTTTTCAAGCATCTTGAACACCGTCTTGTTCGAACCTTTGAACAGGCGTTTGAGGTACTTCGGCAAGCAACGGCGCTCGAGGGTATTACGACGGGTACGTGAAACATCAGCCATGGAAAACTCCGGTTTTGACTTCTCAGGACGAGAAAGAAAATGATTTAAAAATCGATTGAAATAAACAAATTGAAAGAAACCTAGCCCAATAGAGACTAAAATGCGGGCCCAAGCGACTCAACTTTGCGCAAAGTAAGTAAGCTACTCAACGACTCACTCATTCACGCTAGGCTCAAATATTGTCTGGTTCATCCAGCATTATATAAAAAATGAAGATATTTCTCGATTTTCTCCCAATTATCCTCTTTTTCATCGCGTACAAGACGCACGGCATCGAAGTGGCGACCGCCGTGGCTATTGCCGCCAGTGTGCTGCAAATTGGCTACTTGCTACTCCGAAAACAGAAAGTGGACACGATGCAATGGGCTAGTTTGGCGATCATTTTGGTGTTCGGCGGGCTCACCTTGTGGCTTCACAACCCGACCTTTATCAAGCTCAAACCGACGGTGCTCTACGCGCTTTTTGGAGTAGGTTTGCTGGTGAGTCGGTATGGCTTTGGTAAAAATGGCATCAAGGCTCTCATGGGTAAGCATATGCAGTTACCCGAGCCGATCTGGGATCGGGCCAATTTTCTTTGGGTCGCCTTCTTTGTTTTTATGTCGGGCCTCAACACCTTCGTGGCCTTTAATTACAGTGAAGAGACCTGGGTGAATTTCAAGCTTTTCGGGACCATGGGTCTAACTTTGGTGTTTATCGTCTCCCA
>JAYUOT010000061.1:0-7392 GCA_043760705.1 Betaproteobacteria bacterium
AAATGCTCAGCGACCTTTATCCTGGAGCAATTCCCGCTGAGAAGGTATTCGATTACCTAGATATCTTAGTACGTCCAAACGATGAAGTTTTGAGACTTACGTTCTGGGATTTTAATTTCTTCGAGCAAACTAGAACTCAGGACTGGGCAAGGCTAGCTGACGCACTATATGCTCTAAAATGCACGCGAGAACTTAATCTAAGCGAATACACGATCGGGCGGGTCGTTTCAGAGACTATTAAATCTGCAATTGAGGCGTCGGGTGACGACGTTGGTGACGAGACGCTTTATCACTGGCTATCGCTCGCGATAGATCGCTATGGAAGCGTTCATCTAGAACAAGACTCTGCTGAAGCGATCACAAACTGGTTTAAAGACAAGCCATCACGCTACAAGGCGATTTTTTCACTTGCTGCCAAAAACCATACTCGAACTTTTCCGTCACAGTGGCTTGATGAACAGTTACTAAGTCTGCTGCCAAAGCCCGAAGATTGGTGGCCTTGGTTGCTGGACTTCGCCAGCCAATCTCCAACCGAGAGCATTGCCCGACAGTGTTTTCAACGCGTGGCATATGAAGCCATAGAAAACAGAAGCGGCAGTAGCGTTCCATCGATAGAGAAGATTGAGGAATGGGTCCAGACTCAATCGACGATGTGGCCCAAAGCACAGGAATGGCTGGATGAAATCTGGACGTGCCCACTTGAAAGCTGGCAGGCCAAACACCATTCGAAAAAGTTGTCTCGCGAGGAAAAGGAGTCGGAAGAAAGGGCTAAGCGCAAGGTTCACTACTCGAAGCTTATTCCTGGTCTACTGAATGGTCAGGCTACATTAGGGATCTGGCGTGACCTGGCGAATGCCTACAATGGGCTCTACAGCGACATCGCTGGCTCGACTCCCGAGCAAAGATTACAGAACCTTTTGGTTGCGGACTTCGATACCGCGCTAAAGGTCATCGAGGCGATTCCGAAGCTTTTGGCAAAGGAAAACTTCGAGCTTCCAGAAGTTGAAAACATTCTCGAGCTGGATCGAAAAGGCCGCATGAACACGATCCGACCTGCCGCTCTCCTCGCCGCCGCGCTTGGCGTCAAGAGCAACCCGTCACTTCCTGCTGGGTGGTCAAAGGACATGGCTCAGAAATTGACAGCATTTTATTTAACTGATGGGATGGGTGGGGTTCCATCCTGGTACAAGTATTTGTGTGTTCATCGACCGTCATGGGTTGCGCAAGTCTTCTACCCGTACGCAAAACCCAGGCTCAGAAAAAACTTGGATGTTAGGGCTATGCGAACCCTTGGCGATCCTGAGCAAAAGGAACTGATTGCGGAATTGCTGCCACAATTGATCTCGGCCTTTCCCCTCCGGTCAAATGCGCAGAGCAGGCGACTGCTCAACGGCGACATGTTGACTTTGTTGAAACAGTTAGACGTTGCACAAGCGGCCAACATTGTGCAGGCGAAGCTGGGTCATGCCAAGCTAGATTCATTGCAACGTATCTGCTGGTGGGTCGCCAGCCTTGCGTTCGATCCACTGGGCGCTGGAAAACTTTTAGAGTTCGTCGGGAACGAGCAACTTCGCATCACAACCCTCAGTGATGCGCTAAGCGAACAGGGCATCACGGGTCAGGTGAGCTTCGAAATTGCGAGCAACATCGTCTTCGAATTGATCAGGATCTTAGCTCCGTTCGCACCGCCAAGCCAAGATGTCCTCATGGGCTTTTCATCACATCACGGGGGCAAAGATTCGGTAGTGAGTAGTTTAATTTCAAAGCTGGCTGCCGATCCTAGGCCTGAGGCTCGTCAGGGCCTGATTAAATTGCTTGAAGTGTCAAATATTGGCGCTTGGGCTGATGTTGTGAAAACCCGAATATCTGAGCAAAGAGCGATTGCGCGCGAAACATACTTCGAGTGCTGTTCGCCGAAGGATGCGGCCCTGACGCTCCTGAACTTAGCGCCGGCTAACGCCTTAGACTTGCGAGCGACCCTGATCGATCATCTGCGCCAACTTGAAGCCGAGTGGCGTGGGACAGACACTTATCTCGTTCGAAGCTTTTGGGAAAATGGAAAGCCGCACGAGGAAGAGCGTTGTCGGGACGTGATTATCGACGGTCTCCGGCACAAATGCGAGGGACAAGGCATTAGACTCATTCCTGAGGCTCGTGCTGCAGCTCAAAAGCGAATCGACTTTCGCGCTGAGATCATGCGCGCAGGCAAGTCGATTCGACTCCCCGTCGAGATAAAGAAAGAGAATCACCGCGATCTTTGGACGGCATGGAGAGATCAACTAAAGGATCTCTATACGAATGATCCTGCGTCTCAAGGTTATTGCATTTATTTGGTTTTGTGGTTCGGGGCGATGCCTGAAGCACTGCGTGGCAAAAAACCTAAAAGCGCTCAGGAGATGCATGATCGATTAGTCGGCAAAATCCCGGAAACCGACCAGGCACTCATTTCGGTTGTTGTACTGGATTTGTCGATGCCGAAAGTTCCTGATCGCTGAGTAGAAAAACGTCCTGGTTCGTGACGGTCACGTCGTGAACTAGGGCGAGATGATTATGGACGGCACCGTCGACCCGCATGAAATGCTCGACCGCAACAGTAGTTACCAAAATGCGGATGCGCGACCTGTCCAAACGTGAAGCCAGCTACATTAACCTGTTGCTCGGTATCACCAAGGCATCGCTCTCCACCGACAGCTTCATCTCGGCGGCCTCCTTCCAGGAAACCACAAGGGTTCTCATCGAGGCTGCCAAGGGCGAAGCGCGACGAGCTGCGTGGCGAGGCTACGGCTAGTTGATCTCACGGAGCGGTTAAAAACTGCTCCAGCGGCAGGGCTCGCAAAGACTGTCGAATAGGAAAAGCCCCGCAGGTGACTGTGGGGCTTTTTTTACACCGGGAAACCAAATATCCTGCCCTACCCTGAACTCTTGCAAAACCGTCCAAGGGAAGCGATACTCTCACCGAAGGACGCAATCGAGATCGGCATGACACCCAGACTACGCGACAGAATCACATTAGAGCCCGGCAAATGCGGCGGCAGACCCTGTATTCGCGGGCAACGTTTGCGCGTTACGGATATTTTGAGTCTTCTTAGCGCCGGGGCATCCCATCAAGAGATTCTCGAGGACTACCCTTTCCTTGAAAATGACGACATTCTGGCAGCGCTTGAATACGCTGCGATACAAACGGATCACTCGATACTTTTTGCTGCATGACCTTATTGGTCGACAATCAACTGCCGTCGGCTCTTGCTAGATTTCTGTCGGCAAATGGTTTGGATTGTCTGGATGTACGGGATATCGGCCTTGATCAAGCCGACGATGTAGCGATTTGGATGTATGCCAAGGCGCGAAACTACGTCATAGTCACCAAAGACGAAGACTTTCAGGCGATGGCCAATCGACAGGGCAGCATCCCTCCGCAAGTTATCTGGGTTCGCCTAGGGAACTGTCGAAAGCTTGACTTGTTGGCATCTTTCTCCAAGCTACTTCCAGCGATACGTGAAGAGCTTGCTTCTGGTGGTGCCGTAATAGAGATCAGATAGCGCCGCGTTATAAATGACTTACTTCGTGGCTTGGCATCGCTGCGGAATCACTTGGCCAGTAGCTTGACCAAGCGATACTGATACTCAAGTCCGTCAAGAAAGGACTTCACTAGAATGCGCTCATCACGTCCGTGTATCCGCACATCGGCAACATCGCTGGCCAGGCCCGAATGGCCGTAGGTCGGAATGCCAGCGTTACGCAGAAAACTACCGTCGGTGGCGGCCGCCAGCATGGTTGGGATCACGGTGATACCGGGCCAAAACTCGGCACTTAGTTTTTCTACTGCGCTAAGAATCTCGGGGTTGAGCGGGGAGGGCGGACTAGGCACTGCCGTCCCGACTCCTGTAACGGTAATTTGATCGTCGGCCAAGACCTGAACCAAAGTTTTTTGAACGTCTTCAACAGGTACGCCGGGCAAAATCCGGCAATTGACGCTGGCTCTTGCGGTTTGCGGAAGGGCGTTGAGCGCATGACCTGCCTCAAGCATGGTAGTGATGCAGGTGGTGCGCAGAATAGCGTTAAAGCGAATGGTTTCTGAGAGCCGAGCCACCATGACCGGGTCGGGTTGGGCAGAGATCAAGGAGCGCATTTCAGAGGCCGTCTTGGCGTCCACCAGAGCGGTCGTCCGCTCAAAATAGGCGCGGGTGGTTTCATTGAGTTGCACGGGGAAATCGAAGCGACTTAAACGAGCCAACCCATCGGCGAGGCGATAGATGGCGTTATTTTTAGAGGGTAGCGAGCTGTGGCCACCGGGGTTTTTCACTTCCAGTCGAAAGCTGTACGAAACCTTTTCACTGGTTTGTAACGAATGAACTTGCGGCTTGCCATTCACCAAGCCGACACCGCCACCTTCGTTGAGCGCGAACTCGGCATCGATCAAGAGACGATGGTGCTTCAGTAACCATTGGATGCCCTGAACATTCGCGTCCAGAATTTCCTCATCGGTTTCGAGCACCACGATCAGGTCCCGATCCGGCCTAAAACCTTCTTGCTTGTAACGAATAAGGTTAGCAACAAAAACCGCCGCCATAAATTTATTGTCGGCAACTCCTCGGCCATAAAGATAGCCCTCTTTCTCCACAAGTTTGAAAGGGTCGGTCGACCAGTCTTCGGGCTTGGCTTCGACCACATCGATATGAGCCAGCATCATCATGGGTTTGCGTACGCCTGAGCCTCGCAGGCGCGCCACCAGATTGCCCTTGCGCGGTCCAGGCGATAGTACTTTGACTTCGTCATCGCTAAAGCCCGCCACTTTGAGACGGGCCGCCATGGCTTGCGCGGCCTTGAGGGTATCGCCGCTGGCGGTGACGGTATTGATCTCAACTAATTCTTTGTGAATGTCGCGCGCCAACTGCTGATGCGGCGTCATTTGTGCCGCGAGCTTGGAGCTTGCGAACGCAAGGCTGAAAGCGGCAAGGATGAGCGCGAAGTGATGTTTTCGAGGGCCCTTGATCGGTGAAACTTGCTTATTCATTTTGGCCTCCTGGACATAGGGAATGGAAATTTAAACACATTATCGACACCTCTTGAGCCAAATTTATCGGCTCACCTCTTGCGATGGCGTGATCCAGTCCCAGCAGCTAGCGCGCCTCTCCCTCGGTCTTGCCTCAGGTATTAGAGATTTAAAGAGCGCGATGAGCTAGTGAAAAAGCCCAGCAGATCACTGTGGGGCTTTGTTATTTGATCTAGGTAGCCCAATGTTTTGCGATGCTACCGAATGCTCAAGAAATTAATAGAAGGACATGACGAGCTTTAAACCGCGTTGGATGACTGTCTTCCGACCTTCCATCAATAACCTACTCACTTGGGCTGATCACCTGTAGACCCAGTTCACCGGCGGCTTCGTTGAGCCGCTTATCGAAACAGCAAAAAGCAAGTGCGCTGCCGACTTGTTGAAACGCTCGGCACGCACTTGCGAGCTGAACACTATCGTAGGCTCGTAGGCCCAAAGTCATTGCCAACTCACCAGCCTCATTTAGCAGCTTAGTGTCAATGGCCAATCGTGTAAACATCGCCCACTCGGTGTTCAATCGCTTCAATGCCTTACGTTGCTCGACCAAGGTAATTTCCTGAGTCCGTCGTTTGAAGCCGAACGCCGCACATGCTTCAACCCAAGTTATTTGACTGACGATGCATGCGCTCGCAAGAGTCGTCTGCTCTCGGGTCCAAGCACTATGTTGTTCGTGAACGTAAAGCTTTACCAACGCAGAGGTATCGCAATAGAGAATCACCGCGGCCCGCGCATCTCAATCACGAGGTCGCTCATGGACTGCCCCATCGCTGTCTGAGCAAGCCTGACTGCACGTCCTAGTATAAGCGGCTTTGCGGCTGGCTCGACCAAGCCGGATGCTATCAAGCGCTTTAAGGCCTGCTCGTCGCTCGGCTCGTTGCGATCCAACTTTGTGGCCGGACGGATCAACTCAGCAACGACCTTACGGTGAGAGGTTATTTCGACCAACTCGCCTTTCCGTGCGAGTTCAATTGCACGGGCTGGATTTGCCTTGAGTTCACGAATGGATAATTGCATTGCTGAGATCTAGCTGAAAATCTAATTTAGGTCACATATTACCATTAATAAATAAATTGTGGTTACATCTTATTGGTCTAGACAAGACCAGTCCTACGGTTTGCACCTCTTTGAGCATGGGCGGCCGGTTAAAGGCAGATCCGACACATCCGAACTGACGCAATCACAGAGGAACAAACAAATTGCGCTCTCCATCATTGCGCACCTTACCCGCACGCCCTACAAAATCAACCCGCTCCATCTCCGCCCATAATTGCGGGTCGGCCTCGGTATTGGCGATGAGTCGCGTGCCGTCATCCAGACGAGCAAAGAGTATCGCGCTACTTGGCCCTTCGCGGTCGTGCATCACGGTATAGGTTTCCACGCGGGCCGATCCTTCGGTCAGGTCAGTGAAAGCCGGACGCGCAATCTGATCGAGCGATGCCTGATAGCTCGAAGGGTCGCTCGGTGCGAACGGGCGCGAAGGCTCCTCCGTGGAATAAATACCCGCCGAATGTTTGGTTAAGTAGTTGCCATTGGCCGTCACCAAGCCCTGCATGCCGGGCTTGGTGCGAACGGCCTGCATCATCTGTGCAATGGAATGGGTCACGTAGTTGTTGCCGGGCCCCCCAAAATACGGCAGGCCGCCGGTGACGGTCAGGCCACGCGGGTCACTTGGGCTCAGGCCGATTTCCTGGCAGGCGACCTCCACTGCGGAAGAAAAGCAACTGTAAAGGTCAATCGTACCGATCTTGTCAAGGGTAGTGTCAGCCATCTCGAAGGTTTTTTCCTTGACCACGCGCATCGCGGGAGACGAGTGGTAGTCGCGCCGGTGGCTAACGTACCAGTGGTCGTGCGCGTCCGCGCAGCCATGCAAGAACACCCACTGACTCCGATCAATGCCGAGCCGCTTGGCCTGACCCACACTGGTGACGATGAGTGCGGCGGCCTGATCGATGTACGCATTGGCGTTCATTAAACGGGTATACGGAAATCCAATATAAGGGTTATCGCCCCTAGGCTCAGCAATGGCATGGGCATCGAAGCCCTCGCGACGATCCGCGAGCGGATTACTCTTGGCCACCTGCGAGAAATGGGCCAGCAAGTGACCCAGTTCATGCTGATGCTGCTCGTGCGTGCGGCCCAGGTGAGCTCGAATGGCGGCCTCGAACATGGGATAGAAAAAGATCGCCCCGCGCGCACCGTGACGATCCTCAACATCAGACCAACCGCGCTTGTCCACGCCCCATTGCTCATAGCGGCCACCGGGGTCCTCACTCCAATTGAGCTGAAGTTTCGCACGCTGTGCAGCCTTTTGCGTCGCCAGCGCTTCGCCGCCTGCTACC
>JAYUOT010000062.1:0-3602 GCA_043760705.1 Betaproteobacteria bacterium
CCGTCGACCGTATTGGCGAAGGCGTCTACCAATGCGGCGGCATCGCGCGCAAACAGGCCGTCCCAGTCGCTGCCCCAAAGCAACTTGATGACGTTCCAGCCGGCACCGGCAAATAAAGCCTCCAGCTCATCCACAATACGGCCATTGCCACGTACGGGTCCATCCAAGCGCTGGAGATTGCAGTTGATCACAAAGGTCAGATTATCCAAACCTTCGCGAGCCGCCAAGGTCAGAGCGCTCATGCTCTCCGGCTCATCCATTTCCCCATCGCCAAAGAATCCCCACACTCTGCGTTGTGGATGGTTTGGCTCAGGCTGGAGTGCGGCCGCTTCGCTGAGTTTGCGATCTTTAAGATAGCGCATGAAGCGCGCTTGAAAAATAGCACTAATGGGACCAATGCCCATACTTCCCGTGGGGAACTGCCAAAAATCGGGCATCAGGTAAGGGTGGGGATAGCTGCTAAGCCCTTGCACCGATATTTTTTCGGCACTGAGTTCCTGGCGGTAATGCGCCAGACTTTCTTCGCTGAGCCGACCTTCCAGAAACGCGCGCGCGTAAATCCCTGGGGCACTGTGGGGTTGGAAAAACACCAGATCGCCACCCGGCCCAGCCCGGAAGAAGTGATTGAATCCGACCTCAAATAAATCCGCAGAGCTGGCGTAGCTGGCAATGTGGCCCCCGAGCTCGCCGTAGGCTGCGTTGGCTCGCACGACCATCGCCATCGCGTTCCAGCGCATGATGCTGCCCAAGCGTTCTTCAATGGCTAAATCACCGGGGAAGTCTGCTTCGACCGAGGCTGGGATGGTGTTTAGATAAGGCGTAATGCCGTTGGGCCGCCAGCCCATTTGCCGAGCTTGTGCGACAGTATTGAGTTGATCCAACAGGTACTTGGCTCGATCAGGCCCGGCACGCTCCAGCACCGAGAGCAGGGACGCGCGCCACTCCTCGGTCTCTTCAGGGTCCAGATCATGGCCAGCAGCTTCGGCCAAACTTAAAAAATAGCGGTTCAAAGATAGATTTGTCATGGGCAGAAGTGTACGAACAATTTGCCCGCACCTGCTGCTGATTTTGGGGCGTGCAAGTCTATTTTAAAGCATAAAATATCGAATTTTCGCAATACTTCAGCATTTGTATACGGGACAATGCCTAATTCAAGGTGACGCCAGCGTCGTCGATGACTTTCTTCCAGCGCTGTCGTTCTGTGATTAAAAAACTCTGCATTTCTTTGGGTGAATTGCCCACGATATCAGCCCCCAAACCCGAAAATTTATCTTGAACCTCTTTCATTTTAAGGACTTCAATAATTGCGGCATGAAGTTTCTGAACAATCTCAGGGGGCGTACCCGCGGGCGCCGCCATTGCAAACCAGGTTGAGGAATTAAAGCCCGGCAAGCCGCTCTCGGCAATCGTAGGAACATCGGGCAAAAGAGCACTACGTTTATGGCTTGCAACCGCCAAGATCTTCGTCTTGCCGGTCTCATGATGTTTGTGCATCGAACCAATATTGTCAAAGAACACGTCGACCTGTCCGCCCATTAAATCCGCTAAGGCCGGTGTCGTGCCTTTATACGGGATGTATACAAACGGTATCCCCGCTTGCGCACTAAACATTGAGGCGGTGAGATGTGAGGTCGTGCCATTGCCCTGGGTGGCCACGTTGAAAGCACCCGGCGTTCTCTTGGCCAAAGCGATAAAACTTGCCGTGGAAGTGGCCTGCATATTCGATCTCACTGCCAAGACATTCGGTACGGCAGCCAATACCGTGATGGGCATAAAACGCTCTGGATCAAACGGCAGGCTTCGGAAAAGGCTCTGGTTGATCGCGAGCGGGGCGGGGGGAGTCGCCAGGAGCGTGTAGCCATCTGGCGCAGATTTATCAACCGCTTCGGCACCAATGTTGCCTCCGGCACCCGCCCGGTTCTCGATAATGACCGCTTGCCCAAATTTTTCACTGAGCTTTTGAGCAATGATGCGAGGTAAACCATCGGCTGTACCTCCAGCCGGAAAAGGGACAATAATTTTGATCGTTTTATTGGGGTAGCCGGTCGAGGGATCGGCTCTCGCGAGCAAGGGAGTGAAGAGCAGCAAGGTCGAGACCATTTTCACCAAGCGCCAACTGAAATGTCGTGCGCCCACCAAAGGTTTTACAAGCCGCATAGAAATCTCCTATATTCACGCGTGACGCTGGCGCGCAGTATGCCTCAAGCACGGTCGGTGAAGGTGTAAACAGTTCAACGATGACATCCGTAGGTGGTGCAAGAGCCCTAAGATCCACACAGCGCATAAAATAACGTCATGAATTCCATCGATAGCATTGACATCAAAATCCTTAAAGAGCTGCAGCTTGACGGCTCCCTCAGTAACGTAGAGCTGGCCAAGCGTGTCCACCTCAGCCCTTCGCCCTGCCTGGCCCGCGTCAAAGCACTGGAAAAATCGGGAGTCATTGACCGCTATGTTGCCCTCGTCAAACCCAAAGCCGTCGGTCTTGGCCTGAATGTCTTTATCTCCATCAGCTTGAAGCAACAAGGGAAGGCCGAGCTTGAAGCTTTTGAGCAGAGCATCAGCCTTCGTGATGAGGTGATGGAGTGTTACCTGATGACAGGTGACAGCGATTACTTGATTCGCGTTGCCGTACCCGATATCGCCGCTCTGGAAAGATTTATATTGGACCGACTCACGCCGATCGAAGGAATCGAGAAAATTCGATCATCCTTTGCCCTCAAGCAGGTGCGCTACAAAACCGCGCTACCTATTGACTGAACGATTCATTGAATGATCGACCGAGCCAGGGACCAAGCCACTCATAGAACCGTTCATTCAAAAAGAAAATAGTGAGGAATGGACCAGATTTTTTCTCTTATCGATCCATCACGATGGCCAGTAACATGCTGAGCCCGGCGAATAGCAACACACCATCCATGAGCAGCCGGAACTGTTCTACCTTAATTCGTTCGACGATACGTTTTGAGATAAAAGCACCTGCCGTCAAGGCCATGCCCACCAAGACACCCTTGATCATGGCCTCCATGGGCAAGAGCGCGTAACTTCTCAAAACCAGGGCTTTACTGGCAAATACCAAGAGCGAGGCCAGGGCTTCGGTACCAATGAAGGCCCCTTTGACCAGGCCATGGGCCAGAAAGAATGGTGTGTTGATGGGCCCAGTGGACACCATTAATCCCGACAAATAGCCGATGATCAGGCCCGGAAAAATCAATTGCCAGGCCTTGAGCGTCCAGTGCCTAACGGCCAGCCAGCGGCGCGCCGGAATCATCAAAATGAGTACAACACCGAGCACGGCTTCCACGAGTTTTGGCGACAACTCCACAAAGGTGCGAGCACCGATGGCTGCGGCAGGAATGCCTGCCACACCATAGTAAAAAATAGGAGGCCAAGAAACGTCGCGCCACCAAATGAACACTCTGGAACCATTTGCAAACAAGGCCGAGATGGCCATAATCGGCACCGCCTGTTTTGGGCCAAACACCCAGACCAGGATCGGCATCAAAATAATCGACGATCCAAATCCGATGACGCCGCCCACGGTACCGGCGACGATGGCCATTACCGCGATGAACGCGTAGGCGAAATAAACAGTATCCAAG
>JAYUOT010000063.1:0-3600 GCA_043760705.1 Betaproteobacteria bacterium
CAGTGCGCTTACGTCTCGTATACATATGTGAATTCTATAAGTATGCCGCGCGGCAAGGTTGGGTCCAGAGCTTGCCGTACGAGGTCGAAACTCGGCACATAACGCGAGCTGGCGGATTCTTCGCCCACTTAGACGCTTCTGGCGGCACCGTCAGCGTCAGATCCGTTATGCCTCGCAAGCACCGGGGACTCATCAAATTCTTGACCAAGGACCAGGTCAAAGCGCTGCTCGCGTCGGTTCAAAACCCGCACCACCGCATGATGATTCGATGTGCCTTGCAGACCGGCATGCGCCGCGAAGAGTTGGCAACTTTTCCGATTGCCTATGTGTTTGACCCCGACCGACAAGGCATCCACGGAAGAAATGTCCGGGTAACGTTGGACCCATATGACGGTACCGGTATGCAGACAAAGTACAGCATGAAACGTGATATCTGGGTGAGCCGCAAATTCATGCAGGACCTGCACCACTATGTCGTTCACTGGCGTGGCGAGCGCGCATCGCTCAGCAATGGCGATCCGAATCCGCTATTTCTGAATCAGGCAGGACAGCCTTTGGCAAACAATGGTCAGGGGATCAGGGCCATAGTGGTTGACGCTGGTGCGAAGATCGGCTTGGCGGTGCATCCGCATATGCTGAGGCATACCTACGCAACGCGCACGCTCGTCGCTATGCAGCGTCACCGCGGTGATAACCGCATTGAGCCACTCGTTTTCGTCCAACATCAACTTGGACATGCGTCAATTCAAACGACGATGGTCTACCTGCATATCGTGAACGAACTTGTTGATGACGCGGTATTGCAATACGACGACGAGCTCAACGACTGGGCAGAAGCACAAAGCTGATGGCCAAGCGCAAGGTATTCGTCAAAACCGATCTCACTACGCCAATGGTGGAACATATCCGAGGCCTATCCGGAGCCATTGTCATTCCTCTCGAGGTCATTCCCCAAAAAGTCACTACTGTCGAATTTCACCGCGACTCACGTGCTAAGCGCTTTGACTTTGCGCCTTATTATGGCGTTGGCATTGACGCTATTACATATGCCTGCCAGCGCCAAATTGAACGTTTCATTGACAAACAAGATGCCGAACTCGAGGTGATAACGGTCCGGGCATATTGCACCATGGGACTAGTTCACTTCCTCAACTACTTCCGTATTCGTAGCGCCGCCCTAAGTCGAGAACTAACGTTGGATGATATCAACCGCGACATGGTCGATGGGTTCCTGCAATTCTTGAAAGACGACGGAGCCTCGCCAGCTTCCCAGAAGAGCCGGTACGACCGCACAAAAGCGGTTCTGAAGGCCTTGTGCATGCGCAGCCTTATTCGAGAAATCATGGCCGGTGATGAAGCCACATTTCCGCGAAATCCGTTCCCGGGTGCAAACAACACTACACTAGGAAGCCGCTTGCGTCGGAGGTTTGTTGCGTACCAGCTCTACTTTCAAATCTCCAGAGATTTGGGTTTGTTGGATTTCCGGCGGAGCGGGAGGTGGTCGCGTCTGTTGGAATGTGTTGAAGGCACCCAAGTCAAAACCCGAAATCATGACAACTTTGTCGAGCGGAATCGCGATCTGAAAACTGCGCGCGAGCACACTGTTCGTGCCCGCTCCGAGCGCGTTCAGCACGTTACTGTAGAACGTGTTGTATTCAACGGTGCCGTTATCCTTGTCTCTGTATCCGCTCATCATGGGTTGCAAACGGAAAGATTCCAACGTGCTGGCGGGGTCGCGGGATTCAATGACGGTGCCGACGTAAATCTTCGAGTTGGACAAGGTAACCTGAATGGGGGATTGGCTGGGCGCGGCTTCTGCTAATAGCAGCTCAATTTCATCGGTGATTGCCCGACGGTTTAGGGCGCGTAACGGCGCTTTCGCGGCGTTGCCTCCGAAGAAGAAGCGCACGAGGACATAGTCAATCACCCGCAGTGTTAGATTCCACACCGGAGTCAGCAATCCGATCAGCAAGGCCCAGACGCAGATGACGAGGACGTCCGCGCGAATTGTTGTGGCCTTCATTGACAGACTCGCGGAGCTAGAGGATTGCGGTCGCTCAAGAAGCGGCGTGAGGTATCCGTGGTAGAGCACGTCGATGCCGGTGGCGTATTTGCTCCAGATGGCTTGTAATCCGTAATGGATGACGCCGCCCAGAACAGAAAAAACTACCCCCCATAACGCTGCATAGTAGTAAAGCCGTTGCGTTTCGGACCTTGCGGCGCGGTAACGCAGTGGCAGGAACTCGCTGACAAAAATAAAGCCGCTAATGAGCGGCAGGACAAAAAATAGCGAAATCTCCATGAAGATTCGCTGGCGGGCTGGTTAATTCTCTAGGGGAAGACCGTTTCGTTTGCGGTAATTATTCTCGATTTCCTTCAATACCGCGAGCTGGTTCTTAAACTTCTTGGTTTTGCTGAACAGCGCAATATCAACGGACAGCTTTCCTGACGACGACTGACGGACCGCTTGCGATTGAAGGCGCAATTCCTCCGTGTCATCAACAAAATCTGTTGTTTTAGAATTATCAATGGCCTGCGCTTTTGACGTTGATAATCCCTTGAATAATTTCCATACCACCGTTGCTCTCCTAAGCCCACCTGAGTGGATCGAACCATATTAAAGATTACGCGATTCTGTAAGTTTGTCAATCCCTTATGACACAATGAAGGGCTCAAAGCCGTTCAAATGATGCCATCGGCCTGCGCTGCGCCGCGTGCACGGTTTGTGCACGACGATCGCGGGTGAGATCGCCGGTGTCGGCGTGTATTCGTCGCCCGCCGCCAGCATCACGTCCACGCCGTTCGCGGCCAGCACTTCGATCGCGCTCGCGCACGCCAGCTGCGACAACGCATGCGTGTCGTGCCAAGGAACAGCGGCCCGGCGATGCCTTGGGTTCGGCGGTACAGCGTGTGGGTGGCGAAATGTTAAATTTTAGCGTCAATCTCCGTTAACGTTCAGTCTTGCGCAGATTCGTGAGCGTGATAATGTGCGACTCATGCGCGATTTGTTCATTCTGGCGATTCACCTGGTCGTCACCTTCGCCAAACTCCTCCGGCCCGGCGGCGTGCGTGCCGTCGCCGCAGAATCATTGTCGCTCAAGCATCAGTTGATGGTCAGTAATCGCGCCCGACGGCGCGCGCCCAATCTCACGACCCTCGATCGCTTTCTGATTGGGCTGACAACGCTGTTTATAGATCCACGCCGGATCCCTAAATGTGCCGTGCTGTTCACGTAGTTCTCAATAATAGTGACGACACTGTTTCGCAGCGAGAGTGCGCAAAACCATGGGGATCGATTCCTGCTGCAATTTGGGCCCGTGCGCTGAACCTGGGGTGCATTTAAACAAACGGCGCAAAAGTTCCCCAGAATCACGAAATCAGCCGTTTTTTTACATCACCTCATGCGACGACTCATCATGGCGTCAGATCGTCGAATGTAGGGCGTTCTGAGGAACCGGTTTTCGACAAATTTTCTATACAAATTGGCGAATCGGCAAACAATGCCGCAATAAGATCATTTCTTCCTCCGTTATCTTTTTTTGGTAAGTCTTTTTTCATTCATTTATTGAAAATAGCGCAGCGCAGGATGCCCTACATTCG
>JAYUOT010000064.1:0-3595 GCA_043760705.1 Betaproteobacteria bacterium
AGTGTCGGTGAAATTTCTATCATTTTGAATAAAGCGCCAAAGGAATACTTTGGTATCCGCGGAATCGTACTCTGCGGTCCCTGAGCGGGTCTGCGACCCGTTCCATCCGCGGGAAACGCTCAAGTAGGGCCCGAATTGCAATCCGAGCTTCCATCCGTGCCACATTCATGCCGACGCAGGCATGATCACCATGCCCAAAGGCGAGCTGTTTATTGGGTTTACGTGCAATATCAAATTCATCAGCGTTTGGGAACTGAGCCTCGTCGCGATTTGCCGAGCCCACCCCCAGGGTCATCAGGCTGCCCGCAGCCATAGGCCGGCCCGCGATGGTCGCCGACTTCATCAAGCGCCGGTTATTGAGCTGAACCGGACTCTCGTAACGCAAGATCTCTTCAATGGCCGGGTTGATCAGGGCAAGATCGGCACGCAGTTTACGCTGCTGGTCTGGAAACTTGGTCAGCAACACTGTCCCGTTACCGATGGTGTTACTGGTCGTTTCATGGCCGGCGTTCAACAGGAAAATACAGCTATGAATCAACTCCTTGGCGCTCAGTTTCTCGACCACAACCTGGCCTTGCAGCGAAGTCTGCATTTCCTCGCCCAGGATCAAGCGCGTCAGGACATCTTCCTCGGGACGACCAGGATGCCGGCGACGATCCTCAATGAGATCGTCAAGGTAGGCAGAAAATTCGCTCACGGCCTGATTACCGATCTGCTGGACTTGATCGCAGATGACCGGCTCCAGCGCACCCAGAATCGCCAAGGACCAAGCACGCAGCGGCCCTCGATCCGCATGCGGAATGGCTAGAAGATTACCAATGACTTCGACCGGAATGGCCGCCGCAAAATCGGCCACTAAATCCAGTTGCCCATGAGCATGCATTTTGTCTTCCATGGCGTCAAGCAAGCGAGTGACCAAGGATTGCACATCGGGCTCAATGCGATTGATGGCACGCTGATTGACGGCCCCCATGATCAAACGCCGAACACGGGTATGCAAAGGAGGATCATTAAACACCAGGCTCGTGGTGTGATGTTCATAGAGCGGCGAGTCACCATACTTGGGCAAGAACTCCACTTTCTTGTCCGAGCTGGCATCAGGATGGCGATACACCGCCATCACATCGTCGTAGCGGCTCAAAAAGTAGCTTCCATCCCTGAGTTGTCGGCAGGGCTCAAACTCGCGCAAGGCCGCAAAAGTCGGGTACGGATCATCGTAAAAACCCGGCAAAAGCGCAGAAAGCTCAAACTCTCGAGCTAATCGTTGAGTGCGGCGTAGGTCAGAGTTCATCAGGCCTCAAGCGCCTATCGTGGCAAGTATTAAATCCCGAAACCGTCGTCGGCGGCGATCACCGAGCCGTTCATAAAATGCGAGGAATCGCTAGCCAGAAGGAGCAACAATCCATCCAGGTCTTCAGGCTGACCGATACGCTTTCTGGGCAGCATTTGAATTAACTTCTGACCCGCCTCAGTATCCCAGTGATGGGCATTGATCTCAGTTTTAATGTAGCCCGGGCAAATGGCGCTGACATTAATGTTGTAGCGCCCCCATTCCAGGGCCATCGCCTTGGTCATTTGCACCACCGCCGCCTTGCTCATGCAATACACACCAATTTGGGCCAAAACCTTCAGGCCGGCCATGGAGGCAATATTGATGATACGGGCTTGATGCTGAGGATCCAGCTTGGCGCGCTTGATCATTGATTGCGCCACGGCTTGTGCAACAAAGAAGGACCCTTTGACATTGGTGTCAAACATAAAGTCGTAATCTTCGGGTTTGACATCGACTAGGCGCTGAGTGGTGGATACCCCTGAGTTGTTCACCAGGATATCAATCGGACCAGTCTCTTGCTCAGCCTGGGCGACTGCTTTGGCAATCCCGGGGAGATCCGTCACATCCAAAGCAACCACCGAGGCGGCACCGCCCCCGGCCTCAATGCGTGCCCGTAGCTCTTTCAGGCGATCGACTCGGCGCGAAGCCAAAACCACTTGCGCTCCCGCCTTGGCCAAGGTTAGGGCAAACTGTTCGCCGAGGCCACTAGACGCACCTGTCACCAGGGCGACTTTGCCTGAAAGATCAATTCCGGGATTCATTGAGGGTTTACTCCAAATGGGTTGCCAGCTTGGATTCTAGCGGTTTGAGCGCAGGAGTGGTTCGCGCTACAAATAAACAGTCGATCCACTCACAACAATCGTACCGGTTGCTGAGGTTGAGGTGACAGCGGTTAAGGTTGCATTGGCGAAAGTAACTTTCTTGCCAGCGGCATCGACAATCACCTGACCGCTGCAGGTCACCGAAGCACAGCTCAGCCTCCACTCTTTGCCAATAGCATCATGAAAAAGAACCTCCATACCACCACTGTCCGCGGACACCGCCAAATTAGTTGAACCGTTGGTAAAGTTGATCGTAGTGATTCCTGCAACGCTGAGGCCCTGTCCAACGATAGGAACAAATCCGGCGCCAGCGCCGGATAGAGTCAAACTCGAAGCCGTGGTAAGGCCGCCGGAGCTTGTCACGGTGGTGGCGCCCGAACCTGTGCCGGTGCTGAGCGTCGCCGAGACACTGGTTACGCTCCCTGTCGCAGCGAGGTTAAGCGCCAACGGCAAGTGGGTCGACGCAACGCCCGCGCCCGCCGCGTAAGCGTTCAAAGCAGCCTGCAAACTGACCTGAAAACCCGCCGTATGGGCGGCCCATGCGGACATCGCATTGGCCAGACTCACCGGCGTCGTTGCACTACTGGTGTACTGAGCCAGCGCCCCAAGCACTGCAGCGTAGGCGTTCGTCGCCGTGGTGTTGTTTGCCGCAAACGCTGGCGCGGTCGTTAGAATATTGAGGCTGCCCAAGCCCGCTTGGGCGGCAATGTTCGCGGCGGCCTGGGCCATCGCTGTGCTGTTAAAAGCTGTGCTGACACTCACCGCAACCTGCGTTAAAGGAGTGACCACGCCGACAGCGCTGCCGCCAGACAAAGCAATGATCGAGCCCAAGGGTGTGGTCAGAGTCGAATTGACGCCGGTGGCTTCGTTCTTGAAGGTTCCGCCAGTCGCTTCAATATAGACGTCGCCGGAGTAGCTGAGATTGGAAAACGAGTAGTTACCCGAGGCATCGGAGGTCGTGCAAGGCACTAAAGGGCTTGTCGCTTTGGTTCCGTTACTGACCGCGTAAACGCAGACATTGGAGTTGCCGACCGGGCCTTTAACGATTTGGCCACTAAGGTTGGTGGATACGTTGTTGTCCGAACATGCGCTCAGTGATAGCAATACCGCTAAGGACATACCAACGCGACCAAGAGAATTTAAGGTGATCAGTGACTTTTTTTTCATGAGTTTTCCAGACGAGTGAATGGGAATCCGACCTGTGCGTGTAACACGCACAATGAGTCAGACCGACCTTAGGTCAAAACGTCAGGAAGGTTTTCATCCTTTAGGGTGAGAAAACGAAAAAACGCACAGACAGGCTGGAGTCGGTGCGTCTAAAAACCCATTTTCTTCTTGAGATCCTGGTCCAGCCACAGGCGGGCGTGAACCGGCGCCCACCAGAAGCCGCCCCCATAAATTTCACCCTCATAGTTTTTCACCCAGGGCCACCAGGCAGCAT
>JAYUOT010000065.1:0-3592 GCA_043760705.1 Betaproteobacteria bacterium
ATTTAGTGAATTAGTGGACAAAATTTTAGCCCGCCAATGGCTTCCTGGGAAGCGAATGCAATTTAAAATGGGTGA
Source organism: Betaproteobacteria bacterium (assembly GCA_043760705.1). GTDB lineage: Bacteria > Pseudomonadota > Gammaproteobacteria > Burkholderiales > Burkholderiaceae_E > JAPOKJ01. The sequence goes on from JAYUOT010000065.1 coordinate 76, forward strand.
ATTGTTAGGATTTATTTGCGCTCAAGGTCGAACAATGTCATGACGTACCTTGACCCGAGACAACCTGGGAGTTGTCTCCTAGGACGTGATTTCCGGCAGGGTTGCGTTATTCTTGCATTCCCGGAGGCAAAGTCACAAAAGGTGTACTCTGCGCCCTCTTCGCACGTCGCGAAGCGAATGATAGAACAAACCCATGAACACTAGGACGAACGGATGATTGATGGATTAGTAACCGGGAAACTTCACGGTAAACCGGTAGAGCGCACGGGTCAAAACGGCAGGCCGTATGTGATTGCGAAAGTCCTTGCGCCCAATGGCGAGGGCGAAGCCCATATCGTGAATGTCATCACCTTTATCGATGGAGTGGGCGATAGTTTGCTCAAGCTCGATGATGGCGATGTGCTGTCACTGACCGGGAGCCTGCTGCCCAAGGTGTGGACGGATCGCGAAGGCGTGGCCAGAGCATCGTTAGACATGGTTGCACAGAAGATTCTAAGTGTTCAGTTGCGGTGATTGATGATCAAGGCGTTGGCAAGCTCTCATCTTTAAGACGAGAGGCTGCATTAATCTGCCACCAACTAGGGAGCAGCCTTGCCACCTCAGCTCTCGCAAAGCGATCATCCATCAAAAACAGCACGCCTCGATCCTCGCGGGTGCGAATGACGCGCCCTGCCGCTTGAATGACTTTTTGAATGCCGGGGATGGTGTAGGTGTAGTCGTAACCATGGCCGAGCAAGGCCTCGATTCTAAATCGAAACTGCTCGTTGACCGGATTGATTTGAGGCATGCCCAAGGTGGCGATGAAGGCGCCGATCAGGCGAGCTCCCGGAAGATCGATGCCTTCTCCGAAGGCGCCACCCAGTACCGCAAAACCAATGCCACGACTTCTGTCGGTAAAGCGAGCCAGAAATTCCTCTCGGGCCGTTTCATTCATGCCGCGTTCTTGTTGCCAAGTGGGTACTTGGGGGTAATGAATCTGGAAATGATCGAGCGCCGATTGAAGGTAGTCGAAGCTACTAAAAAATGCCAGGTAGTTGCCTGGCTGGTGAAGATACTGTTGGGCGATGAGTGCTGCGACGCTCCCCAGTGAGCCTTGACGATCCGCATAGCGTGTCGAGATGTCTTTCGAGAGCTGGACGCGTAGTTGGTCTGCACCAAACGGCGAAGGGACTTCAAGAACGACTGTGTTCTCTGGCAAGCCCAACATTTCTTTAAAATACTCGGGAGGGCTCAAGGTTGCCGAAAAAATGGTGGCTGAATGCGCGGCCTTCCAGCGCTCGCGAAGAAGGTTCGCGGGCACAACATTGCGTAAGCAAAGCTTGGCATGCTTACCTTCCAGGCTGATATCGAAGAGCGAGTGCGGCCCATAAAGCTCGGCCAGCTTCAGGAAGTGAAGTAGATCAAAGTAAAAGCTCTGTAGATCGCTTTCGGGCTCGCCTGGATGCTCGCCAAAGTAATCGGCGATGGCAATGTTCAACTCTTGCAAAGCGACGATGAATTCTTCCGGAAGCTGGTCGTACACCTGGTAGTCCTTGGACTGAACTTTGACGAGTGCGTTCCAGCGTCGACTAGTGCTCAGAAAGCGCTTCTTCAACTCCTTGGGGACTGTGACTCGCAGGCGATCAAAGGTCGATTGATGCAATTCGGCCGTATACATTTGGCGAGCACGATTCACCAGGTTATGAGCTTCATCCAAAAGAATTCCGACCCGCCATCCCTCATGGAGAGTCAGACCGTAGAGCATGGCATTGAGATCGAAGTAGTGGTTATAGTCGCCCACAATCACATCGCTCCAGCGCGCCATTTCCTGACCAAGATAGTAGGGGCAGATTTGGTGTCGGAGGGCAATCGTTCTCAATCCGGACTTGTCGAGCAGCCCGGTTGATGCAGCCTCTTCACGTGCCGCCGCAAGCCGATCATAGAATCCTTTGGCCAAGGGGCAGGATTCACCATGGCAGGCTTTGTCGGGATGCTCGCAAGCTTTGTCCCGAGCCACCAGCTCCAGCACGCGAAGGGGCTTGTGAGGTGAGGCGCTCTGGAGCTTTTGCATGGCGTCGAGTGCCAGCTGTCTGCCAGGAGTTTTTGCAGTCAGGAAAAGTAGTTTGTCTAACCGGTCACCGCTCGTTAGTGGTTTGGCCATGGCCTTGAGTGCAGGGAAAAGAGTGCCGACGGTTTTGCCAATACCCGTAGGCGCTTGAACCATCAGGCAGCGTGCGCCCGTATTCGCTTTGTAGACGGCTTCGGCAAGAAGACGCTGGCCACTGCGAAATTCCTGATGCGGAAAGCTTAATTCAGAGGTGATTTTTGTCCGGGAAGCTCGGTGAGCGACTTCTTGGTCAGCCCAAAGAATAAAACGTTCACAAAGCTCCTTGAAGAAGTCGCCCAAGGCATGGGCTTCGAAAGGCTCGTTCAAAACGGTCTCTTTCTGGGATCTGATATCGAAATAAACCAGGGCGACATCGATGGCCTCATAACCTTCTTGCTGACAAATGAGCCAGCCATAAACTTTTGCCTGAGCCCAGTGCAAGGCTCTGTGGTTGTCGGGCAGGCGGGCGAGATCGCCTCGGTGGGTCTTGACCTCTTCGACACGCCTGCGCAAGGGGTCAAAACCATCGGCTCGTCCGCGCACAGTCAGGTGGCGATATTGGCCGCTGAGTGCGACTTCGCGCTGATAAGTCTTGTGACTGGCAAACTTTTTGATGGCGACTTCGGTATGCCCGGCAATACCTTCTTGGGCGCTGGGTGACGGTGTAAAGCGCAAGTCGAGATCGCCACACTTGGCCGTGAATTCGCAAAGTGCTCGCACGGCGACCGTGTAAAGCGGCGCGACTTGCGCGCTCGGCGTTAAGCCCTCAAGGAGGGAAATGTCTGCTCCCTGACTCATTGCCGTAATCGTTGAGCCGAGGCGCAAGCCGTGATCAGTGTGCTCAAACTTGCGTAGGGTAATGGCGCTCCAGATTGAAGTTGTTTTGCGAGGTGTAAACCGAATCGAGTAAGCATCGTCATCGATGCGCCTGCGTACACCATCGATCCAGCCAAAGCACAAAGCCTCATCCACAGACTCAGACCAGGACATACTCTGGCGGCCGGCCTTGATCTTGTGGAAACCGACCAAGAGTTCGGTTTGCGAGGCGGCGTTCGTCTCAAGCCAGGCTCGGAAGTCCGAGGCCGTCGGGAAAAACTGGGGAGCAGTCATGGGGCTTTTTTTGGTTCAGATCCAGTTTTTGTGGCTCGCTAGCATTCAACTGTACGGCTGTAATCTCACCGGCCGTCTCGTGAGCCTCAATGGTTCGACGGCTGGCTTGAACCCTAGTTTGCTTGAGTCGGCTCCTAACTTCAAGCCTCCAGAACGACACAACCCGCCGTAGCGGGTTACAAAATTAAATCAACCCGCCGTAGCGGGTTGCAACAGTGGTGGCGCATCACGGATTCGAACCGCGGACCTGTGGATTATGATTCCATCGCTCTAACCGACTGAGCTAATGCGCCGAAGAGCCAAAGATTATAACATCCCTTT
>JAYUOT010000066.1:0-3588 GCA_043760705.1 Betaproteobacteria bacterium
CCGCGGGCATATCGGCATGGACGGTCCAGTTGTAATCGTAGTAAGTCGGGGTAGTGTAGAACGCGCGCACCTTGCTGGCGTCGACTTTTTTGTCGGCGACAAACTTTTCCCAAACTGAGATATTCAAAGCACCGGCGTCGACTTTGCCAGAAGCCACGGCCGCGATGGTGGCGTCATGCGCTCCGGAATAAGCGACCCGCTTAAAGTCTGTATCTGGGTCGAGCTTGGCTTCGAGCAGGAAGCTGCGCGGCATTAAGTGACCAGAAGTGCTGGACTGCGAGCCAAAGCTGACGTTCTTACCTTTAAGGTCGGCCAAGGATTTAATATTGGGATCGGTCGTGATAAACACTGAGCGGAACTTCTCGTCTTCTTCACGTTGCACCAAGGGTGTCGCCTTGCCGCCTGAGCGAACATTGGCCTGCACAAAGGTAAAGCCACCAAACCAAGCCATGTCCACAGTCTTGTTTGCTAGGGCTTCAACCGATGCGGCGTAGTCCGTGACGGGCGTGTACTCCACCTTCATGCCAAGCTTGGCTTCCAGGTACTTGACTAGCGGACCTGCTTTGCGAGCGAGTTCCGTCGGGGACTCGTCGGGGATCGCTGTAATGCGGAAAACTTGTTGGGCCTGGCTGATCGCGCTGACTCCTAGTACTGCACAAAGTGTAATTGACTTGAAAAACTTCGCGGTTTGAAACTGCATCTTTAGTATCCAGTGAAATAAAGTTAGCGGTGCTGAATTCTGTCGCATTTAGGCGCGGAGCATTACAGGAATGCTTGGGGCTTAGCGTCCGGTCCTGACGCCCAAGGCGACGAATGTCGGGGGCAGGACCGAAATTTTAATCGAGCTTCAAGATAGCGAGAATAAACTATCCCGAGGTGCCGTCATAATCGCATGATCGCGCTGGCTTGAGCTCGCGAACGACTGCTCAATCAAGTCGACCTGGCTTAAGGCCTCGGGGAATAAGTCAACTATTGCACTGCGCCCGGTGTCGAGGTTGCGGATAGTGACCAAACCCAAAGAGTGATGGCGCTCACCAGTAAATTCTTCGAGTTGCAAGCCGTGAGCGCTGAAGGCTCGTCTGAGTCCTTCGCGTAGACCGTCGCAAGATGGGCCGGCGGAATCAAGAAAGTGTACTGAATAGCCTGCATCTGCACTGCCCAGTTGAGTTCGCACCTCAATCGCAATGCGGGCGCCAAGGGACATCAGGAGATCAGGGGCCGCGCTTGAGCTCGTGGCCGCTTGGCCCAAACCAGTGACGCCCAAACCAGTGACGCCGGTCGCGGCTAGACTCCAGGCCGTCAGGGCGACGCTGGATTTGACCGAGCCGGTCATAAACTGTCGACGCTTCGGTTGAGAGAGTTGAGCGAGAGCCACAGTCGTATAAGTCATGATGTTCTCCGTAGGGAAAGTAAGCTTGTGGGTCCGTAACGACTCGTCGCCCCCTCTGGTTGACTTCCCTAGGAGCGTGGGCGGCAGAAGGACGTGCGCTGCGACAGCCGAGAAATCGGTCCATTTCGGTATCACCGCCTGCGCCAATAACAAGTGCTATTGGCTTGTCAGTGCTACCAAACTGTCCTCGATTTTCGCCAGTCTCGCTGGCACGTCTTCTGTCGCCCACGCTCCTAGCTAATCACCAGCCCGGTGAGTTCCGGGTTCGCCGGGGGTGCCGTGAGTTTGAGGCCCTTCAGCGTCGCCACCAGGAGTTCGGCAATCATCAAATTGCGGTGCAGCTTATCGTCGGCGGGAATGACGTACCAAGGGGCGATCTTGGTCGATGTCGCACGTAAACTTTTTTCGTAGGCTTTCATGTAGCTGTCCCATCGCTTGCGGACTTCGAGATCACCGACGCTGAATTTCCAGTGTTTGGCGGGGTCATCGATGCGCGCCTGCAAGCGTTTTCTTTGCTCCTCCGGGCTGATATGTAGCATGCATTTCAACAACACGGTACCGGTTTGAGAGAGCATGGTTTCGAAGGCATTGATCTGAGCGTAGCGCTGCTTGGTTTGATCTTGATCAATCCATTGATTCACGACGGGCACCAACACATCCTCATAGTGGCTTCTGTTCCAAACCATTAACTCGCCGCTTCGAGGCACGACTTGATGGCAGCGCCATAAGAAGTCGCGCGCACGCTCTTCTTCGGTGGGCGCTTTGAAGCTGGCGACTTTTACACCAAGGGGCGAAGTGCGGCCAAACACCCAGCGCACGGTGCCATCTTTGCCGCTGGTGTCCATGCCCTGCAGCACTAAGAGCAGTTTGTGGGAACCATTGGCGTGCAGGAGGTCTTGAAGCCTGTCAAGCTCAATCGCCAGTGCTTCCAGGCGCGCTCTTTGTTCTTCTTCTTTGCCCTTCGCGAAAGGGGTAGATTCGGGCTTGATCGAGCCGAGTTTGAGCTTGTCTTTCACCCGGTGTTTTTTAATGAGATCGTCAGTTCTGCTCATGCAGGCTCCCTATTGGTCGAAACCATTTCGCACCTTTTTACTGATCCCTGCTCGATGCTGTGACCGGACTCAGTGATCTCGTCCGACTGCAAAGGAGGCAAAGTACAGCAGTGCACGACCATACTCACTTTGAGTGGCATCGGCTTGGTTGAGGATGCGCTTGACACATTCCCGGGCCGCCTGTGCTTCGCTCTCAGCAAGTTGACGGGTGTACTGTAGCGAGCCACAGCGTTCGACCGCGCGATGAATGGCATCAAACTCAGTGGTATGCCCGTTGCGAATCGCCGCTTCGACCAGGGCTATTTCGCTGGGGCTGCCGTTTTTCAACACATGGATGAGCGGCAGCGTGACCTTGCCTTCGCGCAAATCGTCACCGACATTTTTGCCAAGTGCGGCAGGATCGCCGGAGTAATCAAGTGCATCATCGATGAGTTGGAAGGCCGTGCCTACCCGGCGGCCGTATTCGGCGGCGGCTTGAATGACTTCGGGCCTGGCGTTGGTAATCAAGCCACCGAGCACCGCAGAGGCTTCAAAAAGTTTGGCCGTCTTGTACTGAATGACCTTGAGATATCGAGCTTCGTCCACCTCAGGGTCATGGCAGTTGAGAAGCTGTAAAACCTCGCCTTCGGCGATGGTGTTGGTCGCGTCGGCCAGTGTGCTCATCACGGCCAGGTCTTTCACAGACACCATCATTTGGAAAGCCCGTGAGTACAAGAAATCGCCGACCAAGACCGATGCGGCGTTGCCAAAAGCCGCATTGGCCGTTTTTCGACTGCGCCGTAAATCAGATTCGTCGACCACATCATCATGTAAAAGCGTGGCGGTATGGATGAATTCCACCACGCCCGCGAGCAGGCTATGGTCGCCGTTTCCACCCTCTACAGCGCTGCGATGACCCAAGGCCCGGGCGATGAGCAAGAGCAAAAGCGGTCGTAAGCGCTTACCTCCGGCATTCACAATGTAGTCCGAAACCTGATTGATCAGCGCCACTTCCGAGCTCAAATGCAGACGGATCACGGCATCAACCTCGGCCAGGTCGGACGCTAATACCGGGAAAAGCTCAGCAGGTTTCAAGGGGATGGATCAAATAGGAAAGGTCACTGGGCGCTTGCCCGGCACGAAGGGTGCTGTTTTTTTGGGCTCGGG
>JAYUOT010000067.1:0-3585 GCA_043760705.1 Betaproteobacteria bacterium
GAGGGCCTGATCGTGCCCTTTAGTGCGCCACGCTCGGTGCTCAATGGTCGCGTGCGCGAGAAGCGGCGCTTTGCCACCCAACAGTTTTCAATGCTGCGAATTCGCAGCCTGGCAAATGCCGCAGGCTGCACGATCAACGACGTCGTGCTGGCGGTATGTGGGGCCGCCTTACGCAAGTTTTTATTGGAGCGAGGCCAACTTCCGGAGCAATCTTTGACGGCGGGTATTCCGGTGTCGGTGCGACCGCTCGACGACGAGAGTGGTGGCAATGCCATCAGCTTTATTATCGCGACGCTCGGGACTGAGCTTGAAAGTCCACTGGAACGCCTTGAGGCGATTCGAAATTCCGTACGTCATGCCAAAGACCACGTGCAGAGCCTACCCAAACAGGCCATGCTTCAGTACACGATGTTGCTGATGGCACCCACGCTTTTATCGCTTTTGACGGGAATGGGGGGACGCACCCGACCGATGTTCAATATCACGATCTCGAATGTGCCTGGCCCGGACAAACCCTTGTACTTTCGCGGCGCTGAATTGCTGGCGACCTATCCTGCCTCCATCATCACTCATGGTCAGGCTCTGAACATTACTTGCCAAAGCTATGCGGGTTACTTGAATTTTGGTTTCACGGCCTGCCATACCTCCATGCCCAGTATGCAAAAACTGGCCGTATTTTGTGCCGAGGCGATGGATGAACTTGAGGCGGCCGTCGCGCAAGCCGAGGCTCCGAAAAAACGCCCCAAGAATAGCTCCAAAAAGATGGGAGCAGCAACGCAGGCCAAGCGAGCGAAAGGGCTTTTGGTACCGCCCAAGAAACCAAAATCAATTCTGGTAGCTCAAGCACCGTCCGAGAAAAAAGCGGCAAAAAAGACAATCTCTCAAGTTGCCGAGAAGCCTGCTAAAAAATCTATCCGCAAGGTCGCCGCTCGACCACGTGCTCGACCAATCACTTGACCGGCCTCGGAGAACGACAAGCTTTTGGGTCCGGTCAGGGTGTAAAAATACAGACTCGCGGGACGAGCCTGCTCGAGAAAGAGAAAGAACTCAAACTCCGCAAAAAACTGGGACGCAAACGCACAAACTTTGGTTGAAAATGCACAATGAACCAGTGGTCTACCGCACAACTCCCCCTCAGAAACGATCATCGAGGAAAGTGCACAGTTGGATGCTATCGCCAGCGAGTGGGCGATTGAGCAGGCGATGGCAATGACCGCCTTCGCACTGACCCCCCTAAAAACCATGAGGCGAGCGCGAATCGGACTCAGCGTTTACTGGATCATGCTTAGTCCTACTGGGTAGCGCACCTCAATGATCCAGAGCTTTGCACCCAGCAACTGGCAGAGCATTTGGGCCTGTCCGTCAGGTATGTCCAGACAATTTTCGCAGCCAGCCCGACCAACGTCGGCCAATGGATCTTGGATCAACGCCTGCAGCAATGCCGACAAGATTTTCTAACCAAGGGCCACTCAAAAAATCGCTTCGCGACCCTGGCCTTTCAGCGCGGCTTCAATGATCTCTCGTATTTCAATCGATCATTCAAGCGTCGCTTTGGCATCACGCCGAGCCAATGTAGAAATCAGTAGATCAACGTCTGCCCGGCCTAGGCGGCCCGTGCAACCTGGGGCAATAAAGTATCCAGGGCCGCTTTCAAATGCCCCACCGTGCGGTCAACGTGATGCCACTTCTCAAGACCAAACAAACCAATCCGGAAGGTCATGAAGTCAGCAGGTTCGTCGCATTGCAAAGGCACGCCAGCGGCGGTCTGAAGCCCTTGGCCCAAAAACTTCTTGCTCGACTGGATCTCAGCATCTTCGGTGTAACTCACCACCACGCAAGGTGCCTTGAACCCCTCGGCAGCGACACTGAGAATGCCTCGGCTCTCAAACAAGGCGCGTACCTGGGTCCCCAGATCAATTTGCTCGGCACGAACTTTTTCAAAACCGTAGGCCTGGGTCTCTTTCATCACAGCGCATAAGCGCGTCAGCGCATCGGTCGGCAGGGTTGCATGATAGGCATGACCACCACCTTCATAGGCTTCCATGATTTGCATCCATTTTTTGAGGTCGCAGGCAAAACTGGTGCTGATCGTCGAGTCGATCGCGCTACGTGCGCGCTCGCTCAACATCACCATGGCGCAACAGGGGGAGCTGCTCCAACCTTTTTGCGGCGCCGAGATCAACACGTCGACACCGGTGGTTTTCATGTTCACCCACAGCGCGCCGGAGGCGATGCAATCCAGTACCAAAAGACCACCCACCGAATGAACTGCATCCGCCATGGCGCGCAGGTAATCGTCGGGCAAAAGCATACCGGCCGAGGTTTCGACATGAGGAGCGAAAACGACGGCGGGCTTTTGTTCAAGAATCGTCGCGACCACTTCATTGATGGGGGCCGGCACCCAGGCGGCCTGTTTCGCATTACTCACGCGCCGCGCCTTCATCACAATGGATTCGGAGGCGATCTTGCCCATATCCAAAATTTGAGTCCATCGGTAACTGAACCAGCCGTTACGAATAATCAAAACTTTCTTGTCATTGGCAAATTGCCGAGCCACCGACTCCATACCAAAGGTACCGCTACCGGGCACTAGAACAGCAGATTTAGCCTGATAGACCTCTTTTAGAATACTTGAAATATCCTTCATCACGCCCTGGAAGCTCTGAGACATGTGGTTCAATGCGCGGTCGGTATAGACCACGGAAAACTCTAGGAGACCGTTCGGGTCAACATTCGGTAGTAGGCCTGGCATGGTGTGCTCCTTTTCGAAGGTGGGCGAAGGCGCTTGAGGAGCCTGAATTCTACAGGTCGCCGTCATTTTCAGATACAAAGGCCTTGGCTGACAAAATGTTGTCTTGCAACATAAAGACCTGTAGAGTGAAGAAACGCCTCCTTGGCACCCCAGCGGAATCGTCAAAAACCCTATGACCCAAGAGAAAACCAAGCCCTGGTTGACCCCCGCACTCCACAACGCCTTACAGGGCAGCTACATTTATCCGAGCAGCTACCCCGCGATGATGTCGAGCGTTTCCAATAGTCTGGATCCGAAACTTGAGGCTTCAGCAGCGCCATCGCTAGGCTATGGCCTACGCGGCTACACCCGCGAACCCCTGGCACGACTCGCTGCGGCGCCCTTTGTCCGTCCTTCGCGAAGCTTCCTTCTTTACGTCCCGGCAACTTATCGAGACGATCAAGCAGCACCTTTGGTGGTGTGGTTGCACGGCTGCCGTCAAAGCGCGGAAGACTTTCGCGATGGCACTCGTATCACCCAGTGGGCCGATCAGCGCGGGTTCTTGGTGTTGATGCCGCGCCAGTCGAAATGGGCCAACCCCTTAGGCTGCTGGAACTGGTTTGACCAGGCCACTCAAAACGGAGTCGGCGAAACGGCCCTGATTGTTGCCCAGGCTCGTTTTGTACGATCACGTTGGAATATTGATCCGGATCGGGTATGGATCGCGGGCATGTCCTCGGGCGCAGCTCTGGCGGCCTGTGTTGCCGTTCATGCACACCGCGAGTTTCGAGCGGCAGCCTTCGTGTCGGGACTCGCCGATGGCGCGGCCAGCTCAGCGGTGAGCGCCGTGAAGG
>JAYUOT010000068.1:0-3584 GCA_043760705.1 Betaproteobacteria bacterium
GCGTTGACTACCACCGCTCCCGCGGCATGCCGCCAGACACTTAGGTCCGCCGAGCTGTTCCCAGCGTATATAAACCCTCTATCCCCAAATAAGCTTACCAGTAACGCAGCTTTGTTGTCTCCCGAAAGATTGATCTCAGCATCGGTTACAACAATATCACTAAAGATATCGAGATGTTTTGCCACAGCCTCGGCAAATTTTCGATGTGATGCCGTCGCCAGTACTAGGTGCCGGCCAGAGTCTCGTTCAGCTTTGAGATAGTCTACCAACGGCTCGTTGTAGGGTAATAAGGCGGCATCGATTGTCACTCGATCCGCCAGCATGGATTTTAAATAGGCCTTGCCTCGAAGCAGCCAAAAAGGCAATAAAAACAGGGAAAGAGGCGACTGCTTCATAAGCCTGAAAACAGCTTCTTGAAGCAGGTCTGTGCGCAGAAGCGTACCGTCGCAATCTACACATAGTGGTAAAGTATTCATCGTGTGACCTTAGCCGCGCGATATCACGGCGACACCAAGAACAATAAGAATTGTTCCGGCGAGACGGGACGTCGTGATTTCTTCACCGATCAGCAAATTTGCCATGATCATCGTTAATATGAAGCCTAATCCGACAAAAGGGTAGGCCATGCTCACATCCACTTTAGCTAAGACAACTAGCCAGACCATTGCCCCAGTGAAATACAATCCCAGCCCTCCTATTACCCACGGATTTATCGCTATCTGAATCGCTGTCTCGAGCGGCGTCCCGAGCTTCATGGCATATGCAACAGAGTGGCTCGACATGCCTGCCTTCAGCGCAATCTGGGCCATTGCAGAAAGAGCTACACTTAAAATAATCAACGCGAACACAGGCCAATTCATAGGTTTCCCTTTTTCTCTTTGATTCGAGCTATACCTATTGCAAACAATAGTACTATTGCAGCCTCTGCAGGCGCACGATGGCGAGACTGCACCGCATCCACTACTTGAGAAAAAAGAAGGATATATAGAGGAAGCGCAATCAGAAGCAAATGAACGCTATGCTCGCCGTATGCTCTGCCGTGACGTCTAATGATCTTGAATCCACCAAACGCTGCCAGCGAGACAATCATAAAAATTAATATAGATCCAACTATAGAAATAACAAAGACAGCACCTTGAGTTTTCCACAAGTAAACTATCGCAGCAGTCACTCCTTCTTTCTCTAACCGTGGTCTCCATCCTCGATGACTGTCTTGTAGTTCGCTACGTGCATCGATATTTATTTCGAGATAGTCAATCGAAATTCGTTCAATTCCGGATTTTCCTACAAATATTAATATATCACGTGCCGTATGCTGAGCGAAGTATGTTGGATACTCCGTGGCAAACTGAATGTAAGTCGATACTTTAAGACTACCTTTTCGGCCTTGGTCAAGATAGGTTTTCCGCACTTTGCTTGAGGTTTCCAAGGGCATTGTTTCAGTAATTCTTCCAATTCGGTCATACAGATTGTGTCCCATATCATGAGATGCTTCGCCAAGTCCAAATTTACCTGTCTGGATTCCGACAAAACTCATCCAAATTAGAATTGGAAAGTACGCAACAAAAATATATGCGATGCCAATCCTGCGTTTTGAATCATGCATCACGATGAGTCCGACGATCAATGGCCACAGTAAGGTCACCGGTCGAATCAACGCGGCAACACCAACCAGCAAGGCTCCTATCAGTATAAACAGATAGGCAAAACGCCTGTTTTTGTTGACTAAATATTCTGCTGTTAGCCACAGTGAAATTATAATAAGCGGGGTATGCAGCGCCTCAGAGATAAGTTGATGTGGAAACACTAAAGTGTGTGGCAACAGAAAATAGACACTAGCGGCGAATGTCGATAACGGAACGGAGAGTTTGATCAACCTCCCAATTCGGTATACGCCCCATCCCGATGCCAGAGTCATGCCGACTTGGCTACTGATCAATCCAATTTTGCCATTCCATTCCAACAAGGCAGCATGCACGGCATAGTCTCCGAGAACCCCATGCCTTGCAACAAAGTCGGCTGCCTTGTCGTTTTTCACGGCGCTGAGAAAGGCCTGTATGGTTTCCCAGCGAGAAACGGAACGATCCGCGTTCAAAAAGACGGTCGCGTTCGTTAGGTCGTAAGGCAGCATGAAAACAAAATGCACGACGAGAATAGATAACAGCAAAAAAATTGGCACCCACCCGCCTCTGACTAAATAGCGCATTACCATCGTTCGATCCAACTTTGGTGAAGATATAGACACGATCTTGTGGTATCTATTTGCTTGTGGAAATCAGAGTGCAAGTCCTTGGAATATATTAAGCATAAACCATGACGCATCGCTCAAACGCAACATTTCGTTGCATTCCGGGACTGGCAACGCCATTTATCTTACGCGACGTTCCATAGATGGATGGGCGTCAGATGGTCGCGGTCCGTACGACGGACAAAGCAAAGCCCCCCGGCTGAAAAGCTTCAGCCGGGGTGCTTTGTCATACGGCCACCGTGGCCGGTGGTGCGATCAGTTCGGAACCTTGATCTTGCGTTCATCGAAGGTGATCGCCGGCGCTCCGTTGATCGCGACGCTGGCAACCGTGCCGCTAACCGTGACAGTCACGGGTACGGTGCGGCAGTCCTCGCGGATTACGGTGACGGAAGCCAGTTGCGCACTCGCAGCAGTCGCGCCGTAGCGGCCGTGGAACTGGTTGGCGCGCGCGGATTCAGGTGCCACGACAAAGCCGTCGCTGAGCACAAAGTTCCCTGTCAGGCCATACACATCGATGCATGCCGAGCTCCCCGCATTCTGCGCACTCACCGAATTGCCCATGTGCTGGAACGGGTTCACCGCGTGAAAGTTCAGCTCCCATCTCCGCGGCTTGCTGCTGGTGGCGTAGTCATAGATCACCACGACTTTTTCAACTCGCTGGTAGGCAATGCTTCGCACAGCATTCGTCAACAGCGGCGTCAGCCGTCCTCGCGCGTCCTGCGCGCGGTAGGCGAGAGTCGCGTCGCCAGTGGCCACGACCCAAGTCTTGTTATCGCTGAAGTTGACTAACTGCCCGCGCGTGTCCATCGACTGAAATGGCTTGCCCGGAGCGGTCGGCGGCGTCGTGGTGTCGATCATGGTTTCGGCTTGCCCGATACCGCCGTCGAAGGTCAGCGCGTTCTTGTAGCGTGTCGCCCTCCCCACCATCATGTGATGAGGTGACATGTAATCCGGGTAGTAGCCGGCATTGATCAGCACGTTCTGGCCTCGCGAATCGAGCGTGAAGCTGTTGTGATCGGCATGGGAGTGGTTGTAATTTCCGAACCGGCTGGAGCGGAAGTACACGCTGGAACGCAGCGGATCGGACGTTTTGCTGTGCATCGCCGCCAATCCCGCGTCGACCGAAACCCACGAATCCCAAGCCGGCGCGACCGGTGCGGCGGGCGTCGGCGACAAGCCCAGCATCATGTAGTGCCATGGGCTCAGGTAGTTGGAATAGCTCAGGTTGACCGGTGCCGCGCGCCAGTACCACTCGTGCTGCGGATCGCGTGTTACGGAGGCATACAAGCGGTAGTCACCACGTGCCAGGGCCGAGTAGAGCGTCAAGGTTTCCACG
>JAYUOT010000069.1:0-3580 GCA_043760705.1 Betaproteobacteria bacterium
TGCGCCTCATAGCCCCTGCCCTTTTGCACCGTGCTGTCACTACCGATGACGCCTTGATTCTTCAGCTCCTGCTCCTGAACCGTGGCCTTCAGGCCTGAGTGGCGATCCACCACCCGGAAACAGCCGCTCTGCTGCGCCAAAAGACGAATCAAAGGCACAGGCGACTGAGGTAAGTTATAACTGCTCGCAACCGTATACCCATTCGGGTTTTCCACCAGCGCTACTGTCGCGACAGGTAGCTCGCAGGCGGCCGCAAAAGCACTTAATACCAAACACAAAACCAGTCGAAATTTCATTGTCCAAACCTCATCGGCAAAATCGCAGCGCGAGTATAGCGGTCCGGGGCGGGCGCCCAGGCGGAGCTAACGAATCGCTTGGTTCCTGACGTGTTACCTTCGCTATTTCCATACTCTCTAACTTCACACCGAAGAGCCTTTTTAATGCCACCTCAAGTCAAACCCAAATCCCCTAATTTTTCTTCGGGCCCGTGTGCGAAGCGCCCTGGCTATGACGTCGGCGCCCTGCAACTCAATACCCTGGGTCGCTCGCATCGCTCGGCGTTGGGAAAGGCCGCGCTCGCCTTGGCCTGCTCAAAAACGGCCGAGTTACTCAAGCTGCCTGAGGGCTACCGCGTTGCCGTGGTGCCGGGCTCGGATACCGGTGCGATTGAAATGGCCATGTGGTCCTTGCTCGGCGCGCGCGGCGTGGACGTTTTGGAGTGGGAGTCGTTCAGTGCCGGCTGGGTGACGGATATTGTCAAGCAACTCAAGCTACCCAAGGTCAACGTGATCAAGGCCGACTACGGCTTGCTCACCGATATGACCCAGGTCAATTTCGACAACGACGTGGTGTTCGTCTGGAACGGTACCACCTCCGGGGTCAAGGTGCCCAATGGCGACTGGATCCCTGACAGCCGTGCGGGCCTCACTTTGTGCGATGCTACTTCGGCGGTGTTTGCCATGGACATGCCCTGGGAGAAACTGGATGTGATCACCTATTCCTGGCAAAAAGTTTTGGGTGGCGAAGGTGGCCACGGAATGTTGATTCTCAGCCCTCGCGCCGTGGCCCGTCTGGAGGCCTACAACCCACCCTGGCCCATGCCCAAAGTGTTTCGCATGAAGTCGGGTGGCAAACTGCTCGAGGGTTTGTTTAAAGGCGAAACCATCAATACCCCTTCCATGCTTTGCGTGGCCGACTATTTGGACGCACTCAACTGGGTAGAGAGTCTTGGCGGAGTCTCCGGCACCATGGCCCGCAGCCAAGCCAATCTTTCGGTGATTGAAAAATTTGTCGCGGAAAATCCCTGGATTTCTTTTCTTGCGCAAGATCCCGTGACGCGATCCAACACCAGTGTCTGCCTGACTTGCAAGGCGACCGAAGAGCAGGTCAAGAAGATGGTCAAACTTTTGGACGCCGAAGGTGTCGCCTATGACATTGGTGCCTATAAAGATGCGCCCGCGGGCTTGCGCATTTGGTGCGGAGCGACGGTCGAGAAGTCCGATCTTGAAGCGCTCATGCCCTGGCTGAAATGGGCTTACGACCAAGTGAGCGCATAACATGTATAAGGTTCGTACCTACAACCAAATCAGTGTCAAAGGTTTGGACCGCTTTCCACGGGGCTCCTACGAGGTTGGTAGCGACATTGGCCATCCCGATGCGTTTTTGATCCGTAGTCAAAAACTGCAAGGCTTGGACGTGCCGGAATCTTTGATCGCGGTGGCGCGCGCCGGGGCCGGGATCAATAACGTTCCGATGGCCGACTACAGCCAATTGGGCATCGTTGTTTTCAATACGCCTGGGGCCAATGCCAATGCCGTCAAAGAGTTGGTGGTGGCGGGCATGCTCTTGGCGACCCGAGGCATCTTGCCCGGCATCGCCTATGTCAACAGCTTGACCGAGCAAAGCGATGCTGCCCAGATGTCGGCCTTGCTGGAGAAAGAAAAATCGCGCTTTGCGGGAGCTGAGATCAAGGGTAAGACCCTGGGCGTCGTGGGCCTCGGCGCCATTGGCTCAATGGTGGCCGATGTGGCACTGGCCATGGGCATGAACGTGCTCGGCTTTGATCCGGCACTTTCTATTGATGCCGCCTGGCGACTCTCGAACGCGGTGACCCGCATGGAAAACCTTCAAGCCTTACTGGCGCGTTCAGACTACATCTCGATTCACGTACCAGCGCTGGACGCCACCCGCCACTTGATCAATGCCGACGCCCTGGCTCTCGTCAAGCCCGGTGCAATACTCCTCAACTTCGCGCGTGAAAGCATTGTGGATGCGGCCGCCGTGCTGAATAGCCTCGCCAAGGGCAAGCTGGGGCAATACGTTTGTGACTTTCCCGAACCGGGTCTGCTCAATCACCCGAAAGTCATCGCCATGCCTCATATCGGCGCAAGCACGGAAGAATCGGAAGAAAACTGCGCCGTCATGGCGGCCAATCAGCTCATGGACTATCTGGAAACCGGCAACATCGTCAATGCCGTCAACTTCCCGACCATGGTCATGGCACGCACCCAAGGCACGACCCGCATTACGTTCTCCAACGACAATGTTTCGGGCGTCTTAGGCCAAGTCCTCTCCGAGCTCGCCAAGCGGCAAGTCAACGTGATTGACATGCTCAACAAAAGTCGCGGAGAACTCGCCTTCAACATCATTGATGTTGAAGGCCTGCCAAATAGCGAGGTGGTGGATGCCATCAAGGCGCTACCCCATGTGATTAGGGTGCGGGTGATCGCCTGAGCAGGACCTCAATGTCCTGGCATGCGACCCGCTGAAAGCTCGCCAAGCCTCTATCGGCGGCGACGCAACAGAGGCAAAGCCGCGGCAGCGAACAACATCAACGTGGCTGGGGCAGGCACTCCCGTGGCCTGAACATTGACGGATACTTTGTCAGTGTTATCGCCGGAGTTTGAATCCCAATAATAAAAGTTCAAGAGTCCTGCGGCAGGCGCTGGCCCTGCAAAACTGGTGCCCAGCAAGAAAAATGTACCTGAAATTTCCCCAACCAGTGCACCAAACGGGGCACTAAAGCCCGATTGCGTATGGCTTCCAAAATTGGCTCCGATGGCTGTACCCGCTGGAGTGCCGGATTCATCGCTACCGGTTGAGAGCAGCGGTCCGATGAGTCCATTGGCATTAGACCAACGAGGCAGGGCACCCGCGCTCCAAAGATCCGTAGGCGACACGGCGACCGAAAAAGATTGTCCTAGATTTAAAGTCAACCCAGAGGAGGCCGCCGCCCCCCCGGAACTGGAGTTCGCCTGGGCAAAAACATCAATCAAGGCGGCCTGAGCCGGCGCCACTGAAATGCTCGCCAAGCTAGCGGCAGCCAAAAGCGCGGAAAGAACTTTTTTCATAGCAAAACTCCCAGGGAAGAACGAATAGATTGTCAAATAATCATACGCACATTTCATGCCAACGCTCACATGACAGAGGTTTTGGACAGATAACCCCTTGAATTGCCTCAACAATTGTGTTCTAGGGATTTCACCGAAGAAATCTGAGCGTTGGATCCAATCTTGGCTATGTAAAATTTCCTGACAGTGGCTGACCTGCTCATCGAGGACTGCCGACATCGTCATAATGA
>JAYUOT010000070.1:0-3570 GCA_043760705.1 Betaproteobacteria bacterium
GGGCTGCTTGGCTTCACGGCCAGTGGCTGGGCAGGCTTTCCGAGCAACGTGTTGGCCGATCCTGAAGGCGCACTTGGCCTGGTCAAAGCCGGTCTGCGCGCGCCGCCTGGACCCGCATCAAGAGCAGCGTCGTCTTGCACCTGAGAGCCAGAAGTAAAGGCCATCAAGCGCAGCAAGCTCATGGTGAAACCAGTATAAGGGTCCGGCGCCAACCCCAAATCTCGAGCGCCATGGACGGCAATTTGATAAAACACCTGTAAATCAAGCGCGTCAAAACGCTCAACATCCTTAGCCATTTGCGCGTCAGGTTCAGGTGGCGGTATCCCTTTCTGCATCCATCCCAGGCTCTGGCAGCGCTCGGCAACCTGCAGCAAGGCTTGATGAAAGGATGCGGCCTGAGCGAGCATGAGATCAGCCACTTGCAGCAAGGCTGCCGCATTTTCCTCGGCCAGTGCATCAAAAATCGCTAGCACTTGATCCGCTCCGACTATCCCTAACATCTCGCGGGTCGGTGCATCCAACACCTGCCCACTCGCATACGTCACGGCCTGGTCAGTGAGGGACAGGGCATCACGCATGGAGCCGCGAGCCGCCTTGCCAATCCAGGCCAGAGCTTGCTCTTCGAAGTGGATACTTTCGCGCCCCAGAATCTCAGCCAAATGACCAGAGATCGCTGAGGCCGTCATATTTTTTAAGCCCAGTTGCAGGCAGCGCGACAAAACGGTGACAGGCACTTTCTGGGGGTCGGTCGTCGCCAGGACGAAAAGGACATGGGCAGGCGGCTCCTCAAGCGTTTTGAGCATGGCATTAAAGGCGTGATTGGAGAGCATATGCACCTCATCGATCACGTACACTTTGTAGCGGCCCATGCTGGGCAAATAGACCGCAGTCTCCAAGACCTGAGTCATTTCGTCCACGCTTCGATTGGAGGCCGCATCGAGCTCCAGATAGTCAGGATAACGACCGGTATCAATACCGGTGCAGGCCGAACAAACCCCGCAGGGCGTAGAACTCACGCCCACTTCGCAATTCACCGCCTTGGCCAGAATTCGCGCCAAGGTGGTTTTTCCGACGCCTCGGGTGCCAGTGAGGAGATAGGCATGGTGTAGGCGCTGGTGATCGAGGGCGTGAACCAATGCTTTCACGACATGATCTTGTCCAATCACCGAAGGAAAGTCGCGTGGTCGCCATTTACGGGCCAGAGCTTGATGAGTCATTCGAACGTGGTCGGCTTTTTCAGAAGTGTTCTTGGTGGCTTGACTGGATCGTTGTGCCCGACGGGAAAATCACCCATTCGTTGACACCGCCTGGAAGAGGGCGGACGAACAAAAATAAGCGTGGGCGAGCCTTAACCTCGGCACTCACGGAAATTAGCTTTGGCTGCTTCCTTCCGGACCTGACCAGATTAACCACTCCGCAATGCGAGGGGACCCGCCCAGGCGCATTCTAGCAGCCGCAAGCCCTGCTGGAGTCGGCGAGGCAGAAGGCTCTGCGCGACGATAGGCGATAAATCGAGGGCTTTACCCAAAAAACCCGGGGCTTGCAATTTTCCAATTGGGAATCAAATACAATGCTTCACATCGAATAAAAACAGGCAACGCAAGAAAGGAGCCTATATATGTCCATTAAAGCTGTCTCTGATCAAACCTTTGAGCAAGAGGTCCTTGCTTCTGAACTCCCCGTCCTGGTGGATTACTGGGCTGAGTGGTGTGGCCCTTGCAAGATGATTGCACCGATTCTGGATGAGGTTTCCAAAGATTACGCGGGCAAGCTCCAGATCGCCAAGCTCAACGTCGACGAAAACCGAGATGTGCCCGCCAAGTTCGGTATTCGCGGCATTCCTACCCTGATGTTGTTCAAAAATGGGGCTTTGGCCGCCACTAAAGTGGGAGCGCTTTCAAAATCTCAATTGACTTTGTTTCTAGACAGCAACCTTTAATTCAGGTTATCCTCTCTTCTGCGTTTAGTTTTTTAGTGCGTCGTCCTTAGCTAAAACCCAATCAATAGCCACTAAGTTATTGATTTGTATGATTTTTAGCCGAGGCGCGCGACTAGCGCAATCAGCGCCAAGCCACACACTTCTGGCGGCCAGTTTTGGGGTCAAAAACCCTGACTGTTAATTTTTCCCCACACTTTCAAGGCTTTTGCCTCGGCTCTAAAGGCTCATTCCGCGTTTATTTCGCGACCAATCTGCTCATAACGCTCAAGCATCACTTTGCTCAGCTTCTTTTTCTAGAACAAGACCCCCCACTATGCATCTATCCGATCTCAAGGCCCAACACGTCACGGCACTTGTCGAGCTGGCTTCCAGCTTGGAGATTGAAAACGCCAGTCGCCTGCGCAAACAAGAATTGATGTTTGCGATTCTTAAAAAGAAGGCCAAGACCGGCGAACAGATTTTTGGTGACGGCGTTCTTGAAATTCTGCCGGATGGCTTCGGCTTCCTGCGCTCGCCAGAGACTTCGTATCTCGCCAGCACTGATGATATTTATCTCTCTCCCTCTCAGATCAGGCGTTTCAGTCTGCACACCGGCGACTCCATTGAAGGCGAAGTGCGCACGCCCAAGGACGGCGAGCGCTACTTTGCTCTCGTCAAAGTCGACAAGATCAATGGGTCGCCACCCGAAGCCTCCAAGAACAAGATTCTGTTCGAGAACTTGACCGCCCTCCATCCGGATCGGCCCATGAAGCTCGAGCGCGACATTAAGTCCGACGAAAACATCACCTGCCGCATTATCGACATGGTGGCTCCGATTGGTGCAGGCCAGCGCGGCATCATTGTGGCCCCGCCGAAATCCGGCAAAACGGTGATGCTGCAACAAATCGCGCACGCCATCACTACGAATAGCCCCGATGTCGTGTTGATCGTTTTGCTGATCGATGAGCGGCCGGAAGAGGTCACCGAGATGATGCGCTCAGTCCGGGGCGAAGTGATTGCCTCGACCTTTGATGAACCCGCGACGCGCCATGTCCAAGTTGCCGAAATGGTGATCGAAAAGGCCAAGCGCCTGGTCGAACACAAACGTGACGTGGTCATTTTGCTCGATTCGATTACTCGCCTCGCCCGTGCTTATAACACCGTCGTGCCAGCCTCTGGCAAAGTCTTGACCGGTGGCGTGGATGCGAATGCTCTACAAAGGCCCAAGCGCTTTTTTGGAGCCGCCAGAAACATCGAAGAAGGCGGTTCGCTCACCATTATCGCGACGGCCTTGATCGATACCGGAAGCCGGATGGACGAGGTGATCTACGAAGAATTCAAAGGCACCGGCAACATGGAGATTCATTTGAATCGCCGCATGATGGAAAAGCGGGTGTATCCCGCCATCGACATCAACCGCTCCGGCACCCGTCGCGAAGAACTTCTCATCCCCAAGGATATGCTTCAAAAAATCTGGATCTTGCGCAAACTGTTGCACGACATGGATGAATTGCAAGCCATGGAGTTCATGCTCGACAAGATGAAACTCACCAAAAACAACCACGAGTTCTTTGAGTTGATGAAAAAAGGTGGTTAAAAGGGCGGGGGCAACCGTGACTACCACCATTTGACATCCCAAAATACGAAATTCC